>CACDUS010000026.1 GCA_902555945.1 uncultured Pelagibacteraceae bacterium | reverse complement strand
TACCAGCATAACCTGGGGAAAGGCTTCTTTTTACAAATAGTACTGATTTACACTTTTCTACATCTAAAACTGGCATTCCGTATATTGGGCTTTGTGGATCAGTTTTAGCGACTGGATTTGTTACATCATTAGCTCCAATTACAAATGCAACATCGGCATTCGCAAAATCATTATTTATTTCTTCTAATTCAAAAACTTCATCGTAAGGAACGTTTGCTTCTGCCAATAATACATTCATATGACCAGGCATTCTTCCAGCAACGGGGTGAATAGCATAAGAAACTTTAATATCATTTTTCTTTAAAGTATCCACCATTTCCCTTAGTGCATGTTGAGCTTGAGCAACTGCCATCCCATAACCTGGAACAATTATAACTGATGAAGCATTTTTCATTAGAAAGGCAGCATCATCAGCATTACCACTTTTGACTGGTCTCTGCTCTTTAGAAGAGACACTGGAAGTATCATCTGTAGCACCAAATCCACCAAGTATTACATTAAAAAATGAACGGTTCATACCTTTACACATTATGTATGATAAAATTGCACCAGATGAACCAACCAGGGCTCCTGTAATTATTAAAGCTGTATTTTCTAAAGTAAATCCAATCCCAGCAGCTGCCCAACCAGAATAAGAATTAAGCATAGAAATTACCACTGGCATATCAGCTCCACCAATTGGAATTATTAAAAGAAAACCAATTAAAAAAGATACTGCTAATAATATCCAAAAAAGATTTGATGATTGTGTTGAACATAAAAAATAAATCAAAATTACAATTGATACTAAAATAATTGCGTTTAATGGATGTTGACCTTTAAATGTAATTGGCGAACCAGACATTATTCCTTGTAGTTTTAAAAAAGCGATAACTGAGCCTGAGAAAGTAATTGCACCAACCGCTGCACCAATAGACATTTCAATTAAACTACCAAGTTTTATATTTCCTTTTGTTCCAAGATTAAATGCTTCAGGATTCATAAAAGCTGAAATAGCAACAAATACTGCAGCGAGTCCTACCAAGCTATGAAAACCTGCAACTAATTCTGGCATAGCAGTCATTGGTATTCGATAAGCAATAAAAGCTCCTATTGAACCCCCCAGCTAAAATAAACAATAAAACGTAGATAAATCCACTTGAAAAATTACCTACAGATAAAAATGTAACCGTTATTGCAATAATCATACCTAAAATTCCAAACAAATTACCTTGTCTAGATGTTTCCGGAGATGACAAACCTCTTAAAGCTAAAATAAATAATACACCTGATACTAAATAAAAAATTGCTGATAAATTTGCAGATATCATTATTTATCCTTTTTCTTCTTTTTATACATTGCAAGCATTCTCTGGGTTACCAGAAAGCCACCAAAAATATTAATTGCTGCCAATGCTATTGCTAAAAAACCAAAAATACTTGAAGTGTTAAATATGTTTTCTGAATTTCCTGATAATCCTGCAATTATTGCTCCAACTATAATTACAGATGAAATCGCGTTTGTTACAGACATCAATGGAGTATGTAAAGAGGGTGTAACACTCCAAACAACATAATATCCCACAAAAATTGACAAAATAAATATACTTAATCTGAATATTAAAGGATCTATTTCCATAGTTATTTAATTAATGTCTTTTTTATTATTTCATCTTCTAAATTAATATCGATCTTTTTATTCTTCTTATCAAATAAATTTTCAACAAAATTAAACATGTTTTTTGCATACAAGCTTGAGGCTGATATTGGTAATTTATTTAAAATATTACTTTCACCCATAATTTTAATCCCATTTTTTTCTACAATTTTATCTACTTCAGTAAAAGCTGTGTTGCCCCCTTGAATTGCTGCAAGATCATATATTACAGAACCAGGTTGTAAATTATTTATCATGTTTTCTTTAATGATTAATGGTGCTTTTTTTCCAGGGATTAATGCTGTGCAAATAACTATATCAATTTTTTTTAAAGTCTCTGAGAGTAAATCCTCTTGTTTCTTTTTAAAATCTTCAGAAGCCTCTTTTGCATAACCTCCCTCAGTTTCTAAATTTTCAGCTCCTTCAACAGTTAAAAATTTACCACCCAAGCTTTCAACTTGTTCTTTAGATGCCATTCTTACATCTGTAGCAAAAACAATAGCACCCATTCTTTTTGCTGTAGCTATCGCTTGAAGTCCAGCAACACCCGCTCCTACTACTAAAACTTTTGCTGCAGGAACTGTGCCAGCTGCTGTCATCATCATTGGTATTGCTTTTTC
>CACDUS010000025.1 GCA_902555945.1 uncultured Pelagibacteraceae bacterium | reverse complement strand
TGAAATGGCGAGAAGTAAAAAAAAATAAAAATAAATCTTTACAAAAATTTCGATGGGCAAAAAAAAAATTATCAGAAATTGGAGAGTTAAAGTTTATTGAAAAAGTTAATGACGTTAATGAAAAAAAAAAATTGATTAAAAAAGCTTTAGGGTGGAAAAAAGAAAAAAAAAATAAATTAGTTTTTTTAAAATCATTTTCTGAGAAATTTTATTCTAAAATTTTAGATGATAAGAACATCATAGTATCTGCACTAAAATTGAATAATGATTTTATTGCAATAAGCTTAGGTTATGTGAATAATTTAAATTATTTTTATTTGGTTCCTGCTTATAAAATTGAACCAAATCTGATCAAATATTCACCTGGAAAAATTTTAATGATTGAATTATTAGAATATTTTGAAAATCAAAACTTTAAATATTTTGATTTTTGTGATGGCCAGGAGTCATATAAGAAAAATTGGACAAATAGTATGATTGATATGAATTTATATATTAAAACAACAAATCTATCAGGTTTAATATTAAGTCTTTTTTTAAAAACAAAAAAAATATAAATGGAGATTATCAATTGTTAAGGCAAATCGTAAATTATTTTGCAAAAAGAAAATTTACAGAATTTACATTAAATTTTTTAAATGTTGATACAGTTTTTTTAAATTACCATAGGGTTATTACAGATGAAGAATTTCAGAATAATGATAGACCAAGTGACGACCTGATAGTTTCTAAAAGTATTTTTGAAAAACAAATTAAATATTTAAAAGAAAATTTTAATGTTATTTCAATAAATGATATAGATAAAGATTTAGGTTTAAAAAAAAAAATAGTAATTACTTTTGATGATGGCTATCTTGATAATTTTAAAAATGCGTTCCCGATATTAAAAAAATATAATTGTCCAGCAACAATTTATATAGTTACTAGTTTTTTAGATAATAAGAATTTCCCTTGGTGGTTAAAAATATGGCAGATAATAGAGGTAAATGAATATATTTTTTACGACCAAAAAAAAATTGATATATCACACAATAGTTTGAAATCAAAAATATATAATTTTTTTTGTAAAAAATTTTTTATTATGAAATCATCTGAGCAAAAATCTTTTTTTACAAAAATTACAAAAAATTTAGATCAAACTCGCTTGAATAGGAAAGATGAATTCTTGTCTAGTAATGATTTAACAAAACTTGATCAAAGTAAATTAATTGAAATAGGATGTCATACACATACTCATCAAAACTTAAAATTATTAGAAGATCATGAATTAAATGATGAGATCAATACATCAAAATTGATATTAGAAAAAATATTAAAAAAAAAAATAAATCACTTTTCAATACCATTTGGAACAAAAAAAAGTTTTTCAAAAAAAACAATTAATGTGTTAAAAAAGTTTAACTTTAAGACTATTGTTACAACAGAACATGGCAATTTCGATAAAAAAAAATTATTTGGGATTCCAAGAATAGGAATTGGCAATAGTGATGTAGCGGGGAGTCTTTATTCGAAAGCTTTAGGGTTAGATAGCTTGATTAATAGAATCTTAAAAAGATGAAGCCTTTTTTCTCAATTATTTTACCTACATATAATCAAGCAGATTTTTTAAGAATATCTATAAAAAGTATTTTAAAACAGAGTTATAAAGATTGGGAATTATTAGTAATTGATAATAACTCAAAGGACAAAACTCAAAAAGTTATTAATAATTTTAAAGATAAGAGAATTAATTCATTTAAGATAAATAATAAAGGAATCTTAGCAAATTCAAGAAATTTTGGAATTAAAAAAGCTAGAGCTGAATGGATCTGCTTCATAGATTCAGATGACAGATGGTTTCCTAAAAAATTATTAGAGGTAAAGAAGTATATAGATGAATATAAAGGTGATTTGTATTATCATGATTTAGTTTTTGAGAACAAAGGTTTTTTATTTAAAAAAAAAATATCCGATAAATCTAAGACTATAAAAAAACCAATTCTAAAATATTTTTTGGAAAACGGAAATCCAATAGGTCAATCAAGTGTTGTTGTAAAAAAAAATATACTTGAAAAAGTAAATTATATCTCAGCAAATAAAGAAAAATTTTCTTGGGAAGATTTTGATACTTGGATAAAAATTTCTAAAGTAACTGATAAATTTATTAGAGTTCCTATCACTTTAGGCTCAATTTGGATTGGAGATGAAAATATAAGTAATCTTGAAAGACAAATAATTAATACAAAAAAAATTAAAAAGTACTATTATAATATTTTCAAAAAATACTTATCAGCTAAAAATAAAAATAAAGATTTATGGTGGTTAGAATATCCATCAATTTTAAAAGATTTTAG
>CACDUS010000024.1 GCA_902555945.1 uncultured Pelagibacteraceae bacterium | reverse complement strand
AATACAATAATTGGTAAGAATACATATTTAGATAATCAAGTACATATTGCTCACAACAACAAAATTGGAAACAATTGTATTATTGCTGGTCAAGTTGGTTTCGCTGGAAGTTCTACTTTAGGTGATAATGTTATGATTGGGGGTCAAGCTGGTGTTTCAGGTCACTTGAAAGTCGGAAACAATGTCCAAATAGGAGGTGGTAGTGGCGTAATAAATGATATACCTGACAATACAAAAGTCATGGGATATCCAGCTAAAAATTTAAGAGAATTTATAAAAAACAACAGATGATAGATAAAACTGCAATCATAAATTCAAAAGCAAAATTAGATAAAAATGTTCAAGTAGGTCCATATTGTGTAATAGGTCCTAACGTTGAAATTGGAGAAAACACTATTATACAATCACATGTAAACATTTCTGGAAATGTTAAAATTGGTAAAGAGAATAAGATTTACCCTTTTGTTTCTATTAACGACCCTCAAGATTTAAAATATGCTGGAGAACCAACTAATCTGATAATTGGAGACAATAATAAGATTAGAGAATACGTAACAATAAATCCAGGTACAGTCGGAGGAGGTGGTAAAACAGTTATTGGAAATAATTGTTTATTTATGATTTCATCACATATTGCTCATGATTGTCAGGTAGGAAATAATGTAATAATTGCAAATAACGTTCCTTTGGGAGGACATGCAATTATTGAAGATAATGTTGTTATAGGAGGAAACTCTGCAGTTCAACAATTCACAAGAATTGGAAAAATGGCAATGATTGGTGGAATGACTGGGGTATTACATGATGTAATTCCTTATGGATTGTCGACAGGAAATAGAAATTCATTACAAGGATTAAACTTAATAGGATTGAGAAGAGCCAAGTTTGAAAATAAGGACATTTTAGGTTTAAGTGAAGCTTATAAGGAGATTTTTGCTACTAAGAATATCAATGAAAATATAAGTAAATTGAATGGTTCTTTTCAAGAAAATCCATTAGTTAAAAATGTAATCGATTTTATAACAAAAGATAAAAAAAGATCTATTTGCACACCATTTTCGTAAAATGATAGGATTAATTTTTGGTGATACTGATTTTCCAAGAGAAATTCTTAAAACTGTCAAAAAAAGAAAAATAAAATACTTGATAATTGATTTGTCAAAATCAAAGAAATTTAAAAAAGATAGAAAATCTTATTCAGTTTCTATAGGTCAATTTGGTAAAATCATTAATATTCTTAAGGAAAACAATTGTAAAAAAGTCTTATTTGCTGGAAAGGTAAATAAACCAAACTTTTCGAAACTGAAATTAGACATTAAAGGTATTTATTATATTCCTAGAATTATCAAAGCATCTAAACTTGGAGATGCAGCAATACTTAAAGAAGTCATTAAGATATTGGACCAAAACAAGATCAAAACTGAAAATTCACTTAAATTTAATCCTGAGCTTTCATTAAAAAAAGGCAATTATTCAAAATTAAAACCAAACAAACAAGACCAATTAGATATTAAAAAAGCAATTAAAACTTTAAATAGTTTAAGAGAATATAATTATAGTCAGGGAGTTGTAGTTAGAAATAATAAAGTAGTTTCTATAGAAGGTAAAGGTGGAACTAAAAAAATGCTTGAAAAAAGCAGAAATAAAAAATTTAGAAATCATGGTGTTTTAGTTAAGTTTCCAAAAAAGAAACAAGATCTAAGAGTTGATTTACCTACTATTGGATTGAAAACTATAAAACAAAGTAAGAATGCTGGATTAAAGGGTATTGTTGTAAAAAGTAAACAACACGTTTTTTTGGATAAAAATAAATGTATTAAATTAGCTAACAAAAATAAGATGTTTATCTCAGTAAAATGAAAAAAATATTTATATTAACAGGTGAACCCTCAGGAGATAAATTAGCATCTACTGTAATTAATAAACTTAAAATAAAGCATTCTGATATAGAATATTTAAGTGTTGGAGGTACTCATTTAAATTCACTAGGTATCAAATCAATATATGATCTTAAAGAAATAACTTATATCGGTTTTACCAGTGTCATCTTAAATCTATTCAAAATCAGAAATAAAATTAATGAGACTGTTAAACAGATTATTAAATTTAATCCTGACATTTTATTCAGTGTTGATAGTCCAGATTTTACTTTGAGAGTTGCTGAAAAAGTAAAAAGTATTAATCCTAATATTAAAACAATACATTACGTAGCTCCCCAAGTTTGGGTTTGGAGAGAGGGAAGGGTAAAAAAGTTTAAAAAATTCTTAGATCATATTTTATTATTATTTGATTTTGAAAAAAAATATTTTGACAAAGAAAATATCCCAAATACTTTTGTTGGACATCCATTATTAGAGCATGAAACTAATGATAAGATAGATCTATCTAACATCATATCAAATGATAAAAAAATTATTTCTCTCTTTTCTGGTAGTAGATCATCCGAAATAAACTTACTTTTACCTATATTAATTGATTTTATAAACATGATGAATACAAAGTTTGATAATTTAACTTTTGTATTTCATGCAACTGATGAAAATAAGAATTTAATTAGCGAAAAAATTAATAACGTAGATTTAAAAAATATCGAAGTTATTTCTGATGAAAATATAAAA
>CACDUS010000023.1 GCA_902555945.1 uncultured Pelagibacteraceae bacterium | reverse complement strand
AATTAATACAAATAAAACATTTATTGATTTTAAAGAAAAAATTCAAAATAATTTAAAAGAAAGTAAATTTTCAATAATTGCTGAGATAAAAAAAGCTAGTCCTTCTGCGGGTATAATTATTAAAGATTACGATCCAGTTAATATAGCCAATATCTATAATGATAATAAAGCTACTTGTTTATCAGTTTTAACTGAGGAAGATTTTTTTTTAGGCAACCTGATACATATTAGTAAGATTAAACAAAAAGTTAATTTACCAATTTTATGTAAAGACTTTTTTATAGACAAATTTCAAGTGCCTTTGGCAAAAAGTTACGGAGCTGATGCAATATTAATTATATTAGCTGGTGTTAGTGATAAACTTGCTGATGATTTATATAACGAAGCACTTAAATTAAACATGTCAGTAATTGTTGAAGTTCATACCGTTGAAGAAGCAAAGAGTGCCTTAAGATTTAAAGATGCTTTAATTGGAATAAATAATAGAAATTTAAAAACTTTAAAAACTGACATAAATACAACTTTTGATATTCATGATGTTTTAGTTGATCACCCTGGTCCATTAATTTCTGAGAGTGGCATTAAAACAAAAGATGAACTGGTCGAACTTTCAAACAAAACTTCTATTAAAACTTTTTTAATTGGTGAATCACTTTTGAAAGATTTAGATAATAATTCTATATTTTCTGTTATTTAGTCAAATAATCGCTTATTTTATTAGCTTTTTTACTATTGTGAATTGTAGAGAACTTTTGTAGAACAGATTTTGTACGATATTTGTTCTTATGCTAACAAAAAAACAAAAAAACCTGCTTTTATTTATCAACAAGAAGTTGAGAAGCTCTGGTGTGTCTCCTTCTTACGAGGAAATGAAAGAGTCGCTAAATTTAAAATCTAAATCAGGAATTCATAGATTAATCAGTGCATTAGAAGAAAGAGGATTTATTAAAAGACTGGCTCATAAAGCAAGAGCTTTAGAGGTAATCAAATTACCAGAGACAGCTTCAGCAAATGATATTTACAACAGTTTTTCACCTAGCGTTATTAAAGGGGGTTTAGATGATGATAAACCTATGTCTGACGATGTAGAAGTGCCAGTTTTAGGAAAAATTGCTGCAGGAACTCCTGTCGAGGCAATTCAAAATGAAGTTTCAAGAATACCCCTACCCAGTAATTTAGAAAAAAATGGTGATTATTTTGGTCTTAAAGTCCAAGGTGACTCTATGATTGAGGCTGGAATTAACGAAGGTGATACTGTCATTATTAAACGAACAGATACAGCTGATAATGGAAAAATAGTAGTTGCATTAATTGATGAGCATGAAGCTATGCTTAAAAGAATAAGAAAAAAAGGTAAAGTTGTGGCGCTTGAAAGTGCGAATAAAAACTACGAAACTAAAATTTTTGGTCCAGATAGAGTTAAAGTACAGGGCGTATTAGTATCTTTATATAGAAACTTCTAATAAAATAGTCTAAACATTTTCAATGAAAAAAGTAGCAACAAGATTTGCTCCATCTCCTACTGGCCCTTTGCATATTGGTGGTGTCAGAACAGCTTTATTTAATTGGTTGTATTCTAAAAACCAAAAAGGTAATTTTTATCTAAGAGTTGAAGATACTGATAAAGAAAGATCAAAAGATGAATATAAAGATCAAATAGTTAAATCGCTTAAGTGGATTGGTATTAACTATGATGGAGAGGAATATATACAATCCAAAAAAGTTGAAGATCATATAAAAGTTGCAAATGAATTACTAAAAAGTGGTCATGCGTATAAATGTTATTGTTCTAGTGAAGAAATAGAAGATCAAAAAAAAAGAGCAAGACAAAAAAAAATTCCTTACATCTATGATAGAAAATGGAGAGATAAAAAAGAGTCTGATGCTCCTAAAGATATCAAGCCAGTAATTCGATTTAAAAGCAAAATAGACGGAACATCTGTATTAAAGGACTTAGTACAAGGTGATGTTGAAATAGATAATAATACTATTGAGGATTTTATAATTATAAGAAATGATGGAACTCCAACGTATAACTTATCAGCATCCGTCGATGATCATCAAATGAATATGACACATATAATTAGAGGTGATGACCATAAAATAAATACTTTTAAGCAAATTCAAATTTATCAAGCTATGAAATGGGAAATACCTTCATTTGCACATATACCTTTAATACATACTATCGAAGGAAAGAAGTTATCAAAGAGAGACAAGGCTTCTACGTTAGATGATTACTCTAAAATTGGTGTTATGCCTGATGCTCTTAGGAACTATCTACTTAGATTAGGATGGTCTTATAAAGATAAGGAAATATTCACTTTAGATGAAAGTATCAAACATTTTAATCTCGAAGGAATTGGTAAATCTCCATCAAAGTTAGACATGAGCAGAATTTTATCAATGAATGAACACTATATTAAGAATATCGATGAAAATAATTTATTCGATCAATTAACTGAGTATTGCAAATTATATAAAAGTGAAATTAAGTCAGATAAAAAGGATAAGATTAAAAAATCCCTTACTTTCCTAAAAAATAAAGCTAAAACCTTAGAAGATATATTTAATAATGGTCAATATATAATGGTTGATGAGATTAATTTTAATCAAGATGATATTAAGTTAATTGATGAAAAGGCCAAAAAAGTCATTTCCGATTTCAATACTCAATTTGGTAGAGTTGATAAACTTAGCAAAGAGACATTAGAGCCTATAGTGAATGAATTGATTAAGTCAAATAATACAAATTTCAAAGGAGTTGGTCAGCCTTTAAGAATAGCTTTAACAGGTTCAAAATTTGGACCAGGAATATATGATATAATTATTTCACTTGGAAAAAAAGAAGTAACAAGAAGATTAACTAATAAGAAACTTAGTTAATACCGAGGAAGCTTCATCAGAAGATGAGGTTTTTGATCTGATTTTAGTTAAAGTTTCCTCACAATCATTAATCTGTTTTTTCATTAATTC
>CACDUS010000022.1 GCA_902555945.1 uncultured Pelagibacteraceae bacterium | reverse complement strand
TTATATCTTGTCCAGGTCCATATATTAAGTAGGGTCTAAATATAATTGCTGGAAACTTTTCTTTTTCATAAAGACTAATTAAATAATTTGTAGAACTCAATTTTGCTTTAGCATAAAGAGATTTTAGTTTATGAATTTTAATATTTCCAATATTTTCTGAATGGGGGGATTTTTTGTCTGCATATTCAACACTGCTTCCAATTTGAATAAATTTTTTAATTTTTTTTTCTCTAAAAATATTTGCTAAGTTTTTACATCCATTATAATGGCTTTTAAAAGTATTTTTTCCATGATGATCCACATCTCCTCCAAAATTAACCACATAATGAGGATTGAAATTTAAAATATGTCTTAATTTATTATTGTTGGAAATATCCGCATATAAATACTTTATATTTTTTAAAAATCTTTCTTTCTTAGGTTTTTTTCTCGATAAACTGATTACTTGAAAATTATACTTTAAACATCTTAGAGCCAATTTATGACCCAAAAATCCGGTACCTCCTATAATTAAAATTTTTTTTTTCAAAGTTTTTTTTTTTCTTTTAAAACTTTTTCCAAATAATCTTTATCTCTTTTTGTATCCACACATTGCCAAAAATCATTATGTTTAAAAGCTAATAATTGATTCCTTTTTGCTACTTTTTCTAATGGCTCTTTTTCTAAAAAAGTTTTATCATTTTTAATGTAATCTAAAAATTTCGGTTCAATTACAAAGAAACCACCATTAATCCATCCCTCATCCAATTTTGATTTTTCCTTAAATAATTTAACTTTATTACCATTTAGTTTTATTGCTCCGAATCTAGCTGGAGGTCTCACAGCTGATAGTGTGATAAGTTTTTTGTTTTTTCTGTGAAATTTTACTAATTTACTCAAATTAATATTTGAAATGCCATCTCCATATGTCATTAGAAATGTATCGTTACCAAGATATTTTCTAAGTCTTTTTAATCTACCACCTGTCATTGTAAACTCACCAGTATCAATTAAATTAACATCCCAATCTTTAATTTTTTTCTTAAAATATTTTTTAATAACACTGCCCTTATAACCAAGTGCAATATAAAAATTTTTAAAATTGTATTTTGCATAATGGTTCATTATGTGATGAATTATTGGTTTATTATTTATTTTAACCATGGGTTTAGGTATGGAATGAGTGTATTCTGGCAATCTTGTGCCCAAACCTCCTGCTAAAATAACAACTTTCATTTAATTAATCTTTTTAAAATAAAAATTTATTTGTTTTTTTGATGTATCAAATATCTTTTTTTTATCATGTTTAAATTGTTTATACCATTCAACTACTAAAGTAATTGTTTCATCTAAAGTTAACCTAGACCTCCAATTTAATATTTTCTTGGCTTTTTTATTATTTAATTGCAAAAGCCTAGATTCATAAAATCTCTCATTTTTTAAAATTTTCCATTTTATTTTTAAATTTTTATTTTTAATTTTTTTCAAGAATTTTAGAACGGATACATTTTTAATTTTATTTGAACTGAAATTAAAACTTTCACCATTAAGTTTAGAATTTTTTTTCATCTCTGTTGCTAAAACCAAATATCCAAAAACTGCTTCTAAAACATGCTGCCACGGTCTAGTGGCATTAGGATTCCTGATTGATATGACTTTATTAGAAAGCCAAGATTTCATAACATCAGGAATTAATCTTTTTTCAGACCAATCCCCTCCTCCAATTACATTCCCCGCTCGTGCTGTGCAAACAGTGAGTAGCTTATTTTTATTTTTTAAATAAGTTTCATAAAAAGATTTAAATAAAATCTCAGATGAGGCTTTAGAAGCACTATAAGGATCTATTCCACCCAAAATATCATTTTCTTTATATAAAACCTTTTTATTCAAATTTTTATAACACTTGTCACTAGTTATTAAAACTGCGACACATCTTTTTTTTAATTTATTTAATCCAATCATTATATTTAAGAAACCCAACACATTAGTTCTCCAATTAAAAACTGGATCTTTAATAGATTTAAATACTAATGATTGAGCTGCGAGATGAAATACAAAATCTGGTTTAATATCATTGATAAAATTTACAGTTTTATGATAGTTACCAATATCAAAATATTTCTTTTTAAGAAAAATTTTTTTATCAAATAAATCAAAATGATTATTTTTTTCTTTAGATCTTAAGGATATGCCATAAAGCTTTGCGCCTAGTAAATACAAACATAATGATAACCATGTTCCTTTAAATCCATTAAATCCAGTGATTAAAATTTTTTTGTCTTTAAAGATTTTTTTTAATTTTTTCATATTATAATTTTAGTTTTTATAAATCTTAAAATATTTGTCTGTAAGCATTTTTTTTTTGGCTCTGTAATAGTCACTTTTTACATCTATAGAAAAACTGTCACCTTTTAGATTGATTGATTTAATTTTGATCCCAATTTCCAGAGCTCTTAAAAGTTCAATATCTTCAATTTTTTCTAAAGGTGTTTGATTATAAGAGGCAAATTTTTTAAGTGCGTTTGGGGTAAATGATATAATGGAAAGATGTTTTTTCATGTTTTTATTTATATTTTTAAATTCAAAAGGAATCTGCGCTCTTGATAGAAATAAAACATTATTATTTAAATCTGTTATCACTTTTATTAAATTTTGATTTACGAGAGGATTAATTTTTATTGTTGGTAAAATAATCTCAGATTTGAGATTTTTTAAATGATAATCAATAACTTCATCAATATGTTTTGGACTTATTAAAGGCTCATCACCTTGGATATCTACAATTAAATCATATTTTTTTTTTAATTTTTTATAACCTTCATATATTCTTTCAGTTCCATTTTTATGTTTTTTTGAGGTTAAAATTGCTTTTGCGTTAAATCTTTTTGCAACTTCTATTGTTTTTTTATCATCACAGCAAATAATAACTTCATCTAGCAACTTTGATAATTTAGATCTTCTGTAAGTGTGAACTACCAATGGTAAATCATTTATAGGTAATAGTCCTTTCTGCGGTAATCTCTTTGAACCCAATCTAGAGGGAATAAGGCCTAAAACTTTTTTTTTTTTCATGAGCTGAGCCAACCACCATCAATATTAATATCTTCACCATTAAAATATTTAGATTTATCAGACATTAAAAATACTAAAAACTCAGAAATATCACGTGTTTCTCCCCATCTTTTGGAAGGTATTCTTGAAATTGTCCAATTAAATAGTTTTTTCTTTTTTTTAAATTTTTTAAAATATGAAGTTTTTATAAATCCAGGATTTACAACATTAAATCTAATCTTATTTTTGGAAAACTCTGATGACAATGATTTTGTCAAACCCATTATAGCTGATTTTGTTGAAG
>CACDUS010000021.1 GCA_902555945.1 uncultured Pelagibacteraceae bacterium | reverse complement strand
TCTATATTCTTAATAATTCTTAATGGTGATTTAAGTAAAAACAAAAATGTTATTACTACTTATTCACAAAACATTACTATTGATGGAAATGATTGGATACCAGTTCAAATTGATGGAGATAATTTTGGTTCATATAAAAAAATTCATTTAAATCTATCAAATAAAAAAGTGAATTTTCTTGTAAAATAATTATTTTACTCTTCCGTACACATCCTGAAATCTTACAATATCTGTTTCTTTTAAAATTGAGCCTACTTGAGCTTCAATAATTTTCACTGGTTTTTTATATGGATTTTCTATTCTATGAATTGCACCTAATGGAATAAAGATTGTTTCATCAGGTTTCATTGTGAAATATTTCTTATTTAAAGTAATTTTAGGTTTACCGTGAGTAACTACCCAGTGTTCAGCTCTGTGATGATGTTTCTGAAGACTTAAAATACCTTTTGGTTTTACATATAGTTCTTTAATTAAGAATTCCTTACCATTAAATAGATTTACATAACTACCCCAAGGTCTATGAAATACATTTTTCTTTTTAAAATAATGTCTTTTATTTCTTCCATACATCTTACAAATTTCTTTCCAAGATCCTAAGTCAGACCAAGGAATATCCAACTTGATAGCATTTATATCTTTAGTTTTTTCTAATATCGCATAGTCAAAAGACTTGGCTGTTGCTTTAGTAAATGCTTGTTTGTTTAAGTAATACACATTACTTTTATATTTTGCTTTCGTTACAGCTCTGTTACAGTTTCGGTAAATATTTGGCTGATATTTCTTAAAATTATTAATGATTGAATCTTTTCTCAAATAAAACATTCCAGAATTCCAGTAACCTTTCTTCTTGATAATTTGTTTTGCTTTAGCCTCTTTTGGTTTTTCTACAAACCTAGAGACTTTATTATTTCTTGTTAAAAAATAACCAAATTCACTAGAAGGTATTGTGGGTTTAATCCCAAAAATAAAGATATTGTTTTGATTTAATTTCTTTTGTTGTTTTTTAATTGCTTTATTGAATAAACCAACCTTCTCTATCAAATGATCAGCGGCCAAGAACATCAAAGGTTGTTCATTTGGAATATCCTTTATTAATGCCGTACTTAATATAGCTGGCGCTGTATTTCTTTTAGCAGGTTCTAAAACTATCTTAAATTTTCTTATTTTGTGTTTCTGTAGGTGTTGTTTTACTTGTCTTAAATATTTTGCATTAGTGCTTATAATTGGTGCATCAAATATAGGTGCTTTAACTCTCTCAAGAGTTTTTCCTAATAAAGTCCAATTACCAAAATCTATAAACTGTTTAGCTTGATGTTTTTTGGCATTAGGCCAAAGTCTTGTTCCTGCTCCACCACATAAAATAACTGGGCGAATTTTCATCAAATTTTTGAATAATCCTTAACTTCTTTTTTCTTACCAGGATGCGTTGGTGCTCCTAAATACGCGGGTCCTACTGTTTGTGCATATTTCCAAAGTGTTCCTGATCCAAAATCAGATTTTCTAGCCTTCCATTTTCTTTTTCTTGAAGCTAATTGTGCTCTTGTTAATCGAACATTAATTGTTCCTTTTTTAGCATCAATATCAATCACATCTCCATTACGTAAAAGAGCTAAAGGTCCACCTAAAGCTGCTTCTGGTCCAACGTGACCAACACAAAAACCTCTTGTTGCTCCTGAAAATCTTCCATCAGTAATTAAAGCAACTTTCTCACCCTTACCTTGACCATAAATTGCACCCGTTGTTGAAAGCATTTCTCTCATACCTGGTCCCCCTACTGGTCCTTCATATCGAATAATGATTACATCACCATCTTTATATTTTCTACTTTGAACAGCTTTCATTGCACTTTCTTCATTATCAAAGCATCTTGCTTTTCCAGTAAATTGTAATTTTTTAAGACCAGCAATTTTTACAATTGCGCCTTCAGGAGCTAAATTACCTTTTAATCCTACAACACCTCCATCAGGTGACAACGGTTTGTTGTAAGCTCTTAAAACTTTTTGTTTTGGATTAAATTTAATTCCTTTTAAATTTTCTTTCATTGTTTTACCTGTAACTGTCATACAATCACCATGTATATAACCACCATCATAAAGAGTTTTTAAAAGCATTGGCACACCACCAGCAAGCCACATATCTTTTGCAACATATTTTCCACCTGGCTTTAAATCTGCAAGATAAGGTGTTCTTTTAAATATCTTTGCAACATCCATTAAATCAAATTTAATTCCAGCTTCATTTGCAATAGCTGGTAAGTGTAATGCAGCATTAGTTGAACCACCTGTTGCAGCAACTATTGTTGCAGCATTTTCTAAAGCTTTTCTTGTAACAATATCTCTTGGTTTAATTTTTTTTGCTAGTAATTCCATTACCATTCTGCCACTTGCTTTTGCATACTTGTCTCTTTCTTCGTATGGAGCTGGTGTTCCTGCTGAATAAGGTAATGCTAAACCAATCGCTTCTGATACACAGGCCATTGTATTAGCAGTAAATTGTCCACCACACGCGCCAGCTGTAGGACATGCAACTAATTCTAATTTTCTTAATTCTTTTGCTGACATTTGTCCTGAAGAATGTTTTCCAACAGCTTCAAAAACGTCTACAACAGTTACGTCTTTACCTTTATATTTTCCTGGAAGTATTGAGCCACCATAAATAAATACACTCGGTACATTTAAACGTACCATTGACATCATTAACCCTGGTAGAGACTTATCACAACCTGCAATACCCACTAAAGCATCATAGCAGTGCCCTCTAACTGTTAGTTCAGCGCTGTCAGCTATTACTTCTCTTGAAATTAATGATGATTTCATTCCCTCATGACCCATAGCAATACCGTCAGTCACTGTAATTGTACAAAATTCTCTTGGAGTTCCACCTGAAGCTCTAACACCCTTTTTAACTGACTGAGCTTGTCTCATTAAAGCAATATTACAAGGAGCAGCCTCATTCCATGTGGATACAACTCCTACAAAAGGTTTTGATACATCTTTTTCTGTCTCACCCATTGCATAATAGAATGAACGATGTGGGGCTCTATCAGGACCTAGGGATGTATGTCTACTTGGTAATTTTTTTTTATTAAATTTTGCCATTATAAGCTTTCAATTGTTAAAGATATTTTTTTTATATTGTCTTCTAAATTACTATAGTTATTTTTTTCCTGTTCGACAATATTTTTTGGTGCTCGATCAACAAAACCTTTATTTGATAATCGTTGAGAGATTTTGTTTAGTTCTTCTTGATATTTATTTTGTCTTTTTTGTAAATTTTCTTTGATTAGGTTTAAATCTACATTTTCATCAAAATAAACTTTAAAAATATCACCAGAAATAACAAGTGTTGCGGAAGGTTTATCCTGATCCTTATTAAAAAAATTATTGATACGACCAAG
>CACDUS010000020.1 GCA_902555945.1 uncultured Pelagibacteraceae bacterium | reverse complement strand
GCTGGGTTTAAAGGTTACAGTTTACGATAAGAAAAAATTAAAAAAGATGGGAATGTACGCTTTACTAGGAGTTGGGCAAGGAAGTGTTAGAGGTTCCTATTTAGTTACGATTGAATGGAAAGGTTCTAGATCAAAAAATAAACCATTAGCATTTGTTGGAAAAGGTGTTTGTTTTGATACTGGAGGAATATCTCTTAAACCCGCAAAGTTTATGGAAGATATGACTTATGATATGGCTGGATCTGCAGTTGTAGTTGGTTTAATGAAAAATCTTGCTTTAAGAAAAGCAAAAATTAATGCTGTAGGTGTGGTAGGTCTTGTAGAAAATATGCCAGGGGGAAATGCTCAAAGACCAGGTGATATAGTCAAATCTTACAGTGGAAAAACAATTGAAGTTTTAAATACTGATGCAGAAGGTAGATTGGTACTAGCTGATGCATTAACATTTACTGAAAAAAAATATAAACCTAAATTTATTATTGATTTAGCAACTTTAACAGGTGCCATCATTGTTTCATTAGGATCTGAATATGCGGGACTTTTTTCTAATGATGATAAATTATCGAAACAAATTTTCGACTCAGGTAATAAAGTTGATGAAAAAGTTTGGAGAATGCCACTTCATAAAAATTATGATAAATTAATAAATTCTAAAAATGCTGATATGCAAAATATTAATTATGTAGGTGGAGCTGGATCTACTACAGCAGCGCAATTTTTACAAAGATTTATTATGAACAAAACACCTTGGGCACATCTTGATATTGCAGGAATGGCTTTTTCAAAATATGGTGGGGCTTTAAATTCTGGGGGTGCAACTGGTTTTGGAGTAAGATTATTAAATCAACTAATAGAGGATAATTATGAGTAATATTGAACAAACACTATCAATAATAAAACCTGATGCTGTAGAAAGAAATTTGGAAAATAATATTAAAGAAATTTTTAAAAACAATGGCTTTAAAATAATTAAAGAAAAAAAAATTCAAATTGAAAAACTAGAAGCTGAAAAGTTTTATAAAGTTCATGAAACAAAGCCTTTTTATAATGATTTGTGTGAATATTTATCATCAGGACCTATTGTTGTGATGATACTTGAAAAAGAAAATGCAGTTTTGGGGAATAGAGATTTGATGGGAGCAACTAATCCGAAGGAAGCAAAAGAGGGAACTATTAGAAAAAAGTATGGAATTTCAATAGATAAAAACTCTGTGCATGGTTCTGATAGTATTGAAAACGCTAAGTTAGAGATAGAATTTTTTTTTAAGGATTAAAAATTTTTTTATAGCCCTTGGATATAAGACATGTTCTTGTTTAAGTACCTTTTTTGCTAGGGATTTATAGTTATCTTTTTTATTAATTTTAATTTTTTTTTGTAAAATTATTTTACCAGAATCTAGTTTTGCATTTACAACATGGACTGTACATCCAGTGTATTTTTCATTATTCTCAATTACTCTTTTATGAGTATTTAAGCCTTTATACTTTGGAAGTAAGGATGGATGAATATTTAATATTTCATTTTTAAATTTTTTGATAAAATTTTTTGATAAAATTTTTAAAAAACCAGCTAAACAAATTAATTTTATTTGTTTTTTTTTTAAATCTTTTATAATTTTATTTTCTACTTTTGACTTATCGGAAAAATTATAAATTTTATAATTTATATTATGCAATTTTGGAAATCGAAGCCCTTTTGCATTTTTTTTATCAGACAAAACAAATTTTATATTTATGGGTGATTTTTTTGATAAAGAGAATTTAATAAGATTTTTTAAATTACTTCCATTTCCAGAAATAAAAACAGCAGTATTTATTTTATTAAACCCATTTGATTTCATTCTTTAATCGAACCTTCATTGATCCATTAGATATTCTTCCAATTATATATGGCTTATTTATTTTTGAAAAATTTTTTATTACTTTATTTAAATTTTTAGGATTTATTATTAAACAAAAACCTACACCACAATTAAATGTTTTTAACATTTCATCATCTTCTATATTATTTTTTTTTAACCATTTAAAAATTTTTAAAGGGTGAATTTTTTTAAGATCAATTTCTGCACATAATTTATTTGGAATTATTCTTTTTATATTATCTTCTAAACCACCTCCTGTTATATTTGCACAGCCATTAATTAAATTTTTATTAATTAGTTTAAGTACATCATTTACATAAATTTTGGTTGGTCGAATTAATTCCTTTTTTAAAAAAGAATCTCTTTTTATATTAATTTTTTTTCTTTTAATTATCTCTCTAACTAAAGAATACCCATTAGAGTGTAGTCCATTGGATGGTATTGCTAAAATAATATCATTTTTTTTAATCTTGTTTTTATTTAAAACTTTTTTTTTATCTACAAATCCAACAGCAAAACCTGCTATATCAAATTTACCTTTTTCATAAGTATCAGGCATTTCTGCTGTTTCACCACCTACCAACTCACAACCTGCTAATTTACATCCTTTTAAAATACCTTTAATGATGTATTTAAGTTTAGTTAGCTCAACTTTATTTATAGAAATGTAATCAAGAAACAAAAGAGGTTTAGCCCCCTGAACAATTAAATCGTTAACACTCATTGCAACAAGATCAATCCCAATAGTGTTGTATTTGTTAATCATATTTGCTATTTCAATTTTTGTTCCTACTCCATCAGTGCAGGTTACAATTTTAGGATTTACAATATCTTTAGGGATATCATTTATTGATCCAAAGCCACCAATATTATTAAACTTTTTTTTGCCTCTTTTTTTTGCTGTTATTTCAGAAATGAAGTTAACAAACTTATCTGCAGCATGAATATCAACACCGCTTTTTTTATATGTAAATGCTTTTTTATTCATTATTATATGGCATGAAAACTAATAGTATAATTTTTAGCCCAAAAATCTTATATATTTTTTTTCTATTTCTATCTCTAAATATATTTTTTTTTTCCACAGTTAAATGTGAAGCAAAAGCTTTTGATATAGATAACATTAACATTTCAAGACCTTTCGAGATAAATTTTGATAAAAATGAAGTTATAGATCAGGGTTTTAGAGAAGCTTTTTCAAAACTAATTAAATTAATATTGAATTCTACTGACCAGAAAAAAATTAATCAGATTAAATTAAATGAAATAAAAGGAATGATAGAGTCATTTTCAATTAAAGAGGAAAAATTTATAAACGAAATCTATTATGTTAATTTAGGAGTTTCTTTTAATAGAAAGAAGATATTTAATTATCTAGAGATTAAAAACGTTTTTCCATCTGTTCCACAAAAAAAACAAATTTTATTTATTCCAGTTATAATTGATGAAAATAAAAAAGAATTATTAGTTTTTTCAAAAAATAAAATTTTTAAGGAATGGAACAATTATGTAAATGATTTCCATTTATTAGAATATATTTTACCAACTGAAGATTTGGAGGACTTAGCATTGATTAAAGATCAATTTGATTTGATAGAAGAGTATGATTTTAAAGAAATTGTAAATAAATATAACTTAAGTGACTCAATTATTTCGTTAATATTTAAAACTACAAATGAATTGAGAATTTTATCAAAAATAAATATCCAAAATAATCTTACAATCAAAAATCAATCTTTTGTAGATTTAGATATAGAAAATGATTTACAACTTGAAAAAGTTATAAATGAATTAAAAATTATATACGAGGATTATTGGAAAAGCTCCAATCAAATTAACACTTCAATTAGATT
>CACDUS010000019.1 GCA_902555945.1 uncultured Pelagibacteraceae bacterium | reverse complement strand
AAAGCAACACCTTCAGTTTTTTCAAATAGTTCTTGAATATTTAAATGTGGATCTAAATTTTGATCATTTTGAAGATATGATAATGAAGACAATTCAATAATTCTTTTATAACCAGTTTCATTTAAAGCGTATAAAGGCAAAAGTCCTGTGATATTACCAATTTTAAAATTTATCTGTGTTGCAATGATTGGCTGTGTTCCAACTTTTGAAATTTTTTCAGCAAACTCTAAAGCACCACACAAATTAGATGTATCACAGAGAGCCAATGATCTGATTTTATTTTCTTTGGAAAATTCTTTCAAATCGTCAATTGTAATTGCACCTTCACATATCGAATATTGTGAATGAATTTTTAAATGATTAAAATTTTGAAAATTAGACTCACTCATTAATGGTTTTTATATTACCATTAACTATTTCTAACAAGCAATCTGACTTATTCGCAAAAAATCTATTATGGGTTGCAAATATAATTAGTCTATTTGGGTTTATTTGTTTTTTTAATATTTCAAAAACACCTTTTGCAGTGTCTAAATCTAAACTTCCGGTTGGTTCGTCAGCTAAAATTATTTGTGGGTCATTAATTAATGCTCTTGCTATAGAAACTCTTTGTTTTTCACCTCCTGATAATTGTGATGGATAATGATTTGATCTGTTAGTGAGACCTACTTTTTGTAATAAACTTTTAGATTTAGTAATAGAAGACTCTTTTTTATTTCCAGCAGCAAGACTTGCCATATATACATTTTCTAAAGCTGTAAAATCTGAAAGTAAATTATTTTGTTGATAAATTATTCCTATTTTTTTTGCTCTTAAAATATCATTTTTTTGAGAATCTTTAAAATCTATATTCTTATTTTCTATTGTAATTGAACCTGAGCTTGGCCGATCAATTAATGATAATAAATTTAACAAGGTGGATTTACCTGATCCTGAAGGTCCCATAAGAGAGTATATTTTACCTTTTTTAAAATTATAATTAATTTTTTTTAAAACATTTACTTTTTTTTCAGTTACAAAACTTTTGTTTAAATTTGAAAGTTGAATTAAATTATTCATATTTAAGTGATTGGACAGGATCTAATTTTGCAGCTTTTAAAGCTGGAAATATAGAAACAATTGTAGTTATTAATATTGAACACAAAGAAATTATAAAGATTGAAAATGGATTTATTTCTGAAGGCATAGTACTTAAAAAATAAATTTCCTCAGGAAATAAACTAATATCAAATACATTACTTAAAAATTGCCTTAAATTTTCAACATACATTGAAAAAATTACTCCTAAAAATATTCCAAAAATTGTAGCTGAAGTTCCAATAATAACACCCACCAAAAAGAATATCTTGATTATAGATTTGTTTAGAACACCAATTGATTTTAAAATAGCTATATCACGTGTTTTATTTTTAACCAAAATTGTTAATCCTGAAATAATGTTAAAAGCGGCTACAATAATAATTAAAGATAATATGATAAACATTACATTTCTCTCCACTTTAAGAGCAGAAAATAACGAACTGTTAGTGTCAGCCCAGCTATAAACAAATTCATCTGGAAAAATTTTTTGTACAATAAATTTTTGATTTTCAATATTTTGAGGATTTTTTAAATAAATTTCTAAAATTCTATCATCATTAGTTAAATTAAAAAACTCCTCCAATGTATCTAGATTTATAAATGCTATATTGTTGTCAAAATCAGCCAGACCACTTTCAAAAAGTGAAATTACAGTAAAAGTTTTTTTTTTGGGAAGACTACCTATAATTGTTTCGATTCCTGAAGATGACATTATGGCTACATCATCTCCTATATTTAGTCCGAGTGTAAAACTTAATTCTTTTCCTATTGATATATAATTTTTTGTTAAATTATTTCTATCACCTATAAAAGTTTCATCTTTTATTATTTTTAGTTTTGAAAAATCATTTTGAGAATAACCTCTTAAAACTATACCTTTGGAAATATCTTTTTGCACAATTATAGCTTCACCTGAATTGCTTGATATTAGATTTTTACTTATTGAATTTAATTGAGGAATATTAAATCTAGCAGGATTTATATATTTTTTGTCATAAGATTGGACTGTAATATGTGCGTTGAAACCAACAATTTTATTAATCAACTCAGATCTAAATCCATTCATTACCGACATAACAATTATTAGAACTGCAACTCCCAAGCTTATGCCAATAAATGAAAAGATTGAAATGATGTTTAAAAAACCATCTTTTTTTCTGGCTTTAAGAAATCTAAATGTAATTTCTTTTTCAAGTGTAGAAATCAATTTTTTACTTTTTGTTCAGTAATTAGATTAATAATATCTTTTAATTTAAATTTTTGAGAATCTTTCCCAACTTCTTTGAATTCTAATAGATCACCATCTGTTTGTTTACCGATAATAATTTGATATGGAGCACCGATTAAATTCATTTTTTTTATTTTTGAAGAAAAATTTTCGTCAGTATCATCAATTATTGCATCTATATTATTTTTATTAAGTTCTAAATTTATATTATTTGCTTTTTCAAGGGCTGATGTATCATTTTTGTTTATCATTGGAATTATTGCTACATCGTATGGTGCAACTGATATTGGCCATTTCATGACTTCATTTTTTTCGTCATATTTTGCCTCTATTATTGCGCCAACAAGTCTTGAAACACCTATTCCATAGGATCCCATTTTAATAAAATCTTTTTTTCCACCTGGTAAATCTACTGATGCCCCCATTGGTTTAGAATATTTATCACCAAAATAAAAAATATGCCCTACTTCAATTCCTTTAGTTATAAGTCTATTTTCTTCAATTACTTCTTTTTCAAATTCTTGTTTATTAAATTTTTCATCAGTTACTGAATAATATACCTCAAATTTTTTTCTCATATTCTCTAGAGATTTTTTTTCTAATTTTGTTCCTTCTATACTTAAATCAAAAATTCTTTTATCAGTAAAAATTTTACTCTCACCAGTTTCAGCTAATATAATAAATTCATGGGAAAGATTTCCGCCAATTGGACCAGTGTCAGCAGCCATTGGTATAGCTGTTAAATCTAACCTATTAAATGTTTTTAAATATGATAAGAAAAATTTATTGTATGAAAATTGTGCTTCCTCATCAGATATATCAAATGAATATGCATCTTTCATATAAAATTCTCTACATCTCATAATTCCAAACCTTGGTCTTACCTCGTCTCTAAATTTCCACTGAATATGATATAAAAGTTGCGGTAAGGATTTATAAGATTTAATTGATGATCTGAATATGTCCGTTACTAATTCTTCATTAGTTGGACCATAAAGCATCTCTCGACCTTGACGATCTTTAATTCTTAACATTTCTTCACCATAATCTTCGTATCTACCACTTTCTTTCCAAATCTCACTAGATTGAATTGTTGGCATTAATATTTCCTGTACTCCAATTTTATCTTGTTCCTCTCTAACTATCTTTTCAATTTTTTTCATAACTTTGAAACCAAGCGGTAGCCATGAATAAATTCCTGCAGAAGATTGTTTTATCATTCCAACTCTAAGCATAAGTTGATGAGATTTAATTTTTGCCTCTGATGGGTTATTTTTTAAAATAGGGATAAAAGATTTTGAAATAAACATGTTAAGAGATTATATTTCTTAAGTTCAAATATTCAAACTTCATTAACAAGTAAATTATAATGAATAAAATAGTTGTAATTCCAGTACAATAAATGAACTTTTTTAACATTCTAGGATTTTCTGGAGAACCTGGGTCTTCACCATCAATTTTTATGACTTTTATTCTATCTACATCAATAGGTAAAATTGCAAAAAAAACAATCCACCATATGATAATATAAATAATAGCTAATCCTGTTATGCTCATTATATTTTAACTAAATTAATATTAGTAAAAGGTTTCTTTCCTGTTTTTTCTTTAGTAAATTTTCTTGAAGCAATTTTCAAAGCATCGATAAGGTTATGTTCCTGGTTTTTGTTGCCAAGCTTAAAAGTTTTGCTGGTTTTTTCTATCTCCTCTTCTAATCCATATTTAAACTCATCAGTATCATAAATAGGTAGACCTCGATATGTTATTATTGGATTGTTGTGAATATTTCCTTTTGGTGTAATTAAAATTGTAATTTCAAGATAACCATTTGCACTTAAATTTTTTCTATCTTTAATTGATTGGGAATTTTCTTCTACACTAATATTTCCATCAAGATACAATCTACCACTTGGGGCTTTATCATAAACTTCAGGATGATTTCCTGGAGCTAATTTTACAATATCACCATTTTCAACTTGAACAGGGTAAGGCACCTGCATTTCTTTTGCAAAATTTATATGCTCTATCATATGCCTATGTTCACCATGCACTGGAATTACACATTTTGGTTTAATCCAATTATACATATCTTTTAAATCCTCCCTATTTGGATGACCTGAGACATGAATAAATTCACTCTCCTCTGAAATAACTTCAATTCCATCTTTAACTAATTGATTATGTAGTTTGTAAAGTTTCTTTTCATTACCTGGTATAATTTTAGAAGAAAATATGACCGCATCACCTTTTTCAATAAATACATCTGGATGAGTATAATTAGAAATTCTCATCATAGCTCCCATGGGTTCTCCTTGGCTTCCTGTGCAAAGATAAACAATTTTTTCTCTTGAAAAATTTTTTGCTTCCCTTGGATCTATAGGTTCTATTGTATTCTGTAGATACCCACATTGTCTTGCTGCTTTATAAATTCTGTGCATCGATCTTCCAACTAAAGAAATCTGTCTTCCAGTTTTTTCAGCACAATAAAAAGCGGACTCCATTCTTGCTACATTTGATGCAAATGATGTAATTATTATTCTTTTTTTTAGTCTGCCCATAATATTGAGCATATTTTTTCTTACATCTAATTCAGAGCCTGACCTACCAGCACTAAAAACATTTGTGGAGTCACAAATCATTGCTAAAACTCCTTCATCACCAATTTCTTTTAATCTTTTTGAATTAATTTCATCTCCAATTAGTGGATTAGGATCAACTTTCCAATCACCTGTATGCAATACAACTCCACCTGGTGTTTGAATTTTAAGACCATTAGGTTCCAATATAGAATGTGTTAAAGTTATATATTCAATTTCAAAAGGATCTAAGTTTACTTTCCCGTTTAGCTCTACGATTTGTAAATCTTTTGTAATATCAATATGCTTCTCTTTAAATTTTTCTTTAATCAATACTGCTGTGAAAGGTGTAGCATAAATCTTACACCCTAGTTTAGG
This sequence comes from uncultured Pelagibacteraceae bacterium, assembly GCA_902555945.1. Taxonomy (GTDB): domain Bacteria; phylum Pseudomonadota; class Alphaproteobacteria; order Pelagibacterales; family Pelagibacteraceae; genus Pelagibacter. The sequence goes on along the minus strand of CACDUS010000019.1, from coordinate 489 downwards.
CCAAAGGTGAGCTACAGCACCTATATGATCTTCATGGGCATGAGTTAATATTATTCCAAGCAAATTTCCTTTTTTTTCTTGTATGAATCCTGGATCGGGATATATCAAATCAATCCCTGGAACAGTATCATCTGCGAAGGTTACACCGATGTCGACCATAATCCATTTATGATCTCCTGGCTGCCCATAGCCAAATAAATTCATATTCATCCCAATTTCACCAGAACCACCTAAAGGGCAAAATAAAAATTCATCTTTCATATTATTTTATAAGCTTCGAAGCTCTAATAAGACCATTAATTGTAATATCAAAATCTTGTTTTACTTTTGTTTTAATTGAGTTTTTAAATAACTTTGAAAAACCACCGGTAATAATTACTTTAAATGTTTTTTTTGTTTCTTTCTTAATTAAATTTATAATATTGTCAATTAATCCAGCGTAACCCCAGAAAAAACCAGATCTAACAGCTGACTTTGTATCTTTTCCAA
>CACDUS010000018.1 GCA_902555945.1 uncultured Pelagibacteraceae bacterium | reverse complement strand
AAATTTTATAAAATTAAATTTGTATCATGATCTACCTATGTCGATTGTGGAAAATTTTAATCATTTTAAGAAAAATACTCCATCACTTAAAAAGAAAATAATTTTTGGAACTAGTTTATTTTACTCAAATACTTGTTTTAAAATTTTAGTCGCTCAAGCAAAAAAAAATAAATCTAAATTTTATCTTCAAGAGCATAATGGAAGTTTGTTTCAAGAAATTAATACAATATATGATAAAGAGTTGTCAAATATTACAGATGGATTGATTAACCATTCTTTAAAAAAAATCAAAAACTTTAAATTGCCTCGTCTCGATTTTCTTAAATACATAGATTTTAAAAGAACCTCAAAATCAAACCTCTTAATAGTTGCTAATGAAACTGTAAGATATCAGCAAAAAAATTACCATTTACCCACAGGTCCAGAAACTCAAATAGAATATTTGGAAATCAAGTCACTAATCAATAATTTAAGTCAAAAAATAAAAAATAAAATAATTTTAAGAAATAAAAAAGATCTTGGATACTCCTTAAGTAAAAAAATAAAAAAAGATTTTAACGACATAAGAATCTCAATTCTAAATGAAAAAAAACATATTGATGTTGAATTGAAAAAAGCAAAGTTAATTCTTTGCACATATCCAGGAACCGCAATTAGTCAGGCACTAGTAACAGGTATACCAACAGTAATTTTTTTAAGTAAAAAAATTTATAGTAATTTTCATGAGAAAAAAATAATTGAAATTCTTAAAAAAAACAAAATTTTTTTTGATGATGCTTATAAATTAAGTTGTCACATTAATTCTGTCTGGAATAACATAGATAGTTGGTGGTTACAAAAAGACGTTGTAAGAGGTAGAAAATTTTATTTGAGATCTTTTGACATAAAAAAAAATTGGTTAGAAGAATGGAGTAATTTTTTAAAAAAACATTAAGATAAATTTCTTTACAATGCGTTTATTAATCTATAATTTTCTTTTCAATGAATAAATCTATACAAGTTTCAGTCATAATTGCTGCAAAAAATGCTGAATTGTACATTGGTAGATGTTTAAGATCTTTGATTAACCAGAGCTTTAGTGACGATAAATATGAAATCATTGTAATCAATGATGGAAGTAAAGATAGTACTGAAGAAGCTTTGAAACAGTTTTTAGGTGACATTATATATATAAAAAATAAAAAAAATTTAGGATTACCTGGTAGTCGAAATAAAGGTATTAGAAAGGCAAAGGGTCAATACATTGTAATGGTTGACTCTGATGATTGGGTGCATCCTGAATTTATCAATATACTTTATCATCATTTGAACTTAAATAATGATTTGGATGCTGTTGCTTGTGACTATCAATTGGTAAACAATAACCAGTCAATAATCTCTATTGAAAATTGTGAAAAAAAGCCAATAGCGTGTGGAATAATGTTTAAGCATTCTAATATAGTAGAAATTGGATTATATGATAAAAATTTTTTGGCTCGAGAAGAAGAAGAATTAATAATAAGGTTTAAAAAAAAATACAAAGTTACAAGAATTCCTATTCCACTATACAGATATAGGAAACATGATCAAAATATGACAGGAAAAAAAAAATTGATGAAAAAATATGAAATTAAATTAAAAAAAAAACATTTAAGTAAATGACAAAATATTTCTTTTCAAAAAAAAAAAGTAAATTTTTCCCATATATAATTGCTGAAATTGGAGTCAACCATGAATGCTCATTAAAAAAGGCAAAAAAACTTATAGATTTAGCTGCATTATCGGGTGCTAGTTCAGCAAAATTTCAAACTTACAAAGCTGAAAAATTAGCATCCAAACATAGCCCAGCATATTGGGATATGAAAAAAGAAAAAACTTCTAGTCAATATGTTCTTTTTAAGAAATATGATAAATTTGATTATTACCATTATAAAGAATTATACAAACACTGTAAAAAAAAGAAAATTGAATTTTCTTCAACTCCTTTTGATGAAGAAGCTGTAGATTTTTTAAACCCTTTTTTAAAATTTTTTAAAATTGCATCGGCTGATATTAATAATTTGCCTCTTTTAAAAAAAGTTGCCAGTAAGAAAAAACCAGTAATTTTGAGCACAGGAGCGTCTAATATTTCTGAAATAAAATTTGCTGTAAATTATTTAAAAAAATTTGGGTGCAAAGAAATTGTGATTATGCATTGTATTTTAAGTTATCCAACAATAGATGAAAATGCAAATCTAGATATGATATCTCATTTAAAGAAAATATTTCCTAATAATATAATTGGATACTCTGATCATACATTGCCAAACAAAAATATGATAAATTTAGTAACAGCAAATATTTTAGGAGCACAAGTAATAGAAAAACATTTTACTAATAATAAGAAAAAAAAAGGAAATGATCATTTTCACTCAATGGATAGTAGTGATTTAAAAGAGTTTTTTAAGTCATATAAAAAAATTAAACAAATTAGAGGAAAAAATAAAAAAGAAGTTATTAAATGTGAATTACAGTCTAGAAGATATGCAAGAAGAAGTATTGTAATTTCCAAAGATATCAAAAAAGGAGAAAGTATCGTAAAATCTTTTTTAACGACTAAAAGACCAGGCACCGGATTAACACCAAATTTGATAGATAAAATAATCGGAAAAAAAGCTAAAAAAAATTTAAAGAGTGATCATGTATTGAAATGGAGTGATATTAAATAAGATGAATGATATTGAAAAAATTTTAATTACAAAGAATAAATATTTAAAAGGTTCTATATTTATAAATAATGATAAAAAAAATATAGATAAAGATGACTATATGATAAAAAATATGAGTGAAAATTTAGCATTTAAATATCAGAAAAATAAAAACCATAACAAAAAAAAATTACTCGATGATTTTAAAAATAGATTTAAAAAATATAGACAAGACTGGAATCAGCAACCGGAAAGTTGCATTAAAAATAAATACACAATTAACAATTTAAAAGAAAAAAAAGTAATACCTTTATGTATTGATATTGAAGTTGCATCTATTTGTGATTTGGCGTGTCCTTTTTGCTATAGAGAATTTATAGTAACTCCAGATAAAATTATTAATGATAAATTATGTTACAGAATAATTGACCAAGCTTCAGAATTAGGGGTTCCAAGTATCAAATTTAATTGGAGAGGTGAACCTCTATTGAATCCAAAAATTTATGATTATATTAAATATGCAAAAAAAAAAGGTATATTAGAAACAATAATAAATACAAACGCGACAAATTTAACTGAAACAAATTCAAAAAAATTAATCGACTGTGGATTAGATTTAATGATTTATTCATTTGATGGAGGCACAAAAAAAACCTATGAAAAAATGAGACCTGGCAGATTTAAGAAAAATACTTTTGAGAAAGTTTTTTTAAATATAAGAAAATTTAAAGAAATAAGAGAAAAAAATAAAGCTAAATTTCCATTTACAAAAATTCAAATGATTTTAACAAACGAGACAATAAATGAAGTTAATGAATTTTTTGAAAATTTTAGAGATTATGTAGATAATGTTAGTTTGAATCAATATACTGAAAGAGGTGGTAATGTTGATGAATTAAGTGAGGATGAGAAAAAAAAATATAATCAATTATTAGAAAAAAATAAACTTCCAAATGGTACAGCTTACATGCGTGATATCTTTGGAAATATAAGTGTGTCAACAGGAAGAGAGCCATGTAAACAGATATATCAAAGACTTTTAATTACATATGAAGGTAAAGTTGGCATGTGCTGTCATGATTGGGGAGCATCTCATACAGTAGGATTTACAGATGATTTAGCCTTTGATAATTTTGGGGACTACAAAAAAGTAGCTGAAAATGTAAAAAAAGAAAAACCAGGTTTCGAATTACTCAAAGAGGCCAAAATATCAAAAAACTATAATAATCCAAAAAAAAAGATTGATACTATTAAAGATATTTGGCTTGGAGATGAATTAGATAAAGTAAGAAAAAAACACATTAATGATAAAAGTGAAGATGTTCCTATTTGTTCTAAATGTACATTTAAAGACGTATATAAGTGGAGTCGTAAATAATCTATTTGTCAGATGTCTGTTAAAATAATTACAGAAATTGCATCCTCTCACAACGGAGACCCAAAGATAGTTGACTATTTGACACGTAAACACATTAGTTCAAAATCTCATTATTTAAAATATCAAATATTTAAATCCTCTAATCTAATAAATAGGAAAGATAAAAATTTTAAAAAATTTAAAACAATTGAGATAAATTACGATATTTGGAAAAGCTTAATTAATAAATATAAAAAAAAAACCAATCTAATTTTAGAAGCTTTTGACCAGGAAAGCTACTATTTTTGTAGAAAATTTAAAAAGGATGTTGATTTAAAGATATCAACAAGTGAGATTGATAATTTTGAAATAATAGAAGATGCTTTAAAAAATTTCAAAGGAAAAATTTTTTTAAATGTTTCAGGTTATGATTTTTCTTTTATAAAAAAAATCATAAATAATTATTTCAATAATAAAACCAAAAAAAAACTTATTATATTATATGGCTATCAAGGTTTTCCCTCAAAACCAAAAGATTTAAGATTAAGACTATTTGATTATTTTAAAAATCAAAAAATTACCTATGGATATTCAGATCATTCACATTTTGGATTTTCAGAAGATTTTTTAAGTTTGATGCCATATGTTCTTGAAAAAAAGATATCATATTTTGAAAAACATATTTGTAAAAAAATCGGTAAATCTACGCCAGATTATATATCCTCTTTAAATACAAGAGATTTTATAAAATTTGTTAAAATCATTTCAAAATATAATGAATTAAAAATTTCTACTAATTTAAAAAATTCAAATGCCGAAAAAAAGTATTCTAAGATAATGCATAAATTTGCTTTTGCAAAAAGGAATATAGAGTCAAATGAAACTTTAAATAAAAATGATATCATTTTTTTACGAACATCAATGCAAAAAGGTTTGAGAAGAGAACAATTAGATTTTAGAAAAAAAATATGCTCAACTAAATTCATTAGAAATGGAGCATTGTTAAAAAAATCTAACTGTATTTTATGATAATTAAAGGAACAGCTGTTTTTGTACCTGTAAGATTAAAGTCAAGAAGACTAAAAAATAAGGCTTTAAAAAAAATTGGCAATGAAAGTAGTATTGCGTGGTGCATAAAAAATTGTCTTAAATTTAATAAAGCTGAACACATTATTCTTTTGACATCGACTTTAAAAGAAGATTTGCCTTTAACTAAATTAAAATTTACAAAAAAAGTAAAAATATTTAAAGGACACCCAGAAAATCTATTTGAAAGATTTTTAGATGCAGCAAAAAAATTTAAAGTCAAAACAATAGTAAGAGTTACTGGTGATTGTCCATTTGTCTCTAGCGAAATAATAAATTTTTTATTTGAAAAACATAGAAATAAACAGGCAGATTTTACTGCAGCAAGCAAATGTGCTGTTGGAACAGGTGCAGAAATAATAGAGGTCTCTGCATTAAATAAAATGTATAAATATATAAAATCTTACAACTATTCTGAGTATATGAAGATTTTTTTTACTGATAATCCTGAATATTTTAAAAATAATATTGTGAAGTTGCCAAAAAAACTGGTAAGAAATTATAGACTTACTCTTGATTATCTAGAGGACTTAAAAATGTTCAATCATCTTTTAAAAGAAATAAAAAAAAGAAAAATTAAATTTAATATATTCAATATTTTTAAAATTTTAGATAAAAGTAAATCAATAAGACAGATAAATGATAAAAAAGAACTATTATATGTTTCCAAAGCTTTCAAAAAACAAATTGCTAAATTTACTAAAATTAAAAAAGCTATAGCTTAAAATTAATGAGTATTTCTTTAAAAAATAAAATAGCATTAGTTATTGGTGGATCAGGTCAAATTGGTGC
>CACDUS010000017.1 GCA_902555945.1 uncultured Pelagibacteraceae bacterium | reverse complement strand
CACAACACACAAAAAAATTTTTAATTTCTGGAACTTCACCCAATAAAGTATTGGTATCTGGTGTAAAAGATTCTGGTCCTGCAAAAAATTTTCTTATTCCTGCTTTTTCTAGAACTGGAAATCTTTTAATTGCTGACGCTAAATATGGTTCAAAATGTTCAAAATTTTCAGGAAATTCTCCAAAAGAAAAATCTTCAGGTACTAGACTTGTTTTATCAAATGCGGGAATAGATTTTCCTTCAAAAATACCTACTAAAATTTTACCAGCATCTTCTTTAATATAAGTACTGTTATCAAAATCTCTTATCACTGGTAATGTTTTAGATAAGTTTTCTATAGGTTCAGTTATAATATAAAAATGTTCTGCAGGATAAAGAGGAACACTTACCCCAACTTTTTCACCAATTTGTCTCGACCACATTCCTGATGCCAAAACAATATATTCACAATTTATTTTTTGACCGTTAACTTTTACTCCTGAAATTTTTCCATCTTTTATTAAAATTTCTTCTACAGGTGATTTTTCAAAAATTTGTGCACCTTCCATTCTTGCACCTTTAGCAAGCATGTGAGTAACACCTGAAGGATCAGCTGCTCCATCACCTGGCATTAAAATTCCACCAATGACTTCATCAGTATTAATTATTGGATAATCTTTTTTAATTTGATCTTTGTCTAAAATTCTTACATCAACATCATAAAGTTGTGCAGTGGTTGCTTGTCTTAGAAGTTCTTGCCATCTTCCTTTATTTTGTGCAATTGAAAGTGCACCGTTTAATCTTAAACCAGCAGAGTGATCAACTTCTTTTTCGAGTTTTTTATATAAGTCCAAAGTGTATTTTCTAATTTTTGTTATTGAAGCCGTTGGTCCTAATTGACTGACAAGACCTGCTGCATGCCAAGTTGTACCTGAAGTTAACTGATCTCTTTCTAAAAGAACAGTATCTTTCCAACCAAATTTTGCTAAATGATAAGCAACAGAACAACCCACTACTCCACCACCGATGACAACTACCTTACAGTTTTGAGGAATTTTTTTATCCATATTTTTTTATTAAAATTAAAGTTTTAATGCTATTAATTTGTTAATATTAAATGAAAAAAATTTCTTTTAAAGGGATAAATTTTTATACTGGAACTTACAACCAAATTAAAAAACAATTTGACAAAGGTGGAGTCCTCGTTGCCCCCGCAGCTTCTGCATTAGCTAATATTGAAAATGATAATATTTATTTTTCATCTTTAAGAAATGCTAATATTGCTATTTTAGATAGTGGTTTTTTTTGTATATTATTAAGATTATTTAAATTTAAAAGAGTAACAAAATTATCAGGGTTTTTATTCCTTAAAACTTTTTTAGAAAATTATAAAAATAAAGACAAAATTTTATTTATTGATCCATCAAAAAAATCTAATTATCTTAACAAAAAATTATTGAAATCATTAAAAATTTACAATTTTAAATCTTATTTAGCGCCACAATACAGAAAAAAAATTAATGACCCCATGTTGTTAAGTTTGGTAAAAAGATATAAACCAAGATACATAGTTATAAATTTAGGCGGTGGAGTACAAGAACCTTTAGCAATTTACATAAGTAAAAATATTAAATTTAATATTAGTATAATGTGTACAGGAGCAGCAATAGCATTTATGACTGGAGAACAAGCTCCTATAAATAAGTTAATAGATAAAATTTACTTAGGATGGTTATTGAGAATTATTTGGAATCCTAAATTGTACCTTGGGAGAATTTTAAAATCTTTCAAAATAATTAAATTTTTTTTCTAGGACTTCGTAAACCTACTTATATTAGATCCTTCTTTATCCATTTCAGAAGAAATCCAATTGTAAGTTTTGGTTAAACCATCTTTTAATTTAATGTTGTAACTCCAATTTAAAACTTTTTTTACTAAATCATTATTACTAGATCTTCCTCTAACTCCTTTAGGTTTGTCTAGTTGATATTCTCTTTCAAGTTTTTTAACACCAGATATACCCTCAATAATTTCTATCATTTGATTTATGGAAACTTGTTCGTCACTGCCAATATTAACTGGCTCAGAATAGTTTGATTCAAATAATCTTAACGTTCCCTCAACACAATCGTCAATGTATAAAAAAGTTCTAGTTTGTTTTCCATCCCCCCAAACTTCAATTTTATTTGAATTGTTTTTTTTTGCTTTAATAACTTTTCTACATAAGGCTGCTGGAGCTTTTTCTCTTCCTCCATCGTAAGTTCCATAAGGACCATAAATATTATGGTATCTTGCAATTCTTACTTCAATTCCATAATCTTCCATAAAATGTCTACACATTCTTTCGCTAAATAATTTTTCCCAACCATATCCATCTTCTGGTTCTGCTGGATATGCGTCTTCCTCTTTTAATCCTTCAATAAATACGTCTTGTTGTTTTGTTTTATTGTATGCACAAGCACTTGATGAAAAAAAATATTTCTTAACTTTATCTTCTTTGCATGCAATTAATAGATTTGTGTTGATTAAAACTGATTGCATACACTCAGCTTTATTATTTTCTATAAAACCCATCCCACCCATGTTGCATGCCATATTAAATACATAATCAACTCCTTTAGTAACTTTTCTACAGTTGTTTATATCCTTCATATCCATAGCATAATGATTTTCTACTTCGTCTAAATCTTGGAACCAATATTCTTTAGGTTTTATATCTGATGCTACAATTGTATTACCATCATTTAATAATTTTTTTACTAAATGACCTCCAATAAAACCACCAGCACCAACTATTAATATTTTTTTATTCTTAATCATTAGATATGACCAATTACAACAATATTTAAAAAAATCAAATTATCTTATTTGGATCAACATATTCATGTCCAAAAACATCAGCAACTGCTTTATAAGTTACCTGACCTTTGTGTACATTCAAGCCAGCCAAGAAATTTTTATCCTCACTTAAAGCTTTTTGATAACCATTGTTAGCTAATTTAACTAAATAAGGAAGAGTTGCTTTATTTAATGCTAAAGTCGAAGTTCTTGGAACCCCACCTGGCATATTGGCTACACAATAGTGAACAACATCATCTACTATATATGTAGGATCTCCATGAGTAGTTGGTTTACTTGTTTCAACACATCCGCCTTGATCTATTGCAACATCAACAATTACTGATCCTCTTTTCATTAATTTTAACATATTTTTAGTTATTAATTTTGGCGCTTCTGCACCTGGAATTAAAACACCGCCTACTAATAAATCAGCCTCAGCAACTAATTTATTTAAATCTATTTTATCACTCTGTTCCGGAATGATTTTGTCACCAAATATACTAACTAATTGTTTTAGTCTCGCTTCAGATTTATCTACAATATGAACTTTAGCTTGCATTCCAGTTGCAATAACAGCTGCATTTTCACCTACTACTCCACCACCTAAAATCACTACTGTTCCACCAGCAACACCTGGTGCTCCACCCAATAAAAGACCTCTACCTTTTTGATTTTTTTCCAGGCAATGTGCTCCAGCTTGAACTGACATACGACCTGCAACAGCACTCATTGGTGCAAGTAAAGGAAGTCTACCATTGTCATCTGTTACTGTTTCATAAGCAATATTAATACTTTTTGATTTAATTAATCCTTCTGTTAACTCTTTTGCAGCAGCTAAATGAAGATAAGTATAAATAATCTGATTTTCTCTAATCATGTCGACTTCAATTTTTTGAGGTTCTTTTACTTTAACAATTATTTCTGCATCATTAAAAATGTCAGAAGCTTTATTAGCAATCTTCGCACCCGCACTTATATACTGATCGTTTTCAAAACCAGCTTCATATCCACCGTTGTTTTCAACTAAAACTTTATGACCCTCTGATACTAAAATTTTAACACTTTCAGGAGTCAAGCCTATTCTGTTTTCTTGAGGTTTTATTTCTTTTGGAACACCAATAATCATTTAATTTCTATATTTATTGGATCCATATAGTATTTTTGATTAAGTAAAAGAAAATTATTTTATTTTATTAACCGCCGCCTCCGCCGCCATCACCTGGACCTCCTGGATCACCTGGGCCACCTGGACCTCCTGGACCCCCTGGATCACCTGGGCCACCTGGTCCACCTGGATTTCCAATTCCTCCTGGGCCTCCTGGGCCACCTAAATCACCTAAACCTCCTGGACCACCTGGACCACCCATTCCGCCGATATCTCCTGGACCTCCTGGACCTCCTGGGCCACCCATACCGCCCATATCACCCATTGGACCGCCTGGACCCATTCCGCCAGCTTGACCTGCCATTGCTCCTGCCATTGCTCCGCCCATAGCGCCACCCATGGCTTCACCCATAGCACCGCCCATGGCTTCACCCATAGCACCTTTACCCATGCCACCAACTCCCATTGCTCCTCCCATGGCAGTTGCTCCCATAGCTTGGGCCGCTGCTCCTTGAGCTGACATTGCAGCTCCCATTGCAGCTCCTGCTAAACCAGCGCCAGCTTCATTCGCTGCCATTGCGGCTCCTGCTACTGATCCCATTGCTGCTCCTGGATCTATACCTGCACCCATTGCAGCTGAAACTTGACCTAAATTCATTCCACCTTCCATTTGACCTACACCACCTAATGCGCCTTCAACTCCAGGACCACCAGGTCCAGGTCCCATTACATCACCAATCGTTGCACCTTGAGGTCCCGCAACACCCATTGCGGATGCCATTTCAGGATTCATTTGTGCATTCATATCTAAATTTCCCATACCAGTCATACCACCTGTCATAGCTGCCATATCCATATTTCCACCAGACATTCCCATAGCTTCACTAAAACCTTTCATTCCAGTGCTACCCATTGCAGCCATAGTACCTTGATTTACTAAACCGGTTTCCATCATATCACCCATTTGAGATGCTGACATTTCTCCTGCTTTAGCTGCTGCTGCTAAACCTTGAACTCCTATACTTCCTAATCCAGCTACATTTGCTGTCATTACTGAAGTAACATCGAGTCCTGCAACACCAGCTGCACCAATACTTGCAACCATACCAGGTGTCATTCCAACTTGCGCAGCCATTTGATCCATACCTAAAGCTCCCATTGCACCTGCATCTATTCCTGCCATTTCTCCCATTGCTGTACCCATTTCATTTGGACTAAAATCCACTCCAGGCGCAAAAGCTGCATTAGCACCAGAGCCAATTCCAGCACCGGAAATTGAACCCACTGCAGTCATTGTATCAGGTGGTGCCATAGCTCCTGGTAATCCTGCAGCAAGTGAAGGTTTTGCCATTACCATAGCTCCCATCATCATTCCTGCCTCAGAAATATCATCTGGCATTTCAACTGCTTCTGGAGCTGCATCAATCATTCCAGCTGCTACTGTTCCTTTTGCAGAACCAACTTGGACTGCTGTTTTTGCTTTTGGGGCTCTTCCTGCAATTGCTGAACTAATCATCCCTACTGTTCCTGACATCGCATCTGTAATTCCTGTTGCAGGTGAGGAAAAAGCAGTCGACAAAGTAGCACCAACATTTTCCATTCCCATTTCAGCCATAGCTTGTCCCATCGCTTCCATCCCTGCTAATCCTGTCATACCATTTGCTGCATCTGCTAAACCTTCAACTCCCATTGACGCACCCATTGCTCCCATCATTTCTGCACCCATTCCTTTATCAGCCATAGTTGCAGCTATAGCTCCTGTCATTGTTCCTGACATTGCACCAAAATTTCCCGCTAATCCACCTGGGTTTTCTTGTAGTGACTCTAATGCGGCTGCAGCAGAGCCTACTGGTAGTGAGTCTAATGCTCCAGTCATCATTGCTGGAGACATTCCCATTTCAGCGACATTCATTGAGGCAAAATTTTCAGGTGAAAAGTTATCCATACTAAAATTAGCAGCACCAGAAACTGCTTCCATACTTACCATTCCTGCTTTTGCTAAATCACCCATTGCAGTTCCAATTCCAATTCCTTGAGCATCTAATTGTCCCATCATTCCTTTCGAGTCAAAACCTGCTTGTTCAGCAACTGCCATTTGTCCAGCCATTTTTTGTACAGCCATTACTTTTCCAACACCCATTGTTCCAGCAATACTTGATAATGCTGCCATTTCATCAGCTGAAAAATCATCAAATGAAATTCCAGACATATCAAGTGCTGTTGGATTTGGGACTGCACTTAAAGCCATATCAGCAACACTTTCCACTAATGACATAGTTTGCACTGCAGCAGTTAGATTTCCAGCTTCAATACTTTGAGTAGCGAAATCCATTGCTGCTTGAGCTTGAGCAATTGAAACATCTAATTTAGCGCCAACTTCACTAGTTGCTACACCTAAAGCTTCAGTTACACTAGATATATTTGATGTAATCGCTCCAGCATCATTTGACAATTGTGAAGCAGCAGCAGCTGCAGACTCACCTGCGGCCTCTGAAATACCCGACATGTCTGCAACATCATTTGCAAATGAATGATTGTTTGAAAAAAGAGTTAAAGATAAAATCATACTCAAATAAAAATTTTTTCTTATCATTCTTTTACCTCTTTAATTTTATCTTGAGCTTTAATAGTAGCTGCTCTTTGAGCATTAACTTTAGCTAAAGCAATTTGTTTTTTTAAATTAGCTAATACAGCTGCTCTTTCAGCTATTTCTGGATCTAAAGCTTCTTTTTGTTTTTTTTTCTTATTTTTCTTATTTTGTTTATGGGCTTTAGTTAGCATTTTTCCAGTAGCCCAAAATTTTAATATTGCTTCTGATGATGAAGCTTTAGGAGAAATTTTTAAACTCATTCTCATTGCTTCTCTACCCTTTTTTAAACCTTCAACAGATTCTACTTTAGCTCTTGGATCATTTAAAGTTTCATTATATAAGGCTTCAAAATAAGCCATATCTCTTATCATTAAATGTTGGTTCTTATTTAATCCTGTTTTCTTTTTCACAAATCTCTCGTAAACTTTTTTACCAGCATAAGCTTTTCTATTTTTGCTTGTTTTACGATCAATCTTACTTTTAAACATTCCCTCTGGGTAATTGATTTCTTCATAGATAAATTCTTTAGGTCTTTCTGAAATAGGCCAATCCTCCATTCGTTCGTATTTATTACAATACTGACAATCTTTTTGTTTCTTTTCCTCTGATAAAGAATTTACTGGAATTAATAAGATCGCCAATATTATAAGATTTTTTAACCAATTTTTGGCGGCCGTAAGTTTTAATCTATGATCGTCCGCGTAGATCATTTTAATAATCTTACTATGACAAGCACTTTGTAGTCAAATATTACAAGCTTATTTTATAGGGTAAAATTTAAAAAAAATAAAGAATATTAGCGCCCAAGTTGTACAACTTATTTCTTATAAAATCTTTAAAATAAATAATCTCTTAAAAAACCAAATAATGAAATATTTGAATAAGTTGGATGTAATGACCAAATATGGAGAATAATTATAAAAAATATAATTACAGTTTTATTGTATGTTTTTTTTTTTGAAACTGTAAACCATGAAAGCCAAATTAATATTATTGGATAAGCTAAAGTTGTTT
>CACDUS010000016.1 GCA_902555945.1 uncultured Pelagibacteraceae bacterium | reverse complement strand
TCTCCTTCCATACTGACCCTTGCCTTTTAATTGAGACTCAGAAACAATTAAGCCAAAACCATTTTTTGATGACTTGATCATTCTAATTGCTGTTTGATTTGTACTTTTTACCTTTTTAAAATTAAATTGCTTTAGCTTCATTGAATTATGTTAATTCTTGAAACTACTTCAATTAGTTGACTTGGAAATATAAAGTATATCAAAATTAACAATGTAGAAGCTGTAAGAGAAAATTTTAACCAAATACTATGATCAGTGTCATATTTTTCTTTTTCTTTATCAAAGTACATTATTTTTATTAATCTTAAGTAATAAAATGCTGCAACCACAGTTGATAATAAACCAACTACAGCTAGAAAATACATTGATTGTTCTATAACTGATTTAAAAACATAAAATTTAGCAAAAAAACCTGCGAGAGGAGGAATTCCTGCTAAAGAAAAAAGAATAATCAATAAAGACAAGGACAACATTGGATGATTTTTAGATAATCCAGATAAATCATCAATATTTTCGTAGTATTCATTGTTTCGTTTCATCATTAATAAACACGAAAAAAGTCCAAGATTCATTAATATGTAAATTGTTATATAAATCACTGAGCTTTGTATTCCATCATTAGTTCCAGTTGCTAATCCTGCCAAAGCATATCCAACATGGCCTATTGAACTGTATGCTACTAATCTTTTTAAATTAGTTTGTCCTATTGCTGCAATAGCTCCAAAAAGCATTGAGGCAATCGATAAAAAAATTAAAATCATTTGCCACTGTTCAATTAGGTTTAAAAACGGAACATATAAAAATCTTATAAAAACTGTTAAAGCTGCAATCTTAGGAACCATAGTGAAAAATAATGTTACTGAAGTTGGTGATCCTTCATACACATCAGGTGCCCACATATGAAATGGAACAGCTGAAATTTTAAACGCTAAACCAACCAATATAAAAACAATGCCAAATGTTAAAGCATATTCATTTGAGTTTAACTGAGTAGCGATTACATCGAAATTAGTTGATCCAGTAAAGCCATATATTAATGAACATCCATATAATAATAAACCTGAAGATAAGGCACTTAAAACAAAATATTTTAATCCTGCCTCTGAAGATTTAATATTATCTCTATTAAATGTTGCTAAAACATATAAAGCTAAAGATTGAAGCTCTAATCCCATATAAAATACAATTAAATCATTAGAACTTATCATTATCATCATTCCTAAAACTGAGCTTAGAATTAAGATAGGATATTCAATTTTAAAAATCTTAAATGCTTTAAGATAGGTTGAAGAAATTATTAAAACTAATAAAGCAGCTAATAAAGTAATTATCTTCATAAAGGATGACAAATAATCAATTATTACACTGTTATTAAATAACTTTTCTTCACTTACACTTATTGTTTCGTTAAATGTTATAACAGCTGTAATTAATAATAAAATTAAAGAGATGTTTTGAATAAGTTTTGAACTATCTTTTTTAAATACTCCTAATATCAATAAAAACATTATTGATAATGATAAAAAAATTTCAGAAAATACTAATTGCAAATTTTCCATCAAAATTTACTCACAAGTTTATAGTTATACATTTCAATTAAATCTGAAATAGAAACTTCAATTGTATTTATTAAAGGATCTGGGTAAAAACCAAAAAACAAAGTAGGTATCCCTAAACAAGATAAAATAAATAATTCTGATTTATTTAAATCTATCATTTGTTTTAAATCATTATTTATTAATTTTCCAAAGACTACTCTTTTATATAACCACAACATATAGGCTGCGCCTATGATTACACCTAAGCTTGCAATCACAGCTACTAAAAAATTATCTTTAAATGCCGCCATTAAAATTAAAAATTCACCAACAAAACCGCTAGTACCTGGAAGACCTAAAGCTGCTAGAGTAAACAACATAAACAACACTGAATATTTTGGAATTATACTAACAATTCCTCCATAAGTATTAATTAATCTAGAGTGCATTCTGTCATAAACAACACCAACACATAAAAAAAGTGCAGCTGAAACAAGTCCATGACTTATCATTTGAATAATACTTCCCTCAATACCTTGTTGCTGAAGTGTAAAAATTCCTAATGTAACAAATCCCATATGCGCTACGGAAGAATAAGCAATTAATTTTTTCATATCTTCCTGCATTAAAGCAATAAAAGAAGTAAAAATTATTGCGATAACACTTAACGCATAAATTAAAGGTGTAAAAACTTCTGAAGCATCAGGGAATAAACCCAAAGAAAATCTTATAAAACCATAGCCTGCCATTTTTAATAAAATTGCTGCTAATAAAACAGATCCAGCTGTTGGCGCTTCAACATGAGCATCAGGCAACCAAGTATGAACTGGCCACATCGGTGTTTTTACTGCAAATGAACTAAAAAAAGCTAACCATAAAAGATTTTGATATTTAACATCTATTCCTATTTTATAGAGTTCTACTACATCTGTTGTTCCTGTTATCCAGTATATTGAAATTATTGCAACCAACATCAAAACTGATCCTAGTAAGGTATATAAAAAGAATTTAAATGCAGAGTAAACTCTTCTTGCTCCACCCCAAATCCCTATAATTAAAAACATTGGAATTAAACCAGCTTCAAAAAATAAATAAAATATAACAAGGTCTAAAGAACAAAAAACACCAATCATAAAAGACTCCATTATCAGTACAGCTATAAGAAACTCACTTAATCTAGTCTTAATGGAATTATTGATTGATAAAATGCAGAGAGGTGTAATAAATGTTGTTAATAAAATAAACAGAATTGAAATTCCATCAACACCAACTTTATAATTAATAAAATTTTCGATCCAAACTCTATCCTCAATAAACTGAAATTCAGAAGTTGTTTGATCAAATAAGACCCATAAATAAATGGATAAAAAGAAATTTACGAAGGAAGTAAATAAAGCAACGTATTTTACTGTATTATTATTTTTTTCACTACTTCTAGTAAAAAAAATAAATAGAGCACCGATAGTTGGAAGTAAAATTAAAGATGAAAGAAGAGGAAAATTCATTATTTAACAATTAAAAAGGTTAATAGGGCAGAAAATCCAAGAAGCATTACAAATGCATATTGATAAATGTATCCACTTTGAAGTTTATTGGCTTTAATAGAAAATTTCTTAATTATTGCTGAAATACCATCAGGACCAAATCCATCAATTATTTTTAAATCAAAAAACTTCCACAAAAATAATCCTATTTTTTTTGATGATTTGACAAATAAAACATCATAGAGTTCATCAAAATACCATTTGTTTAATAAAAAATTATATAAAGGTTTATTAATAGTAGCTATTTGTTCAGGTAATTTTTTATTCTTAATAAATAAATAGTAAGCGATTGGAATTGATAAAATTACTAAAGACGGTGTTAAAATTAGAAACCAAAATGGTGGGTGATCACTACTTAAAGGTTTCAAAAAAAAGATTGATTCTTTCCAAAAATTATTAGTTGCACCATAACCAATAAATAATTCTTTAAAAGCAAATCCTGCAAATACTGCTCCGATAGAAAGAAAGATTAATGGTATCAACATTACAACAGGAGATTCATGTGTTTCTTCTATTTTGATATTTTTATTATTATATTCACCATGAAAAGTTTTAAACATAAGTCTCCATGAATATATTGAAGTTAAAAAAGCTGTAAAAATACCAATACCAGCAGCATAAAAACCTGTTGTATTTCCTCTTAAATACGCAAATTCGATAATTGCATCTTTAGAATAGAAACCTGACAATAAAGGAAATCCAGTTAAAGCTAAGGTACCTATAATCATTAATGCATAGGTATAAGGGAGTTTTTTCCATACACCACCCATGTTATTAATATTTTGTTCATCTTTGAATGCATGAATAACTGATCCAGATCCTAAGAATAATAAAGCTTTAAAAAAAGCATGAGTAAATAAATGAAACATTGCAACATTATAAGCACCTACTCCAGCTGCGAAAAACATGTAACCCAATTGACTACAAGTTGAATAAGCAATTATTTTCTTTATATCATTTTGTACCAAAGCTACAGAGGCAGCAAAAAATGCTGTACTTATTCCTACTATAGTAATGATATTTAATGCTAATTCAGAGAACTCGTAAATTGGTGAACATCTAACTACTAAAAAAACACCTGCGGTTACCATAGTTGCTGCATGAATCAAGGCTGAGACTGGTGTTGGACCCTCCATGGCATCTGGTAACCAAGTGTGTAACAAAATTTGTGCAGATTTTCCCATTGCGCCAATAAATAAAAGTATACAAATTAAATTTATTGCATTTACTTCCATACCTAAAAAAACTAATTGTTTATCTACAATTGAAGGAATTTGCTCAAAAACTTCAGAATAATTTACTGTTCCAAATAAATAAAAAATTAGAAATATTCCTAAGGCAAAACCAAAATCTCCAACTCTATTTACTACAAACGCTTTAATTGCAGCAGCATTAGCTGTTTCTTTTTTAAACCAAAAACCAATCAAAAAATAAGAGCAAAGACCAACCCCTTCCCAACCAAAAAATAATTGAATAAAATTGTCAGATGTAACCAACATTAACATCGCAAAAGTAAACAATGATAAATATGCCATGAATCTGGGTTTATGTGGATCATGAGACATATATCCAATTGAGTAAATATGGACTAAAGCAGAAACTAGAGTAACAACAACTAGCATCACTGCTGACAAGGCATCAATTTTCATGGACCAATTTACATCTAATGATCCAGAATTTATCCAGGTGGCAATAATTATATTATCTTGATATTGATTAATTATTACCTCATATAAAACTATTACTGAAAGTATTGCTGATATTGAAACCATTAAACTTGTAACAATTTCAGAATTTCTATCTCCAATAAATTTACCAAAAAAACCTGAAATTATTGAAGCTAATAAAGGTAACGCAATAATTGAAATTTCCATTTTATCCCTTCAACTTATCTATTTCTTCAACACGTATAGTTCCAGAATTTCTGTAGTAAACTACAATAATTGCTAATCCTATTGCAGCCTCAGCAGCAGCGACTGTTAGAATAAACAATGTAAATACTTGACCAGATAAATCATCTAAATAGATAGAAAAAGATACTAAATTTATATTAACTGCTAATAATATTAATTCTATGCTCATTAAAATTACAATAATATTTTTTCGATTTAAAAAAATTCCTATTATTCCAATACTAAAAATAACAGCACCTAGTGTTAGATAATGTCCTAAACCTATCTCAGTCATCTATTTTGACTCCTTTATTTGAAGCAACTTCTAATACCTCTACTCCATCAGCTCTTTCTCTTGAAATTTGTTTTAAGTAACTTTGTTTTTTGACCCCTTCCCTTTGTCTGAATGTAAGTACAATTGCACCTATCATTGCAATAAGTAAAATCATTCCACTAATTTGAAATATGTGAATGTAATCAGTATATAAAACTTGTCCAAGAGAATGGGTATTAGTAATTTCATTAGAGATTGAGCTACTAGATATAAATAAATCGGGTTTATATTTCCAACCACCAATAACAATTATTAATTCAAAAAATATGATTGCACTAATTAATAATCCAACGGGAATATGGCCTGAGTTTTCCTCCGAAATAAACCATTGATTTTTTTGCTGAGCTACATTCAGCATCATTACTACAAATAAAAATAATACAGCTACAGCACCAACATAAACAATTAACATTATCATGCCTAAAAATTCTGCACCAATCATTATGAAAAGACAGGATATACTTATAAAATCAAGAATTAAAAAAAACACTGAATGAACTGTGTTTTTAGAAACTGTTACCATGATTGCAGAAACAACAGCAATTATTGAAAATACATAAAAAAATATTGCATGTGCTATCATAAATTATCTGTACGGATTATCTGTTTTAATGTTTGCAGCTAAAATATTTTCCCATCTATCACCATTATCAAGAAGTTTTTCTTTTGTGTAATAAAGTTCTTCACGAGTTTCTGTAGAAAATTCAAAATTAGGTCCTTGTACTATTGCATCTACAGGACAAGATTCTTCACATAAACCACAATAAATACATTTCATCATATCTATATCGTAACGAGTAGTTTTTCTACTTCCATCAGATCTCTGTGATGACTCAATTGTAATTGCTTGTGCAGGACAAACTGCTTCACATAATTTACAAGCTATGCATCTTTCTTCACCATTAGGATATCTTCTAAGTGCATGCTCTCCTCTAAATCTTGGACTTATTTTTCCTTTTTCAAATGGATAATTGATTGTTTTTTTTGTTTTAAACAGTTCTTTTATTGCTATTAAAAGTCCTCCAATAAAGTCTGTCATAAGTATAGTTTTAAAAAATCTAGTAATTTTCATTTAATTTGTCGGTAAAAGGTTAAAATAAAAAAGATAACTTGCTGTCAAAACAACATAAGTTAAAGACAATGGTAAAAATATTTTCCAGCCCAATCTCATTAGTTGATCATATCTGTATCTTGGAACAATCGCCTTAACTAATGCAAAAAGAATAAATAATAATAAAATTTTAAAAATTAACCAAAGAGCACCTGGTACTAAATTAAAAGGATAAAGATCAATCGGTGATAACCAGCCACCTAAAAAAAGTATTGAGCCAAGAGCACACATTAATAAAATATTTGCGTATTCTCCTAACCAAAACATTGCATACATCATTCCTGAATATTCTGTTTGATACCCTGCTACTAGTTCAGCTTCTGCCTCAGGTAAATCAAAAGGTGGTCTATTTGTTTCTGCTAATGCGGATATAAAAAAAATTACAAACATTGGGAATAAGGGTATGACAAACCACATATCTTTTTGAGCAATTACGATATCATTTAAATTTAATGATCCTACACACAACAAAACATTAATAATAATAATTCCAATTGAAACTTCATAAGATACCATTTGTGCAGCTGACCTAATTGATCCTAGAAAAGGATATTTTGAATTTGATGCCCAACCACCCATGATTATTCCATAAACACCTAGTGATGAAACAGCAAAAATATATAATATCCCAACATTAATATCAGCTAGAACTTGATTTATACCAAACGGAATAACTGCCCAAGCTATCAAAGCTAATGTCATAGTGATAATTGGTGCAAGAATAAAAATTATTTTATTTGAACTAGCAGGAATAATTATTTCTTTAAAAATATATTTTAGTGCATCTGCGAGAGATTGTAACAATCCAAAAGGGCCAACAACATTTGGGCCTTGTCTTTTTTTGAACAAAAGCCCAAACTCTACGATCCAACCAAACAATCATAGCAACAGAAACTAAAACAGGAACAAGCAAAAACAAAATTTTATATGTTTCCTGAAAAATAATATTTATGTATTCCATCTGTTATCCTTCTGTACCAGTTTTTTTCAAATCTATTTTGGAATTGTTGCACTCAATCATTGTTTTTGATGAACGAGCAATAACATTTGAAAAATAATAATCTTTAAACTTTACTGTCAGATTTTCATTTTCAAAATCGTTTTGCTCTATCTCGTTTGTTAAGTTAGGTATATTTTTTTCTTTTTTTAGTTTCAAATAATTAAACATACTGCTTTCAAGTTCATCTTTATCGTTAAAAAGTTTTCTATTATTCATCATTTCAGCAAGATCATTTATTACTTGCCAATCTTCTTTTGCATCACCTGGAGGATATGATGCTTTGTAAGCTTTTTGAATTTTACCCTCTAAATTTGCATAATGCCCAGACTGTTCAGTAAAAGCTGCACCTGGTAAAATAATATCTGCAATCTCTGCCCCCTTATCTCCATGACTTCCCTGGTAAATTACAAATTCATTTTTCTTTTTAAAATCTAAATTATCTTGTCCTAGCAAATAAACAATTTCAAATTTATTTTCTTTTAAATCATCTAATAGTTTATTACTTGTATCAATTATATCTAAATCAAAACTTCCGATAG
>CACDUS010000015.1 GCA_902555945.1 uncultured Pelagibacteraceae bacterium | reverse complement strand
TTTGAAGCTTTATTAATTCATAACTTTGAAACTTTAAATTTTAATAATCAAAAGAAAATTTTTGAGGTGTTGCTTGATATAAAAAAAAAAGGAATTTTCAACAAAATAGGTTTTTCAATATACGATTTTCAAAAGTTATTTAAAACACTAAAAAATTTCACACCTGAGATAATACAATGTCCCTATAATATTTTTGATAGAAGATTAGATAACAAAAGATTAATAAAATTATTAAAAAGGAAAAAAATATCTATTCATGCTAGATCAATATTTTTAAAGGGATTATTATTAACAAAACCAAATGAACTGCCTAAAAAAGTTAAAAAATTTTTTAAACCTATAAACAATTGGCATACTTGGACATTAAAAAATAAAATTGATAAGATTAGTGCATTAATATCTTTTGCTTTTTTAAACAAAAATATAGATAAAATTGTAATTGGAATACAAGATTTTAACCAATTGAAAGAAATTTTAAGAAGTAAAATTGAAAAAAGAATAATTTTAAAAAATTTTGAAAATAAAAACTATGAAATAATAAGTCCAAACAAATGGTAAAAACTGGAATAATTATACAATCTAGGCAAACCTCTAAGAGATTGAAAAATAAAGTTTTCAAAAAAATTGGGAAACTTTCAATTATTGAACATATTTATAGAAGACTAAAATTATTAAAAGATATAGATATCGTTTTTGCTATCCCTAACACGAAATCAAACAATAAATTAAATAGTCATCTTAAAAAACTAAAAGCTAAAGTTTATAGAGGCTCAGAAAATAATGTTATGCAAAGGTATATAAATGCATCTGAAAGATATAATATTGAAAATATAATTAGGATCACTGGCGATTGCCCGTTTATTGATATAGATTTAATAAAAAAATTGATTACTTTCTTTATTAGAAATAAAAAATATGATTATGTTTCAAATATTTTAATACCCAGTTTTCCTGATGGTTTTGATATCGAAATTTTTAAGAGTTCAGCATTAAAAAAAGCATATAAAATTGTAACAAAAAAATTTGATAAAGAGCATGTTACAACTATATTAAGAAGAGATAAACAATTTAAAAAATATAACTTTAGATTAAAAAAAGACTTTAGCTTTATAAAATTGTCAGTTGATACTAAATCTGATTTAATTAATTTGAGAAAGATTTATAAAGAATTTAATATTGAAAAAAATTTTTCCTATTCAAAAATAATCAAAAACAAAAAAATTAATAATTTATTTATGTCTCAGTCAACACAAAAAAATTTTTTAAAAGACAAAATTAAAAAAAGCAGAAAAACTTGGAAATTAGCAAATAAAATTATTCCAGGCGGAAATATGCTGTTATCTAAAAACCCTGATAGATTTTTACCAAATTATTGGCCCGCTTACTATAAATCTGCGAAAGGTTGTGAAATTATAGATTATGATAATAATTCATATTTTGATTTATCGACAATGGGTGTTGGAACTAATATTTTAGGTTATGCTCACCAAGAAGTAGACAATGCAGTAAAAAAAACAATTAATGCAGGCAACATGTCTAGCTTAAATTCATATGAAGAGGTTGAATTAGCAGAAAAACTTTTGGATTTACATCCAACTTTTGATATGGCAAAGTTTGCTAAAACTGGTGGTGAAGCAAATGCTATCGCAATAAGAATTGCCAGAGCTGCATCTGGCAAAGATAAGGTAGCAATATGTGGTTACCATGGTTGGCACGATTGGTACTTAGCAGCAAATTTAAATAATAAAAGTAATAAAAAAGATTTGGACAAACATCTTATCAAAGGGTTAAATATAAAAGGAGTTCCAAACAATCTAAAAAATACAATTTATCCTTTTGAGTATGGTAATTACAAAATGTTTGATAAAGTATTAAGTGATAATGAAATTGGTATTGTAAAAATGGAAGTTTGCAGAAATTCATTACCTGACATTAAATTTTTAAATTATATACGAAAAAAAACTTCATCAAAAAAAATAATTTTAATTTTTGATGAATGCACAACTGGTTTTAGACAAACTTTTGGTGGACTTTATAAATCAATAAAAATAGATCCAGATATGATAATATTAGGGAAGGCGTTAGGAAATGGGTATCCTATAACGAGTGTTTTGGGCAAAGAAAATATTATGAAACATGCCAATGATAGTTTCATTAGCAGTACTTTTTGGACAGAAAGATCTTCATATTCTGCTGCATTAAAAACCTTGGAAGTCATGGAGAGGTTAAAAAGTTGGAAAAAAATTACTTCATTAGGAAAAAATATTAGACATAATTGGATAAAACTTTTTTCAGAATATGGTCTTAAATACGATATCAAGGGTATACCAGCGCTATCAAGTTTTGAATTTAAAAACAATCATAAGTATTACAAAGCATTAATCACTCAAGAAATGCTTAAAAATAATATATTAGCATCTAGTACAATTTACACATCATTAAGTCATACTGAAAAAATAGTAAACTTGTACTTTGAAATACTAAAAGATGTAGTAAAAAAAATATACCTTTGTGAAAATGGTATTAGTATTAAGAAATATTTACATGCGGAAGTTCCTTTAGATAATTTTCAGAGGTTAAATTGATTAAAAAGATATTAGTCGTAGCAGCTCACCCTGATGATGAATTACTGGGATGTGGAGCAACACTTTTGCGTTTTCGAAAACAAGGTTGTAAAATTAAGGTAATTTTTTTGACAGATGGTGAGAGCTCAAGATCAGAAACAAAAAATTTAGATAAATTAATAAATATACGTAAAAAAAATGCTGAACTAGTTAGCAGAAGAGCAAAATTTGTTTTACCAGTTTTTGGAAAATTTAAAGATAATCAATTAGATAAAGAGTCACTTCTCAACGTTACACAATTCATTGAAAAAGAAATTAAAAAATTTAAACCCGATACTATTTTCACTCATTATGAGAATGATTTAAATGTTGACCATCAACAAGCTTATAATGCTGTAAATATTGCCTGTAGACCTTTAACAAAAACATTTGTGAAAAATATTTACAGTTTTGAAATTCCATCAAATACAAATTTAATCTTAACAAGAAAAAATAAAAAATTATATAATCCAAATTTTTTTGTAGATATAAAGGATTTTATAGATCGTAAATTATCATTATTAAAAATTTATAAATCTGAGCTTAGAAAATGGCCACACACAAGATCATTAAAAGGAGTTAAGAATTTAGCAGAATATAGAGGTTCTCAAGTAGGTCTTAAATATGCTGAGGCATTTACATCTATAAGAGAAATTCACTAAAATGAATGTAGGATTCAGGGTAGACAGCTCCTCAAAAATAGGAACTGGACATGTGCACAGGTGTATTACTTTAGCTGAGCTTTTTAAAAAAAAAGGTATTAAGAGTTTTTTCTTTTCAAGAAACGAACCTGGAAATATAAATTCAAATATAAAAAAATCTGGTTTTGAATTAAAAGTAATAACCTCACGCAAAATAGAGTTATCAAGTAAATTTAAAGTTATGAAAAATTATATTAAAAATTTTCGAATAAATTTAATTTTTATTGATAATTATTCAATTAACTCGGTTTGGGAAAAAGAAATATCAAAGTATTGTAAAATAGTCCTTATTGAAGATTTTTTAAAAAGAAAAACATACTGCGACTATTATATAAACTATCATCTTGTTAATGGAAAAGAAAATAATAAATATTTCGTAAAAAAGAATTGTATTAAACTTTTAGGACCAAAATATTCAATAATAAAAAAGATAAAAAAGAAAAAAAAAATTAGTTTGAATAAGCGAAATATACTAATTTTTATGGGAGGTGTGGATAATACTAATGTAACTTCAAAACTTATTTCTCTATTAGGCTCAAGAGATTTTGAAAATTTTAATATTAAAATAATAATAGGAAAAAAAAATAAAAGAAAAAAAGAAATAGAAAATAAGGTAAATAAACTTAAAAATTTTTCTACATTCATTGGAGTTTATAAAAATTTATATAATTTCTTTAGAGAGTCTAAACTTTGTATAATTAATGCTGGTGTTACAATGTACGAAACATTAATTATAGGAAATCAAATATTGATTATTCCCCAATCAAATTTTCATAAAAGAATACTAAAAAATTATTACAAACATAATGTGTTTGATCATATAGATAATATCAAAAACTTAAAAAAAGAAAAAATAATTAAATTGTTATTGAATAAGGTTAGTAAACGAACTTTACAAAATAGGAAAGCTTTTTTTGATGACAAAGGTGCCTCACGAATAGTAGAGTATTTTGCTGAATTAATTAAATAGATTATATGTGTTATGAAAAAAAATTTCGTAAAAATTTTTGATACTACTTTAAGAGATGGACAACAAGGCTCTGGATCAAATTTGTCTTTGGGTGAGAAAGTAAAAATTGCTAGGTTTTTAGATAGATTAAATGTTGATATTATTGAAGCTGGTTTTCCTGTATCATCAAAAAAAGAATTTTTGTCTGTACAAAAAATTTCAAAAATTTTAAGAAATTCCCAAGTTTGTAGTCTTGCTAGGCATAATAAAAAAGATATTGATTTATGTCTGGAAGCTATGAAATCTTCAAAAAATAAGAGACTACATGTCTTTATCGCTACTAGTGACTTACATATGAAATATAAATTAAAATTATCAAAATCTCAAATCATTGAAAAAATTGAAGATATAATGAAATATGCGCGAAATAAGATAGATGATATTGAATGGTCATGCGAGGATGGAACTAGAAGTGATCCAAATTTTTTAATTAAATGTTTTAATGTTGCAATAAAACACGGTGCCAAAACTATAAATATTGCAGATACTGTTGGTTATTCCACCCCACAAGAGATGAATATTTTGATTAAAAAAATTTTTAATAATGTTAATGGTTTAGAAAAATGTAACCTTTCAGTTCATTGTCATAATGATTTAGGTATGGCTACTTCTAATTCTTTAAGTTCAATATTATCTGGTGCCAATCAGGTGGAGTGTACTATTAATGGGATTGGAGAAAGAGCAGGAAATGCCCCTTTAGAGGAAGTGGTGATGGCTTTAGAAACAAGAAAGGATATTTTTAAAAAGAGCACAAACATTTTGACAAAAAATTTAAAAAAAACCTCTGAAATAGTGGCAAAACTTACTAATTCTCAAATCTCAAAAAATAAATCAATAGTTGGTGAAAATGCGTTTGCACATGAGTCTGGAATACATCAACACGGAGTAATTAATAAAAGAGAAACATATGAAATTATAGATCCAAAACAGGTTGGACATAAAACACAAATAAATATCGGGGCACAATCTGGCTTATTGGGAATAAAATATAAATTAAAACAATATAAATTAGATTATAAATCAATAAATCTAAAAAAATTTGTCGTATTTTTCAAAAAAAAAGTAAAAAATCTTAAGATAGTTGATAAATCTTTGTTAATTTCGCTTTATACAGATTTTAAAAAACTTAATTTAAAATGAAAAAAGTTAAAATTTGTGTAACATGTGTTAATGGATTCCTCACTTATGATTTTATAAATTCACTTAGAAATCAAAAGGATTTTTATGCCTCAATAATTGGCACTGATATTACAAACACTGCAAAAGGAAAAATTATTTGTGATCAATTTTATCAAGTAGCAGATCCAAGGAAAGAAAAAAAATATATTAACGATTTAATTAAGATCTATAAAAAAGAAAAATTTGATATTCTTTTTCCACTTTCAGATTTAGAGAATTTTATTATTTTAAAGAACTTAAAATTATTTAGAAATAAAAAAATAAATTTTAAACTGCCTTTCACTAATTATGAAACTGCAAAACTTTTTTATAATAAAAAAAATTTTTTGGAATTTTGTTATAAGAATAAAATAAATGTGGGTACATATAAAATTGTTGAAAATATTGATGATGTATTAAGATTTATAAAAAAAAATAAAAAAAAAAAATATATTCTTAAGCCTATAAGGGGTAGTGGATCTAAAAATGTATATCTCTTAAATCCAAAAATTAAAAAAAGTATCACAATTCTCGAGTCACGAAAATGTTATGAAATTAATATCCAAATTCTTAAAAAGAAAAAAATTCTAAATAAAAAAAATCAATATATTATGATGCCTTTTTATGAAGGTAAAATTTATGATATCGATTGTATTGCTAAAAAAGGCAAAATAAAAGAATTTGCTATACGTTTAAGAGAAATTAAAAATCGTTTTATGTTTTATTCTACCGGTCATCGTATTATCAAAAGTGAAAAGATAAAAAAACTAATAATGACAACTGTAAAAGCATTAAAATTAAATGGAATTTGTGATTTTGATGTAATTGAGGACTCAGGCAAAACATACCTGCTAGAATCAAGTTGTAGATTTAGCGGTTCAGTTGGTGTATGTACTTTATCTGGTTTAAATTTTCCTGCACAAATGACAAGATATTTGATGGGATTTAAGAAAAAAAATTATAAATTAGATTATAATAACTCCTTCAGATCTTTTTTAGTTTTGAAAAAAATTTCGGATAAGAAAAAAAATATTTTACTTGATGAATATATTCCTCATTATTCAAAACAATTAGATTATTAGATTTCACTAATGTTTGCTCAAAATATTAAAATTGCAAAATTCAATGTATCGAATAATGATAAGGCATTAATAATTGCAGAAGTTGGGGTTAATCATGAAGGCAACTATGAAAATTGTCTAAAATTAATTAAATCAGCTTCTAAATCAGGTGCAGACTTAGTTAAGCTCCAATTTGCTGACCCAAATACAGATTATGATAATGATACGTTTTCTCATAAACTGTATAAAAAAACATTACTTTCTAAGGAGCAAATTTATAATATTTATAAGTATTCAAGGAAAAATAAAATCAACATATTTACTACTTTTGGCAAAAAAAATTACGATTTTTTCAAAAAACTCAATCAATGTTGCTTTAAAGTATCATCGAGTCTAATGCATGATTATTATTTTATAAATGATTTACTAAAGTTAAACAAAGCGGTAATATTGTCAACTGGTGTTTCAGATATTAAGGATATAGATTTGGTATTAAATTTAATCTCAAAGCAAAGAAATAAAAAAATTGGAATATTACATTGTAGATCATTATATCCTACGAATTTTAATAAATTAAATTTATCCAGAATATCGTATCTAAGAAAAAGGTATGGCATAATCACCGGTTTTTCAGATCATTCCATAGGCACAGAAGCTGCTGCTGCATCAATTCATTACGGAGCAAAAATTATTGAAAAGCATTTTACATTTAATGAAAATAAAAAAGGGTATGATCATAATATTTCTTTAAATCCTAAGAATTTTGAAAAAATGGTGAATAAAATTAGAGAAAATGAAAAAATGATTGGTAAATATGACTTTAGTATTAAAGATAATGTTAAAGATTTTCAAAAAATTAAAAAGGTTTATAGATCATTTGTTTTGAACAAAAATAAAAAAATGAATAATTTTTTACACCAAGGTGACTTTAGCTTAAAAAGAACTAATTCTATTAGAGATTTCGAATTTTTTCATAAATTATTTCCATATATTATAAAAAAAAAGTTAAAAAAAAACTGCAGTGCTGGAAAAAAATTAAAGTTAAGTGATTTTAAAAAATAATTTTATGAAAGATTTTGAAAAAACAGGTTTTAAGAATTTTGGAAGAATAATTGACAAAAAAAAATGCTTAGAATTACAAAAAAAAATAAGAAAATTAAGAAAACTGAATAAAAATATTTTTTATAAATCTGAAAAAGAGTTTTTAAAAAAAGGCAGATTCTATAAATATGCTCCCGGTGTTAAAGATCACAACTTATTAATAAGCAATGAATTGGAACACGATCTAGGTTTTATAGAAAAAAATCCAAAATTTATAAAAAATGTATCTAAAATTTTAGGACAAAATTATGAAATTATTAAGAAATCTATCATAAGATCCGTACCGTTTTCAATGATACCAAAGTGGTTAACAAAAAAACTTGAAGATATTGGAAGGCCTAATTTAAACCCTTATATAAAAGATGATTTCCAGGATATTCAATATTTTCTTAATGCTGATTTTCATCAGGATATGCAAACTGGCAAAAAATTTTGTACACTATATGTTTATTTAGATGATGTTGGTAAAAAAGATTCGTATTTACAAGTTTTGGAAGGAAGTCATATTTTAGGAGCTCAGATTTATCCTCATTATTTGAGAAAATCCAATACGAAAAAAGATGTTTGGTATTATAATGATAATAAAGAGCTAATAGAGGTCAAACAAAAAAATATTATTGGAAAAGGAGGTACAGTAGCTTGCTGGCATGGTTTAACATTGCATGGTACTTATTATAATTTCAGTAAAACACCAAGAGTTTCTTTAAGATATCTAATTAAGCCTGATTCAAAGTCAAAAAATTCACCTTTTTTAAATTCATTTAAAGATATTAAGGGAAAAATTTCAATTAAAGATATTTCAAAAGCAAGACTTGATTTGAATGATGATAGATCATTTAGAAAAACTGGAATGTCAATAACATTTTAGTAACAATGTTCAAAATTTGTTTTTTATTTGATAAAAAAAATTTGTGGCTTAAGAATTTTTTCTTAAAAAAAAAATTTAAAAATAACAATTTACTTAGATTTAAATTTTCAGAAAATTATAAGAATATAAAAAATTTTGATATTGTTTTTATATTAGGTTACACAAAGTTATTAAATAAAAATTTCCTTAAAAAAAATAAATTGAGTTTAGTTGTACATGAATCAAATTTACCACATGGGAAAGGATTTGCTCCAGTACAATGGCAAATATTAAAAGGTAAAACTATAATTCCAATGTGTCTCATTAAAGCCGAAATAAATGCTGATAGCGGAGATATATACGAAAAAATATATTTTAAAGTGTCTCACACTGACTTGTATGATCAAATAAGAGAAAAACAAGCTGCAGCAACAATTAAAATTATTAAAAAATTTTTAAAAAAATATCCAAAATTAAAAGCTAAAAAACAAAAAGGTAAAGAGACATTTTTTAAAAAAAGAAAAAAAAGTGATAGTAAACTTGATATCAATAAATCAATAAAAGAACAATTTAACCTACTTAGAATTTGTAACAATAATCAATGGCCAGCACATTTATTTTATAAAAATAAAAAATTTATTATTAAAATTACCTCTGAAAAGATTAAGAATTAAATTTAATCATGAAATCCAAAATACAAAATAAAAAAAATTAACAGCAAAATGTATAAGAAATGAGTTATAAAATTTTAAAATTTGAGCAACTAAAATCCTTTGAATGGGATAGTTTATTAACAAATCTAAAAGGAAATACATTCTTAAATTGTGCTGATATGATTAAATATAAGGTTAACTTAGCAAAAACGAAAAATATTTCATTTGCAATATTTGAAGGAAAAAAATGTCTTGCTGCAATTTGTCTAGGTGTTTCAAGATATGGTCACAACGATTATGAATTAAGTTTTGGAAATGCTTATTGCCCAGAACCAATTTTTAATAAAACAATTGGTGTTTACGAATTACGAAAAATCAAAAAACATTTATGGAATATGATCATTGACCTAGCAAAAAAATATAATTGTAAAAAATATAAATTTTCCACTCATCCAATATCTTTTAAAAATAAAAAAGCGCAAATAGATATATCAAATCAATTCTATTATTTAAAATGGTGTCAAAATTATAATGTAAACAATACAATAATAATTGATCTTAATTTGAGCAAAAAAAAATTGTGGGAAAATTTAAGTAAGTATCATAGAAAAAACCTTAGAAAAATTGATAAATCAAAAATGAAAATTAATTTGATCGATCATAAATCAGATAAGAAATTTTTAGAGCAAAAATTTAATTTATTTAAATCTGCTCATATTCAGTCAGCTGGAAAACAAACAAGGCCAGATATTACGTGGGAAATTATGAAAAGTCTTATATCAAAAAGGAAAGCTTGTCTTTTTACACTTTCATTAAAAAAAGATTCAAAAGATATAAGTTTTTTATTTTGTGGTATTCAAAATAATTTTTCAGCAGGATGGTCTCAAGTAAATTTAGAACAATACGAAAAAGAATATATGCCTAGACATATCTTGGAGTGGCAAGCAATACTTATGTTAAAAAAATTTGGAGTAAAGTTTTATGAAATAGGAGAAAGATTTTATAAAACTCAAAGTTATAATCCCTCTGAAAAA
Organism: uncultured Pelagibacteraceae bacterium; assembly: GCA_902555945.1. Classification (GTDB taxonomy): domain Bacteria; phylum Pseudomonadota; class Alphaproteobacteria; order Pelagibacterales; family Pelagibacteraceae; genus Pelagibacter. Next base: position 1,501 of record CACDUS010000015.1, on the reverse strand, counting down.
GAAATTAGTATTTCTGATTTTAAGGAAAAATTTGGTGGTATTTTTTATCCTAAAATTTATTACGAATATAAATTTAATTAATTTATTTTCATGTGGCCAAAGTATAGATATTCAAAAAGTTTTTTTGATTTATTAATTTTTAATCTTCAAAAAACATTTTCATTTAAAAATGTAAAAGAAGAAAATCATATTTTTGTTCCATCAGCTAGATACGCAATAGCTAATATCCTTAATTGTTTTGAATTTCAAAAAAAAGATATGATAGCAGTTGGTCCATTTTCTAATCAATGTATCTATAATTCTGTGGGTTATATCTCAACACCAGTGCCTTCAAAAATGAATACAGAATTTCAAGCTCAATTAATCTACCACATGTTTGGCTACACATATAAATCAAATTTAAACATCTTTACTATTGAGGACAGTGTAGATACTTATTTATTCGATCAAAAAGAACTTTTTCAAAATAACGGAAGATTTGAAATTATCTCATTACCAAAAGTTACTAGCTTTTGCTCTGGTGCTATAATTTACTGTAAAAATAAAGATGATCAAAAAAAATTAAATCTTTATTTCAATTCAAAAAAAAGAGATTTTATTTTCAATCTACAATTTTACCTAATGATGCTTAGTGATGCAAAGTTTGATTTTAGAAAAAACCTAAATCATTATAAAAAAAAGATGCCATTACGACATACTGAATTTTTAAGTTATGTCTATTTTCAATCACTTAATTATGAGAGTGAATTGTTAAAAAAAATTGAATTTATTAAAGATTTCATTGAGGATAAACCATTGCTATCTAGAAGATTGCCAAGTTCTGTTTCACTTAAGATTAATATAAATAAAGCAGAAGAAATAATTAAAAAATTTCCCTTCTTGTATATAAGGACTATAAATAATTCATTTGAGTTCACAAAATGGGAATTAGAGAAAAAAATTTTCCTACCAATAAATCAAGATATATCTATTTCAGCACTGAGTAGTTTAAAATATTTTTTAAAAAAAAATGAAAAATAAAAATAAATTATTAGTTACTACTGCCTTAGAAAAAACATGGGGGAAAAATGAAGAAATTATTTTTTTAGGTGATTGGTGTGTGCCATATGAAAAGGAAAAATTAATTAAAAAGAGAAAATTTAATATAATTAAATATCATTGGTCAAATAAACGAAAAAAGATGAATGATAGAACCGAAATTGAAAAAATATATTTTGAAATTTTTGAATATTTATCAATTAAACTGAATGAATTACATAATGTAAATGAAAATAAACAGTATTGGCGAACACTTCTCTTTCCATGGCTTATGTATTATTGTACAGTTATATTTGATCGATGGGAAAATTTACAAAATTTATTTAAAATCAAAAAGTCTAAAAACTTTAATCAAATCAAGATAAATAATTTAGATTTTAAAATTGAAGATTTTCATCAAGATTGGCTTAATAAAATTTATTCTGATGAATGGAATCATAATTTATACAATCAAATTATTGAT
>CACDUS010000014.1 GCA_902555945.1 uncultured Pelagibacteraceae bacterium | reverse complement strand
GATGATTTGTTCAAAGCTTGATCTAAATCTTCAATTATATCATCTATGTGTTCAATACCAATACACAATCTAACATAACTTTGCGTTACTCCAGAAGCAGCAAGTTCTTTTTCATTTAGTTGGCTATGTGTAGTGCTAGCAGGATGAATTGCTAGACTTCTTGCATCACCAATATTGGCAACATGGTAAAACATTTTCAAAGATTCTATAAATTTTTTACCAGCTTCAATTCCTCCTTTTAACTCTATACCTACCATAGGACCATTTCCACCTCTTAAGTACTGTTTCGCTCTATCTGCAATATGTTTGTCATGTTCTGTTGAATAAATTACTTTTGTTACTTCCTTATGTTTTTTAAGAAAATCAACAACTTTTTCTGCATTTTCACAATGTTGTTTCATTCTAAGAGCAACTGTTTCAAGTCCTTGTATTATTGCAAAAGCGTTATCTGGTGCTAAGGCTGATCCTAAATCTCTTAATAAACAAACCCTAGCTCTTACGGCAAATGGAACATTTGCACCAGTTAATTCTGGAACCGCTTTTCCCCAAACAACTCCACCATAACTAGCATCAGGTTCATTAAATAATGGTTGTCTTTTTGGATCAGCTGTCCAATCAAAATTTCCACTATCAACTATACTTCCGGCAACAGCAGTTCCATGACCACCTATATATTTAGTCAAAGAATGTATAACTACAGCTGCACCATGTTCTATTGGCTTACAAATTACAGGAGATGCGGTATTATCCATTATTAATGGTATATTGTATTTTCTTCCAATATCAGAAACTTCTTTAATAGGAAATACTCTTAAGTAAGGATTTGGAAGAGTTTCTCCATAAAAAGCTCTAGTTTTATCGTCAATAAGTTTTTCAAAATTGTTAGGATCGCTTGGATCAGCGTATCTTATTTCAATCCCAAGCTTACTTAAGGTATGCGTGAACAATGAGACAGTTCCTCCATAAAGATCAGTTGAACTAATTATATTGTCACCAGCTTGAGCAACGTTTAAAATTGCAAAAGTCGAAGCCGTTTGTCCTGACGACACAGTTAGGCAAGCAAGGCCACCTTCCAAAGCAGCAACTCTTTTTTCCAAAACATCATTAGTGGGATTCATAATTCTAGTATAAATATTACCAAATTCTTTTAGTGCGAAAAGATTTGCAGCATGTTCAGTATTGTTAAATTGATACGAAGTTGTTCTATAAATAGGAACTGCTACAGCATTTGTAGCAGGATCACTTCGATAATCTCCACCATGTATCGCAATGGTTTCTGGATTATTTCTTTTTTTACTCATTTTTTACTCCTTTTTTAGTGCTTTAACTTTATGTAAGGCGCACAATACAGTTCAAATGCCTACCGATTATGTATAGAAATTTCCTTTTTAGCAGTTTTTATGCCCGCAATAGGATCAAATCGGCATCTATTATTTATCAGATTAGGTTTATTTTACAAGGTAAATATCAAATTGACTTTATGATTAATATTAGTATTAATCCTGGCACAATGACTAAATTCCTTAAAAAAGACCAGATAACATCATCTTGGTACGAGATAGATGCAAAAAATGCAGTTGTGGGTAGATTAGCAAGTATAATTTCAAAGATTATAAGAGGAAAAAACAAAACTACTTTTACTCCTCATATGGATGATGGTGATTTTGTTGTTGTTAAGAATATAGAACAAATTAGATTTACTGGAAAAAAATTCCAAAATAAAAAATATTATAGACACACAGGACATCCAGGCGGAATTAAAGAAACAACACCAGAAAAACTTAGTAGCAAAAAACCTGGTGAGGCTTTAAAATTAGCTGTTAAAAGAATGTTACCCGGTGGTGTTTTGGGAAAAAAACAATTAACTAAATTAAAGATTTATTCAGGAAATGAACATCCTCATGCATCACAAAATCCTAAAGTTATAGAACTTAATAAATTAAATAATAAAAATACTATTAGAAATTAATATGGAAAATACTCAAGCAAATTTAAAAACTGAAAAATTAAAGTTAGATTTTAAAGACAGCAAATATGCTACTGGTCGAAGAAAAACATCAATTGCTAAAGTTTGGTTAAAAAAAGGCTCGGGTAAGATTTATGTAAATGGTAAAATGTTTAGTGAATATTTTGTAAATGATAATCATAAAATGCAAATAACAAGACCTTTTGAGTTAATAAATCAACCAACAGAATATGATGTTAGATGTCATGTTAAGGGTGGCGGTCCCACTGGACAAGCAGGCGCAATGGTTCATGGTATTTCAAAAGCATTAGTGATGTTTGATGAAAATTTTAAGTCAACTCTGAAATCTGAAAAATTGACAACCAGAGACTCCAGGGCAGTTGAAAGAAAAAAACCTGGTAGAAAAAAAGCTAGAAGAAGCTTTCAATTTTCTAAAAGATAATTCTTTTTTAATATTTAACTGTTATAATATAAAATGCACAAGCTTAATGCTTTAATTGCTGGATCTACTGGTTACATAGGTGTTCAACTTATAAAACTTTTAGTAAAACACAAAAATATAAAAATCAAATATCTTTGTGGAAATACATCTGTTGGTAAAAATATTTCTTTTTATGACAATTCTTTAAAGTCAAAAAAATTACCCAAAATAATAAAATTTGATAAAAAATATTTAAAAGATATAGATATTGTATTTACAGCACTTCCAAATGGAGAGGCTCAAGAAATATCAAAATTTTTACTAAATAAAAATACCTTAATTGATTTAGCTGCAGATTTTAGATTAAAAAAAAGTTCAGAGTATTTAAAATGGTACAAACAAAAGCACAAAGCAGTTAAAAATATAAAAAAAAGTATTTATGCGTTACCAGAATTTATAGGAAAAAAAATTAAAACTTATGAAATCATTGGTTGCCCTGGTTGTTATCCTACTTCTGTATTGTTACCTTTAATTCCTCTTGTAAAAAATAAATCAATATATTTAAAAGATATTATTATAGATTCGAAATCAGGATATTCTGGTGCTGGAAGAGGTGTACATAAAAAATATAAAAATAAAAACCTTTATGAGTCATTAAGTGCTTATGGTGTGGGTTTTCATAGACACAATTCTGAAATTCATCAAGAATTAAAAAACTATACAAATTCAGATATTGATTTTATTTTTACTCCACATTTAACACCAATGTTTAAGGGGATTTTGAGTACAATTTATGTTAAATTGAAATCAGGATTTACAATCGAAAAAATTTATAAACTTTTAAAAAAATTTCACAAAAAAAATACATTTATAAATGTTTTAAAAATAGATTCCCTTGTAAGCACTAATGATGTTATTAATACAAATAATTGCAATATTTCAATTTGTAAAACAAAATATAAGAATAAGATAATAATATTATCTGCTATAGATAATCTTATTAAAGGTGGTGCAGGTCAAGCTATACAAAACATGAATTTAAAATTTGGCTTTAAGATGGACGAGGGTTTAAAATGAGAAATATTATGATTCTATTTTGTTTTTTTTTATTTTCATGCTCATCAACTGTATCTAAAAATGATTTTGAGTTCTCTGATAAAATGACTTTTGATGAGTTTAGATTAAAATTAAATGAATATGCTGAAAACAACCCTTATCCGAATATAGATGATTAAAATAAATAAGATGAAAAATATTGCCATAATTGGTTTGGGTCAAGTTGGAATTTATCTTTATAATGAACTAATTATAAAAAAAAAAGAAATTGAGATAAAAACAGGAGAAAAAATTAATGTTGTAGCTATCTCTGCCAAAAATAAAAATAAAAAAAGAAGATTTAAGATAAATAAAAAGATTTTTTACACTAATCCACTTGAAATTTTCAAAGAAAATAAGATAGACATTTTATTTGAATGCATAGGACATTCTGATGGAATTTCTAAAAAAATAGTTGAGCATGCACTTAAAAATAAAGTCAATGTTATTACCCCAAATAAAGCATTAATTGCTAAACATGGTGATAATTTAGCTAAACTAGCTGAAAAAAATAATGTTAATTTAGAAATTGAAGCATCAGTTGCAGGAGGAATTCCCATACTTAGAACTATTAAAGAAGGACTAGCAACAAATAAAATCAATAAAGTTTATGGAATATTAAATGGAACAACTAATTATATTTTATCTGAAATGGAAAATAGCAATGAAACTTTTGATAAAGTTTTACAAAAAGCCCAAAAACTAGGTTACGCTGAACCAGGTAATCCGAAATTAGATTTAAATGGTTTTGATGCTTTTGCAAAAATAAGAATTTTATCAGCACTTTCATTCAATACTAAAATTTCAAAAGCCAAATGTATAATGGAGGGAATTCAAAATATTAAACTAGAAGATATCAAAATTGCTAGTCAATTAGGTCTTAGAGTAAAATTATTGGGTATTTCTCAAATGATTAATGGAAAATTATTTGAAACAGTTCATCCATGTTTAGTAAGCAAAAACACTTATATAGGAAATGTAAATGGAGTTATGAATGCTGTTATCACCGAGGGTAAACCTGTAGGTGAAAGTGTTCTACAAGGTGAGGGTGCAGGCCCTGGACCAACATCTTCATCTTTGCTATCTGACTTATTATCTATTTTAAGAGGTAACATTAAATATCCGTTTGGTATTTCATCATCAAAAAGAGTATCAATTAAAGGATTTAATAATGATAATTATACAAATTCTTTATATCTCAGATTTGAAGTAAGGGATAAACAAGGTGTTCTTTCATTAATAACTAATCGATTAGCTAAATATAAGATTTCCGTAAAAAGAATAATTCAGACACCAGATAAGAAAAATAAAAAGGCTACTATCGTTATAATTACTCACAAGACAACAGAAATTAATATTAGAAATTGCTTATCTATATTTAAGAAAAATAAGAATATTCTTAAATTTCCAACATTAATTAGACTTTATAATTAATGTCTATTTACTTAAAACTTTTTGAAGTATTATTTCCGGTATTTTTTGTTGTAGGTATTGGTTATTATTTAGGTAGAAAAAATCCAAAAATAGATACATCATTTATTACAAATTTTGCTGCGAATGTAGGAACACCTGCAATGATAATCTATGCTTTAAATCCTACAAATATATCATTTAATTTATTTAAAAGTTATTTTTGGTATTATTTAATTGCTATAGGTGGTTTTTTTATAATTGGATTTGTATTTTTATCTATATTAAAGACAAAAGATATCATTAGAGAATTACCACCATTTGTGATGCCTAACACAGGTAATATGGGCCTTCCTATATGTTTATTTGCGTACGGTTCACAAGGATTAGGTGTTGCAGCTGCAATATCAGCATTAATAATTTTATGTCACTTTACTTTAGGCGTTTTTTTAGCTGATAGACGTTTCAGTCTAGATGTTATTTTAAAAAGTCCTCCATTTTATGCAATTATAATAGCCGTTATTTTACTTTATTATGAAATTACACTTCCTGTGTTTATTGAAAATACAACCTTTTTATTAATGTATGCTACAATTTTTTTAATTTTAATGTCTTTGGGAATAGCATTAACAAGATTAAAAGTTTTTTCTTTTAATAAGGCGTTATTTTCTTCAATCGGTCGAGTAATTCTAGGTCCTGTGGTAGGTTATCTATTAATTATTTTCTTTAAATTAGAAGGTTTTGCTGCTGGTGCTTTATTAATACAATGTTCAATGCCTAGTGCTGTGTTAACTTATTTAGTGGGCTCAATGTATTCACCTAAAAAAATAGTTGATAGTATCGCTAGTATGATTGTTGTTTCTACTTTAATGTCATTTATTAGTATTCCACTAGTTGTATTTTTTGCATTAAAATATTTTTCATGATGTATTTAATTGATAAAACAATCGAAAGAATAAGTAGATTTTTTAGGTTTCTTTTATCAAAAAATTTTATTCTTAATCATAAATTTCAAAATAAAAATCAAGTTACCAACGCAAATTTTATAATAAATTCATTAAAGACAAAAAATTTCATTCCAACATATATCTTTGATATAGGATGTGGTCATGGTGAATGGACCAAAAAACTTCTTAAATTTTATCCAAATTCACAATTTTTTTTATTTGATGCTGACAATACTAATAAAGAAAAATTAGAAAATTTGAGTATTAAATATCACAATATAAATTATAAAATCTGTCTTTTGACTGATAATGAAAATTTTTATACATTTTACAACATGGGATACGGTTCATCTATATTTGAAGAACAAACTTCACATGCAAGAAAACAACAAAAAATTAGATCATCTAAACTTAAAGATGAAGTTCCTAATGAATTGAAAAATTATACAAATAATCTTATTAAGATAGATGTTCAGGGATCTGAATTAAAAGTTCTAGAGGGTTTAGATGATTTAATAAATAATTTTGAAGTTGTTATTTTAGAAGTTTCAATTCATCAATATAATAAAGATGCTCCATTATTTGACCATGTGCTTGATTTTATGAAAAAAAAAAATTTCAAATTATATGACATTTTTGATTTAAAAAGATTAGGTTACCAAAAATCTTTTCTTCTTCAATTTGATTGTATTTTTGTTAGAAACGATTCTAAATTACTAAAAGTAAATTTCTAAATTTTATATCTTTTAAAACATCTTTTTAAATAAATTCGATTCTTATGTACATTTTCTTACTATCTGATTTGCATCATCTCTTACGTCAATTATTATTATTTATTAGTAGTATTCTTTCCTTTAAAATACTTTAATTAATCTATATCTATTTATAATGAAGGCTATCATTTTTAATCTGTTGGCATGGGTAATGCTGCCAATAATGGATGGTTTTGCAAAATATTTAAGCACAGAATTACCTGTTCTGCAAATTACTTGGGCTAGATATTTTTTCACAGTAGCTTTTACTTTTCCTGTCATGTTTTTCTTTTTTAGAAAAAATTTAGTTTGGACTGATAAACCAAAATTACAATTCATAAGAGGTTTAATTTTATTAACTGCTAATATTTGTTTTTTTTATGCAATTTCAGTCATTTCTTTAGCAAAAGCATTAACTTTAGCTTTCATTGCTCCTTTAATTGTTACAGCTTTTTCTCCAGTTTTTTTAGGCGAGAAGGTAGGTTTTAGAAGATGGTCTGCAGTAATTATAGGATTTATTGGATCCTTAGTTGTAATTAGACCAGGCTTTGTTGAAATTAATTTAGCAAGTTTTGCTGCTCTTGGTACGGGTATAATGTATGGTTTTTATTTAATAATTACCCGTAAATTAAGTACATCAGATAATCCATTATTAACTTTATTATTAACAGGTGTAGTAGGAGCTGTCATAATTTCTTGCGTGATGCCATTTGTTTGGGTTCAACCTACAATTAATCAATGGTCTATGATGGCAGCAATAGGAATTTTTGCATGCATAGGTCATTTATTTTTAATCTTATCATTAAAGTATGCTGATGCATCTAAATTGGCTCCATTTAGTTATTTTGAGATAATTACTAATATATTAATTGGATATTATTTCTTTGGTGATTTTCCAGACAATTGGACGTTCTTAGGATTAGCAATTATTGTGATGAGTGGTATCTATATTTATCAAAGAGAACAATCAGTTAATAAAACTATTTAAACCAACCATTAGAACCCTTTATATAGTTTAAATCTTTTTCAATTGATAACCATTTTCTTCCAAGTTTTGATGCAACATAACCAGTAGTATTTGATCCAGCAAATGGATCTAAAACTAATGATTTTCTTTTTGTTAAAAATCTTATAAAAAATTCTGCTAACTCCGGAGGCATTCTTGCTGGATGAGCTGGTAAATTATTTTTTTTACAATACTCTCTATATTTATTAACATTACTCGTATTTGAAATTCTCAGAAAATTATCAAAATCTTCAAAAACATTTGGTGGGATTGCACCTTTATTTCTAGTGAAAAATCCCTTTGTGCTTATGTTGTGACCAGTAGCTCTTTTTCCAGAGTTATATTTTTTTTTCTGTAACAACTTTAACATTCCTTTACTATATTCAGTTAATATTTGTTTATTGTCAGCATGTGGTCTTGGAGTTTTTGCAAACCACCAAATTTTGGTAAAAGAGTCTTTTACTCTTTCTCGATATTTAGTTACCCATTCAGCTGGACCAGGAAGTTTTGCAGGATTATACCAAACAAATTCCTGACAAAGATGAAAACCACCTTTTTCCATAAATCTCATTAAAGCTTTTACTTCTATAAGTGCATGTGTTGGATAACCAGGTGTCCAACTATTTCCTATCTCAATAACAATGGAACCTTTTTTACTTAATACTTTTTTTAACGGATCTGCATAATCAGCAAACCAATTAATATAATCCTCACCTTTTTTATTTTTATATTTTTTGGGTGTAATTAGAGGGAATGGGGGAGAAGTAAAAACTAAATCTATCTTATTTTGATACTTCTTAACGAATCCTTTACTTTTTAAGACCTTTAAACTGTCATCATTATAGAAAAAGCCGCCATTTAGCTTGTATTTATTAGGTAATTTTTTTCTCATATTACTATTGACTTTTTTTCTATAAAGTACTATATAATAACTATGTATTATATGAAATTAAATAATAGACTAAATAGCTTAAATAAGTCTATTTTTAGTTGTATTATAGTACTAAATAATGCCTTTTTTGGTGTTAAATAGCTATAAATTAAGGCTAATTAGTACAGTATTCCTTTCTATGTCTACTAATTAGCCTATGAAAGGGGAAAATGGAAGGAAAAACGAAAAAAAGAGGTAACATTGTGGAAAAAAGGGAACGATTTACGAAAATGGCCCCTATAAGAGTGAACAATGTATTAAAGCATCTTAGACTTGTTTCTAATCTCCTTAATAAAAATAACTATAAATACGAACCTGAGGAGTTCTCTAAAATCATTAATGATATCTCTGAAGAGTTTAGAATCTTAAAAAATAAATTCGAAGCTCAAAAAAAAGGCAGAGATAAATGGAAATTATAAGTAGTAGTTCAGAACAAATGAATTCAAAAAGAAAATACACAACATCATCAAGTTATTACGGAGCAATAAGAAATTCATTAGTGCAAATGCAAGATCATGCCAGGGGATTAGGGGATATATTTAAAAACACCCAAGATGAATACATAAGATTAAAATTTAAAAAAGAGGATTGTTTAAGTATATTATTTTTCAAAAATGGAACTAAAGATAATACATCAAAAATTGGTTTTCTTGATTTTGGTGGTATGGATGATAGTGCAATAAAAAATTTTTCAGAATTTCATTCTCAAGACGCTTCACATAGAAACTCATTATCTTCTCATGACGTATTTGGTGGTAAAGGAAATGGTGGAAAACTTTACGGAATTGGTTTGTTCGATAAAGCAATGTGGTATTCTGGAATTGAAAAACAATTAAAGGCTGTAGGATTTGAGTCAAAAATAGTAAGTGCAAAATTATTATCTAAAGTAAAAGATCAAAATCTTAAAACTATACATGATGATTTTGGTCATTTTACAAATGTCACTGTAACACTAGATAAATATCTTAAATTATTTGGAATCAAATTTAAAGATCTTCCTGTTAAAGTTAAAAAACTTGCTGAAAGTAGGAAAAGCTTCACTTTTTTTATAGGTGAAAATGTAAAGATGTATCCAAAGCAAATTAAGGTACAACAAGAATTAAGAAACATAATATCAAATCAACAATCAATACTTCCTATGGAAATGATGAGTATCTACATCTGTAATAATGGAAAATTTTTAAGGGAAGATGAAAATTCAGAGAAATATAAGTACTTAAAACCTTCTACAATAGAACCTCATAAAGATCAGTATAATCAAATTTCGATAGATATACCTGAAATACTAGAAGACCCAGATACAAATAATGTAATTGATATGACTGGTTCTTCATTTAGAAAATTGATCATTAAATCATCTCAACTAGATATGCCTAATTCAGCTTTAAGAGGACGACATTTAATTGTTGGTAGATTAGCTTCTGGTGAATTGAAAGCTCCTCAGGGACACTGGAAAATGCGAGACGTATCAACAAATCCAAATGGCTTCTCTAGACACCTTTATGGCGAAATATATCATGATGAACTTAAAGAATATACAACTAATGCCAGAGAAGAATTTACTTCGGCACCGTTTACTAATGCATTAAGAAAATTTATTCTTGATGAAATTGACAAAGTTGCAGAAGCTCATCAGGAACGAAAAAAAACTGAAATTCAAAAAAAACAAAAAGAGAATATAAATAATTTTCAAAGAAACTTGGAAAAAGTATTTAAAGAAAATTCTTTTATTAAACATAAAATCCCAGGTGAGGGAAATTTAGGAACTAATGGTACTGGAAAAAAACCTGTTAAGAAAAAATATCCTGGAGAGTTAAAAAACATGAATCTATCTTTAGCTCATGAACATATTGGAAAGGGTGTCGTTTTTAGACCTAAACTTATTAGTTATGATTCAGATGGAAATATAATAAAAAATTATCCTATAGAGTGGCAAATTTCTGATAACAAGATTTTGGCAGAGCATGAAAGACAATTAAATTTATTATATTCAAAAAACTATGGAAAAGTAAAACTCCATGCTATTTCAAAAAAAAATAGAATTAAAAGTAATACTGTTGAAGTTGAAGTTATTAATATTTCTAAAATAATTATTAAAGACACCTCTTTAGAATTAAAGGAAAGAACTTCAAAACAAGTTAATTATGAAGTTATAGATACTGAAAATAAATCTTATAATTCTTGCTATCTAACATATGCAACAAACAATCAGAATGTTCTTGGTTTGACACCTAAAGGGCTAGTTTCAGGACTTTCTCAGGGTGAAACAGAGTTAACAGCTATGACAGATGATTGTTTCAGTAATTCCATTAAAGTTAATGTTTTAGAAAATGAAAAACCTCCAAAATCAAAAGGTGGTGGTTTTCCTGTAGTTTTAAAGAGTGGAATTGATCCTGACCCTCTTAATGAAGATGGTGTAGATAGTTATGACCTTGATAAAGATCATCCTCCTATTTTTCAAAGGCCAATTGATATAGTAAAAGGCATATGGTGGATTAATTTTCAATCTCCATTAACAAATCTTATATGGAACCAAGCTAAAAATAAGAAAAATATTTTAGATGGTGAAAAATCATCAGAATTTAGAGTTTATTTTTTAGAACAATGGTTTGAAATTATGGCTCGAGTTAACATATTGAGTAATCCTGATACAAGACCAGATACTTTAGATTTAGCTTTAATGGCAATTGATGACGAAAAAGTAGACTTTAATAAAAAGATTGAACCTTTTATAAAAGATATTTTAACATCAAATGAATTTTTCGAGTCAAATGAAAATTAATTCTGTTACCGCAGCTGAAAAAGTATTGTTATCAGCTTATGATTTATATTTAGATAATAAAACTTTTTCTGCAGAAGATTTAATTGTTAAATGCTGGGAAAAATTTCCTCAAGATTTTTCTTTAAAAGGTTATGAAAAATATCCTAATTCAAATTCGGTTTTACTTCATTTGATGAATAAAAATGGAGCTTTATTGAAAAATGGTTGGATTACAAAGAAACAAGCTAAGATTTATAGTATCAGCGATACAGGTGTTACTCATGTTGAGTCTAGATTAAAAAAAAGTAATACATCATCTTATCAGACAAACAAAATTGAAGTACCGCGTCAAATGTTGATAAATCTTAAAGGTTTCTTAGCTACTCGAGTTGTTCAAGAAATTATTAATGGAGAAGATCATAGGAGATATAAATTTGTTTCAGCTTGCAGTTTTTGGAAAATAAGCCCTAATATGACGTATCCTGAAATTACAACCAAATTAAACAATGTTTCGACTTGGTTAGAAACTTTAATAGATTTTTTTAATAGATCTAAAAAAGATTTTATAAATATTGATCAAAATTCTATTATTAAAAGAAAATCTTTAGATTTATTGATTAATGCCAATAAACACTTTCTTAAAAAATTTAAAACTGATCTAGATTTCATCAAGAAGATAAGACCAAATGCATCTAGAAATTAATGTATAAACTTCTAGAAAAAACCAAATATTCATCTAATTTAGTCGGTAAATTAAATTTTAAAATAGTTTCCAAATATATTTTGCTAGCTGAACATTTGATGTTTACGAGAAGAGAAGGGGAAGCTGAAAGGCTACTAGAAAGCTTAGACTTTAATCAGGATGATATTAAGTCCTTTTTAACTGAAGTCAGGTTCGCTAGGGACCATAATTTAGCTACAGTAGAACTCTCTCCTGATGATGTATCTAGGCTTATAAAGGGTGATCTTCCACTTGATATAACTATTAAAAAATCCTCTCTTAATTAGCTTCTTTGATCTATTTTTCGGAGTTATTTGACTCCTTGATATGCTATCTTATTCATAGTTTATTGAGTCGATATCCCTGATATAACTGCATTTATAGGTAATATTTGTTTACTAATATATAAAGTATTACTTTAAGTATTAACTATAAATAACTGTTATTATTATGTTATTTATATATAAATAAATAACAAAAATTAAGAATATTTTGCCAATTATACCTAAATTAAAATAAATTATATCTTGGAAATTCATAATCTATTAAGAAATATCAAATTATCCTTTAAAATAGAGACTTTTAGAGCTGCTTTATAATCCAAAATACTAAAAAATAGGGTAGTCTAAAATCATTGATATTGTTGAATAGTAGAGCGATGCACTAATTGAATATACCTTTTAAACGGCCATAGAGGGGTCTATTTTAGGTGTAGGTCTCTATATGGTACAACTGAAGGGTGAATTAGCCTATTTTGTTTAAATAAGCATTAAATCATCAAAAAACATTGATTTTATTAGCTTTTTTAAAGCAAAAAGGGCGTAAAATAAGCCTATATAGGTGCTTTTTCAGACCTGAGTAATTTAAGCTTTTTCTTGATTCCACCTGTCCCAGAGTAACCTCCAAGACCTCCATCAGACCTTATTACCCTATGACAAGGTATTTTTGGAGCATAAGGGTTTTTAGCACAGGCATTAGCCACAGCTCTAGCTGATTTGGGTCTTTTTATACCTATAGCAACCTGTTTATACGTTTTAACCTTACCTTTTGGTATAGTTTTAAGGTATTTCCACACTTTTAATTGAAATTTTGTTCCCTTCATTAGGTTTTACCTTTGAATTAATAATATTATATAGCTTATAAAGAATATAATAACCATTATAAATAAGAATTTCGTATTGAAGCTCTTCCCATAATTTCGATATTGAATAAAAGTTAATATAACAAAACCAATTGAGCTTATTAAAAATGCTATCGCAGGAATTTCTTCACCAGTTAAACGCATATTTTTTATAATTTAAACTATTGACATTAAAAATCACTTATTATATAACTTCCGATAATTAATGGTTATCGGAAATTTATATGAGTGATCTAATTACAGACCTTAAAAGCTTAGAAATTGAAACATTAAAAAATTTAAAAAATTCTAAATCTAATAACACACTTAGAGCTTATCAATCAGACTTTAAGGACTTCTCATCTTTTTGTATTAAAAATGGCTTTTCTTCTTTGCCAACTCAGCCTAAAATTGTTGCTTTTTATATAACTAATCTCTCTAAATCATCAAAATTCAGTACGTTAAAACGTAGAATAGCATCAATAAGTGTTATTCATAAGCTAAAAGGGCATTACCTAGATACAAAACATCCTATAATAATGGAGAATTTGCATGGGATTAAAAGAACACTAGGCTCAAGACAAAAAGCTAAAAAACCAATATTAATCAATGATTTAAAATTAATTATTAAAGTATTAAATGAGGAAAAAATTAATGCAAAAAACCTTGTTGAAAGCAAAGTTAAGGCTCAAAATAAATTAAGAGATAAAGCATTAATATTAATAGGATTTGCTGGCGGTTTTAGAAGATCGGAATTAGTGAACATTGAGTATGACGATATAGAATTTGTTAATGAAGGTGTAAAAATATTAATAAAAAGATCTAAAACAGATCAATTTGGGGAAGGAACCATTAAAGCTATTCCCTACTTTGATAATAATGAATTTTGTCCAGTTATAGCACTTAAGGAATACATTAAACATAAATTTTCAGGCAACGATATAGGAAGAGTTTTTGAAATTTCAGATAAATCCGTAGCTTTAATAATTAAGAGATATGCAGAAAAAGCTGGTTTGGATGCTTCAAGATATGCTGGTCATAGTTTAAGGTCAGGATTTGCTACCACAGCAGCTGAATTTGGAGCAGAAGAAAGAAATATAATGGCAATGACAGGTCATAAAACCACTCAAATGGTGAGAAGATATATTCAAGAAGCAAACTTATTTAAAAATAATGCACTTAATAAAATTAAAATCTAAATATTTTTGAGAATTTTTTGTGATGCTTTTTTAATATCATTATTTAAAAAAGAAAATTTGAATTTCATTCCTTTACACCACTCAGAGTAACTA
>CACDUS010000013.1 GCA_902555945.1 uncultured Pelagibacteraceae bacterium | reverse complement strand
ATTGCTATATTTATACAACTTTTTTAAATCTAAAAAGTTTTAGTGTAATTAAAGAATCAAATTTTGAAATTATAAATTTTTTCACAATTTTTAAAAAAAAAATAAATCTATTTTAATGTGTAAAATACAATATATATTTATCTCAACAGGTTATTCAGGTGGAGCTTCGAGATTTATATATGATCATTTAAATTATCTTTCAAAAAAAAATAAAAAAACTATTCTGATTGATGATCAACCAATTAAGACGTATTCCAAAATTCCGAACAAAACAATTGTTAAGAAAATAAAGATAAATAAATTTGATATAAATTCTAATAAAAAATTAAAAAACTTACTATTAAATGATAATACTAAAAAAATAATATTTTTGACTAATTATGCATTTCTTATAAGGTATTTTTCATTATTCAATAAACTCAGAAAAAAAAAAATTAAGATTATTCTTACCATTCATAGTGGGTTATTTGATTTATCATTAAAAAAATATTTTGCAGGTTTATTTTTTTCTCTTATTTATAAAAAAGTTGATTATTTATATTTTGGTTCAAATTCTGCAAAAAACTGGTGGTTAAAATTCTATCCATGGATGAAAATAAAAAAAAATTTAGTTCATTATAACGGTGTTGAAGTACAAAAAAAAAATAAAATGAATAAAATTAAGAAAAAAAAATTTATTTCATTTATTGGACGTTTAGAAAAAGAAAATAATCCAGAATTTTTTATAAATATAGCAAAAGATTATTTAAAAACTAAGAATGATACTGTATTTAACATATTTGGCGATGGATCTATGTATAATTATTTAAAAAATATTTCAGAAGGAAATAAAATTAGATTTTATGGGTGGCAAGATAAAGAGATAATATATAAATATTCAGACATTGTAATAATAACAAGCAAGATTAATAATTTTCCATACGTGGCATTAGAAGCAAAAAGCTTTGGAATACCAGTTATTTCATGCAGTAAAGGTGACATAAAAAAAATTATAAAAAATAATTATGATGGCTATATCCGCTATACTGAATCTACTAAAATATTTATAAATTTAATTAATAGAATTTTTAAAAGGTATAATAAATTTTCTCAAAATTCTATTAATAGATCTAAATTTTTTGAAGTTAATCGTGCTTGTAAAAAATTTTGGAAAAATATTGTATGATAAAAAATTATATTATTGGATCTGGATATTTATCCAAGGAGTTAATTAAAGAATTACCAAATTCTAAAATTTATACTGCAAAAGCTTTTATTGAAGAGATAAAATTAATTAACAAATCTAAAAAAAAAGTTAATTTGATAATAAATTCATTTTTTTCTTCAAGAAATCTGAATCATCTTAATTCCTATAAAATTTTTATAGAAAAATCATTGTCAGAAGTTGCAATAATTTTAGACCAAATTAATCCAAAAAATATTAAAAAAATATTATACACAAGTAGCTCCTCTGTTTATGGATCAATAAATGATAAAATAAAAATTTCAGACCAAAATAATAGGTATATTTATTCTTCAACAAAACTTTCATGTGAAATGATGCTAAAAAATTTTTCTAATAAATTCAAAATTGATTTGGATATTTGTAGAGTATTTAATCTTTATGGTGGAGATGATAGTTTTTCAATTATTTCAAAACTAAAATCTATTTTAAGAAAGAAAGATGAAAAAATAACAATCTATAACAACGGTAATTCAATTAGAGACTTCATTCATGTTAATGATGTATCAAAGATTTATAGTAAACTTCTCTTAAAAAAAGGATCTGAAATTATCGATATTGGATCAGGCAGAGGTTTAAGAATAATTGATTTAATAAATATTTTAAAAATACCTAAAAATAAAATTATTTTTAAGAAAAGTTTTACAAGTGAAATTCCTGTTTCTATTGCAAATCCAAAAAAATTATTCAAAAAAATTAAATCATTTAAATTCAAGACTATCGAAAACTTTTTTAAAATAAAAAAGAGACAATTTTATCATTCTACAAATAAACAAAATTTAATTGAAAATATCATACCAGGCTCAATTATTTATGGAGCAGGTTATTCTGGAACCATAATTTCGAAACAATTAACTGATTTTAAAATTGAAAATATATCTTATTTTGTAGATGATGATCCAAAAAAAATAGGAAGAGATATTAATGGTATTAATATTATATCATTTGATAAATTAAAAAAGATAAGCCAAAAATCAAGCATAAGAAATATTATTATAGCAATACCTTCCTTATCAAATAGTAATAAAAATAAACTTATTAAAAAGTTATTACCTATTTGTTCATCAATAAGTAGTTTACCAGAAAAAAGTTTTTATAAAATAAAAAAGATAAATTTCAATGATTTAAATGAGATATCTTTAGACGAACTATTTAATAAGAAAAAAAATGATCATAAAACACCTGATTTGAAAAATTTTAATAATAAAAATATTTTGGTTACTGGTGGTGCAGGTAGTATTGGAACTGAAATTTCAAAACAACTTTTGAATTATAATCCAAAAAAAATCATCGTTTTAGATCACTCTGAGTATAATATTTATAGGTTTAATAAAAAAATAGTAGATCATAAAATTAATTTAATTTTAGGGGACATAAAAGATACTGATTTGGTTAAAAAAATAGTTTCAAAAAATAAAATTGATTATATTTTTCATGCGGCGGCATATAAACATGTAAAGTTTTTAGAAGAAAATATCTTAAGTGCGGTTAAAAATAATATATTAGGAACTCATTCAATTTTAAAGGCAATAAAAGAAAAAAAAATAAAATTTATATTTATTTCGACAGATAAGGCAGTAAAACCTAAGAATATTTTAGGTCTTACAAAAAGAATAGGAGAATTGCTGGTACACTTTACTTTTTTAGAAAAAGACTATCAGAAATCAAAATACTTCATTGTAAGATTTGGTAATGTGATAGGCAGTGATGGATCAGCGCTACCTTATTTTCTGGACCAAATAAAAAAAGATTTACCTATTCAATTAACTGATAAAAAAATGCAGAGGTATTTTATGTCAATAAAAGAAGCATGTAATTTAGTTTTACAATGCACAAATTTAAAAAATAAGAATGGTATTTTCTTTTTAGATATGGGTAAACCAGTTAAAATATTTGATATAATTAAAAAGATGTTTAATACGTATAGTCATCCAGATCAAAAACTTAAAATTAAAGTATCAGGAAACAAGTTTAATGAAAAAATATCAGAAAAATTGACACTGGATAATAAAATCAAAAAAACAAAAATTAACAAGATATTTTATATTCAAGATAGATTTCCAAAAAAGATTTTTTTTGAAGATTGTTATAACAAAATTATTTCAGCTAAAAATTCATTTTATTTAAATAAATTATTAAAAAAGATAGTATCTACTAGATGATATATGGTATTGAAAATGTTTCTTTAGTTGCACCATTTTCACTTTTAGTATCAATCGTTCTTTTTTTTGGTGTTATTTTTGTTGGCGATTTTTCCCAAAAAATTTTTATTAAAAAAATTGGTTCATACAAGTTTATAAACTATAACCTTTTTTTTTCACCAATAATTGGTATTTACCCGTTAATTTTTTTTACTTATATCATTTTAATTTTTGAAATTTATTCAATTATTTTTTTGAAAGTTTTCTCATATTTAATTTTTTTTTTAGGAATTATAAATTTCTATTTGAATAGAATTAAATATCTGCAATTAATAAAAAGTTTTAGAATTCAACAATCTTTAGAAGTTCATTTAATAATAGCTATTTATATCCTATTATTTTTTATTTCTGCATCACCCATAACACACGCAGACACTTTAGATTATCACTTTTTAGGTGCTTTAAATTTGATAAATAATGGGCACTTTCAAAAAGAGATATTACCAATGCATACAAATTTAGTATCTATTGGAGAAATACCTTTAGCTCTTGGCTTGTCAATTAGAGCAGAACAATTTGGAGGAATAATTCAATTTTCATCATTACTTGCTTTGATACCAATTTTTTTTAAGAAGGGTCAAAATAAGTTATTCTTATTAGCTATTTTAGCTTGTCCAATAACATTTTTTCTTGTCAGTTCTCCAAAACCTCAATTGTTGTTTTGTATAACTACACTATTAATTTTTATTTTTCTAATAAAAAATTTTTCTAAGTTAAAAAATAAAGAGATTAAATTATTCTTTTTTATTGGATTAATTTTATTATCACTTGTTTTTTTGGCTAAATACTCATTTATATTATCAACAAGTTTATTATTAATTTATAGTTATTTTATCCTTATAAGAAAAAAAATTCTTTACCCTTCAATATTAATTGGTTTAGTCGTATTTCTTATTTCCATTTTACCTTATTGGATATTTAGGTATCAAAATTTTGATACAAATTTAATTCATTTGATAACAAGTCCTTTGCCTCTAAATATTTATGGTTATGAGAGTTTTCAAAATTTATTAAGTGGAGGTTCTATAAATTTAGTAAACGTTATTGTTTCAATAAATTTAAAAGATTTTTCCTCATTATTTGGACCTTTATTTTTGATTTTATTTTTTATGATCAATAAAAAAACACTTAAATTTAAAATTGAATTAATAATTATTATTACTTTTATCACATGCGTTATTATATTTGGGAGTAATTTAAATAGGTTTTTATATGAGGGATATTTATGGTTAATTTTTTTGATTAGTATAACTTTTGTAAAAAATTCAAAAATTTATAAATTTTTTTCAAAAATTGTTTTAGCACAGTCATTCCTAATATTATTAATTTTTATATATTTTGTGCTTAAAATATTTCCAGGCTCAATTAATGAAAACTATAAAAAAAAAATAATGATGAATAATGCTAATGGATATGAATTAGCTGAATGGACTAATCAAAAATTAAAAGAGGATGATGTTTTGATATCAACACATAGATCAATTTCATTGTTTAATATGAAAACTTTTTCAAGTATGTTTACATGGCATATAGATCCAAATATTCAGTCATCCTTAAAATATGCGAATTATTTAAAATCAAAAAAAATAAACAGAATAGTTTTTTTTGGCAATGAATTAGAGACGAAACCTTTTGAAAGATGCTTAGGAAAAAAATTGTTCTATAAAAAAAATGTTGGTAGACACGTAGGCAGAAACCCTTTTACTGAGAGACAATATTATGATGGATGGATTTATGAGTTCAAAAGTGAATATTTACCAAATTGTTTAGTTAAATAATGTTGAATTAAAATTAAAAAGACTGTGAAAATTTTTATTATAAGTTCAGAAAATAGAAATAAATTTGGAATATCAAAAGTTATTAATCAATTAAAAAAAAGATTTACAAGATTTAATAAAGTTAGATATTCAAATAATCCTATAAATTTTATTTTATTTAAACCTGATATTTTGCACATACATGGTTGTTGGAAAATTAGGTTCATATTATTTTTTTTATTAGCCAAAACTATGGGTGTAAAAGTTGTAATTTCTCCACATGGCATGATGGACCAAAATTCTTTAAATCAAAAAAAAATCAAAAAAAAACTAGCTTTGTTCTTATATCAGAAATTTATTTTTAAAAATTCTGATTTGATAATTGTAAATTCAAAACTTGAAAAAAAAAATTTACTTAATCAAATTTCAGAAATAAGGAGAATAAGAATAATTTATCATGGAGTAGTAATCGATAGAAATTTTTTTCCCAAAAAAAATATAGAAAAGAGTTTAAAGTTTGTTTTTTTCTCAAAAATCCATGAAACAAAAAATTTACTAACCTTAGTTAAGTTGTGGGAAAAAAGTATTTTTTTGAAAAAATTTTATTTATATATACTTGGTGAAATCGATGATGAAATGTATTTTTCAAAAATTAGTAAATTAATTAAAAGGAATAAAAATATAAAGTATTTAGGTTCATTAAATAAGCAAATTCAAAAAAGATTGTCAAAATATGATGTTTTTATTCATCCTTCAAAATCAGAAAATTTTGGTTTAGTAATATACGAGGCTTTATCTTCAGGTTTATTTTTAATTTTGAATAAAAGCTTAAAAAAAAATAGTTTAAAATTAAATTCTTTTGCAGCAAATATTGAATTTAATTTAGGATCACTAAACAATAGTATTAAAAAAATTTTAAAAAATAAAAAAAGAATTAAAAGTTTATCATATAAAAAACAAAGTTTGAGTTATGTTAGAACTAATTTTAACTGGGATACTATTTTTAAATATTATTTAAATGAATATTCAATTATTATTAAAAAGTAATTACAAAAAACCTAAGTTTTATAAAAATAAGTGAGTATTAAAAATGCTGGATGGAATTTTAGATTAGACTTAAAGCCATAAATCAAAAAAAAATTTTTTTTATTTTAATTTTTTTTTAATTATAAAGTTACTCATTACCAAGTAATCTAAATCATTTCTTAAAATACAATCTAGCGCTTCTTCCGGCTTCATGACAATCGGCTCATTTTCGTTAAATGATGTATTTAAAAGGACTGGAACATTTGTAATTTTTTTAAATGATTCAATTAAAGTTGCTAACTTAAAGTTAGTTGATTTTTCTACTATTTGAACTCTTGCCGTGCCATCCACATGAGTTATGGCAGGTATGATTTTTTGTTTATCTTTTTTCACTATAGAAAGAGATGACATATATTGGCTTAAAAATTTACTTTCAAACCATTCATTTTGAAATTCTTTTAATGTAACGGGGGCAAAAGGTCTAAAAGACTCTCTTCTTTTAATTTTTTTATTTATAATATCTTTCATATCTGGGTTAGTAGGGTCAGCTAAAATTGATCTATTTCCAAGAGCTCTCGGTCCAAATTCCATTTTATCTTGGAACCATCCAATTATATTTCCCTCAGAAATGATTTTTGCAGTTAGATCAAAAATTTTTTTTTCATTAATGATTTCATAAGAAATTTTATTTTTATAATCGTTACTTTTTAAGACAGAAAGAATCTCACTATTTGAAAATTTTTTTCCTAGGTATGGACTTTTATAGTTATCTAAATTTTTATTTGAGTAAGATGATATAGTTAATGCAGCACCAATTGCACCACCATTATCTCCTGGAGCATAATTTATATACACATTTTTAAAATGATTATTATTAGTTATAAACTGATTAGCAGTTGAATTTAATGCACATCCACCAGCATATACAAGATTTTTTGAAAAATTTTTTTTTATAATTTTTAAGATAATTTTTTCAAAAAAAAATTCATAAATTTTTTGCACAGAACAGGCAAAGTTTTTTCGAAATTCCTCATAATTGTTTTCATTGTTAATCTCATCAAAAAATAAATCATTTAACTTTTTTTGATAAATTTGATCAATTTCTAGACTATCACCAGTTATATATTTATACCCAGGTTTTTGATGATTAAAATATTCTAAATTTAATTTGAATAAATCATTTGATTTATCAATAAATAAGTTTTTTTTTAATTTTTCAAAATATTTTGGCTTACCGTAAGCAGCAAGTCCCATCATTTTATATTCTTCCCCATAGTTTTTAAATCCAAGAAATTGTGTCATACCATGGTAAAATATGCCTAATGAATGTGGAAAAAATGTTTTCTTTTTAATTTTAATCAAATTATTTTCACATTCTGCAATTGCACATGTTACAAAATCTCCCGAGCCATCAATCGAAAGACCATTTGCTTTTGTAAACCCAGATGGGTAAAAAGCTGATGCAATATGGGCAAGATGATGTTCTACAAAATGAAATTTAACATTTTTATTTAATTTAAAATTTTCAAGTAATTTTTTTTTTACATTAATTTTCTTTAAAACCCTTCTTATAGGTTGGTTATTTTTTAATGAAAAATTTTTTATAAAAAAAAGACTTTTTGGAAATATATTGCTTAAAGGCCTTGTATTAAAAGCAACATCTGTAATTTGAGTAGATTTAATATTTGCAATTCTCATACATTCCTTAATTGACAAAATAGGATAACCAGAAAAATGTTTAATTCTATTTAATCTTTCTTCCTCTACTGCAGCAACAAGTTTGCCATCTACAATTATACAAGCAGAAGAGTCAGCATGATTAGCATTTATCCCAATAATTATTTTCATGAATTTACATTTTTAATTTTTTTGAAATTAACTTTAATTTATCTAAAGTAATAAAATACTTTTTGAAAAAATTAACTTTATTCATATAATTTTTATTAATTATTATTTTTACATGGTTTGTAATACATTCTAATACAAAAAGGCTATAGATATTTTCACCTGAGCATAAAGAATATTTTGATCTAGATTGTAAAATTGAAAGTTTTTTTTGACTCAAATAACCTAAATTTTTGACTCCTTTAATTTTTAATTTATCACCAACAATAATAATTTTTAAATTTAGTTTTGTTAAATCATTAATCAAATTATAATTGAAAAATGAAGATTTATTATTATGAATCTTATAGTATATTAAAAAATCTATATCTTTAAATCCTCTTTTTCTCTTAAATTTTATATTTTTTAAAACAAAGTTAAATTCACTTTTATTTATAGTTTTATTAGACAAATATTTTTTTAATAAATCTGTTGAAAAAGTAAGTTTTCTTTCAAATCTTAAATTGATTATAAACTCTGATAATTTATAAAATAATGGAAAAAAAAATTTCCTTATAAAATAATTAATTTTATTTGTTTTGCTATATAAAGCACCACCTGTAATTGGACCTAATTTAGTTTTAGGTGGTAAAAGTAAGAAAATTAAAAAATTCCATAAAGGTAAATAATTTAGATAACCAACATTATGATTTTTAAAAAAATATTTCCAACAATTAATAATACCGATGAAAGGTATTATGTATTTATGTTTAAAAAAATTTTTTGCGTTAATTGTTTTAATTTGAATTTTTTTTCCTTTATAATTTTGATGTATAAATTTCCTAGAAAGATTTCCTTCTCCTGTTTTACCAGAATAGTCACAAGCCCAAAAAGTTAATTTTTTTTTAATCAAATATAAAAAGATATTTTATTGATATTGTCTTAAAATCATAATAGTAGTTTATTTATAGCATGAATAAGAAAAAAGCACTAATTACTGGTATTACAGGCCAAGACGGATCTTACTTAGCAGAATTTTTATTAAATAAAAAATATATTGTCCATGGAATAAAAAGGAAATCTTCATCTTATAATTCTGCAAGAATAGATAATATTTATCAGAATAAGAAGTATAAGAATAAATTTTTTTTACATTATGGAGATCTAATAGATGCAGCATCAGTGTCTGAAATTATTAATAAAATAAAACCTGATGAAATATATAATTTGGCAGCACAAAGTCATGTCGGAGTCAGTTTCAAATTACCTAATTACACTACTCAGGTGAATGCTATTGGAACATTAAATATACTGGATGCAATAAAAAAACTAAATTTAGAAAAAAAAACAAAATTTTATCAGGCATCAACATCAGAATTATTTGGTAAAATTCAAGAAAAAAAACAATCAGAAAAAACTAAATTTTATCCGAAAAGTCCTTACGCATCCTCTAAATTATTTGCTTACTGGATTACAAAAAATTACAGAGAGTCTTATAATATTTTTGCCTCTAATGGAATCTTATTTAATCACGAGTCTCCAAGAAGGGGAGAGACTTTTGTGACAAGAAAAATAACCATGGGTATAAGTAAAATAATTAATGGATTAGATAATTGTATTTATTTAGGAAATATTTATTCTTTAAGAGATTGGGGTCATGCAAAAGATTATGTGGAAATGTGTTGGAAAGTTCTTCAAAATAAAAAAAGTGATGATTTTATAATAGCAACAGAAAAACAATATTCAGTAAAATTTTTTATTGAAAAATCATTTCAATATCTTGGAATTAAAATTTCTTGGGTGGGAAAAGGTTTGAAAGAAAAAGCTTTGATTAAAAATTTTAACAAAGAAAAATTTCCAAATTTAAAAAAAGGAATGATTGTAGTTCGAATTGATAAAAAACATTTTAGACCAAATGACGTAGATAATCTTATTGGAGATTCTTCAAAAGCAAAAAAAATTTTAAATTGGAAATCAAAAACTTCGATTTACGAGCTTATAAAAGAAATGATGGATCATGATTTAAAATTATTTAAAAAAAAAGATTTTAAATTTTAATGAAGTGTAGAGTCTTAATTGCTGGACAAGAAGGCATGGTTGGAAGTTCTGTTTATAATATTTTAAAAACTAATGAAAAATATAAAATATTAGAATGTAAAAGAAAAGATCTTGATTTTACTTCTCAAAATTCTGTAGATAAATGGTTTAAAAAAAAAAAACCTGAAATTGTTATTAATGCAGCTGGGCGAGTTGGAGGTATTTTAGATAATAAAAATAATCAATCTGAGTATTTATATATAAATACAATTATTGGATTAAATATTATTAATTCATCACATAAATTTAATGTAAAAAAATTGATTAATTTGGGCTCTGCTTGCATTTATCCCAAAAAAGTAAAACAACCTATTAGCGAAAATTCTCTTTTGACCTCGGCTTTAGAAAAAACAAATGAGGGTTATGCGTTAGCAAAAATCACTTCTCTTAAATATTGCCAATATCTAAGACGAAAATATAAAAAAGATTTTATCTCTATTCAGCCAGCAAATTTATACGGCGAAGGTGATAATTTTGATTTAAAATCAAGTCATGTTTTACCAGCATTAGTTAAAAAATTTGTTCTAGCTAAAAAAAATAAAAAGAAAATAGTTGAGATTTGGGGTTCAGGTAAAGTCAGAAGAGAGTTTTTAAATGTAGAAGATTTAGCTGATGCTATAAATTTTTTACTCAAAAAAAAAATAAAAAATGATTATATAAATATTGGAAGTGGTGAAGATATTTCAATTAAAGCGCTAGCTTATTTAATTAAAAAAATAATTAATTATAATGGTAAAATTATTTTTAATAAAAAATATCCAGACGGAGTTAAAGTTAGAAAAGTTAATTCCTCAATAATTAATGGTTTAGGCTGGAAACCAAAAATAAAGCTTAAAAAAGGTTTAATTAAATATTGTGATTATTATGCGAATATAATAATGCCTAATGAAAACTTATCTTAATTTTTAGATAAAACTATCTTTAAAAGCATTGAATAAATTAAAATAAAAAAAGTTATTATAAGTATTCTATTTATATCAAAATAATCCATTATTAACGGTAAAGTTATTAAACCATATAAAATTAATAAAGATTTGAAGTAAGAATATTTTAAGAGCAGTAAGTGATGTAAATGAAATCTATCAGGTGTGAGTGGATTTTTTTTAATCAGTATTCTTTTAAAGAATAATCTTATTAGATCTATTCCAGGAACGAGCATATAAATTACAATCTCATCTGCAAAATTTATTAACTGAAAATTATATAACTTAATAAAAATATAACCAATTATAAAGGAAATTAAAAGGGAACCACTATCTCCTAAGAAGGTTTTATTTTTATAATTTAAAAAAGAATAACTTAACAAAGAAATAAAAATAATTTTGGCCAAAAATAAATCTAAATAGAAAACTATTATACATAAAAAAATAGTTAAAGAATAAGAACTTGCTTGTAAGTTTATACCATCAAACATATTGAATGCATTTAAAAATACTAAAAAACAAAAACAAGTAAAAAGTATTGAGTATTGAGACAAATAAAATTCTCTATTCAAAAAAGAAAATTTGATAACCTGAATAACTAATTGTTTGTCTAATAAAAGAATTATCAAAATTAATATTGATATAAATGAAAATTTAAGATTTGCAGAATAGTCAAATTTATCATCAAAAAAACCCAAAATAAAAATTAAACATGAGGTAAAAAAAAATAAAATTAGACTTTTTATATTATCAAAAATTATTTCATTGAAAAAAATTTTTGGCTCAAATAATGAAATTAAAAAATATATGAATAAATTAAGAATAATTATTGACCCACCAGCGAGAGGTACAGCATTTTTATGTAATTTTCTTTTTAAATCTGGTTTATCTATATTTAAATGAAAAAATTTAATTTTATCAAAATATATTATTAATAAAAAATTGAATATTAGAGAAAAAATAATTAAAATATTTTCAATATTCATTTTTTTAAATTAAAATTTTTCTTATTTAAATAATTTGTGAGTGTATAAATTATTATAAAATCTACACTAAAAACTGCATATGAACTTTCTAATATAGATCTTAATAAAATTAGAAAAATAAGTGTTGAGACATTAAATTCTTCTATACTGTTTTTTTTTAAACTCGATAAAAATTTTTTACAAACAACAAAAAAACAAGTCAAAGACAATAGTATGAAAAATAATAATCCTGTAACTCCAGATGATGAAAGAGCGTATAATAAACCATTAGAGGCTGTTTGTTGAATTAAATGTCTGTCTCCTTGTGATCCATAACCATAAATAATTGAGCTATCAATTTTTTTGATAATTAATTTCCAATCATTAAATCTACCAGATGAATAAGTTATTGGATCAAATGGTCTAATAGATCTTTGGTTCACGTCAGTTAATTTTTTACTAAAGGATTGATTATTTTCTTTTTTTAAAAAATTTTCATTATAAGAAATATTTTTTATAATTAAAATTGAGTAGACAACTATAATTGGTGTAATAAAACTAATGACAATAAATCTTATCCAAGCTTTAAAAGAAAAATCTTTTTTAAAAAAAAAGCTTAAGAATAAATACAAAATTAAAAGTACAACTGTTGTTCTGCTTTGAAATAATAAAACTAATGCTGCAATTAAAATATAAAAAATATTTTTAACTATATATTTTTCTTTAAAAAATCTTTGAAAAATTATTAATGTGATTATAAATATAAATAAATAAGTTCTAGATGAACCAGTTGATCTGGGACCCTGTTTTCCAAAAAAGTTTTCATTCGAGCCAAAAAAAGTATATAAAGTATATCCCTCAGCAACACTAAAAAAAAGAAATATAGTTTTGTAGTTTAAAACAGAAATTATAATTAACATTAAAAGAGTGATTTTAATAAAAATAATATGATTATCTTTTTTAAAATAAATATTGGCTAAAATAAAAATAAGCAAAACATTAAATGCACTAATAATATAACATGAATTTAAAAGTGAGTTTTCTGTAAAAAAGAGGCCAGGCAATTGAGATAAAAAATAAAAAAAACTAAAAATAAAAATTATTTCATTTGAAAAAAAAATATTTTTATAATTTTTCAAAAAAAGTATTGAAAGTATTGGAAATAATAAAAAGTTTAGTATCTGTCTCGTAGAATTCATAATGTTATTAAAATCAAATAATTTATGTTTATAAACATTAATTATATCTTGATAAGATGTTGAAATAGACAACCAGCAGATAATATAGGCACAAATAAGAAATATTTCAGTAAACGAATAATCTAAAATTTTTTTATTTATCATTTCTGTAAATTATTTTTTCGTTTTTTCTTTTATTTATGAAAAGCCAAAATCCTAGAGGATAAAATAAAATTAATGAAAGCCAATTATTGAAGAAGTTACCTGATGGAATTAGTGGAAATAAATTTATTATTATTGTCAAATTGATAAAATAATAACTCATAACGATATTATTGTAATTTTTTTTTAAAATAATCTTAAAATTAGTAAATAAAGATTTTATAAACAAATAAAAAACTAATAGAAAACCAAAGATACCTATTTCTGAAAAAATTTGCAAATAAGTATTATGTGGATGGGTAGAACAAACTAATTTATTATTTCTATTTGAAAATTCAAGATAATTAATACCTTTTTGTTTTTCTTCTTCTTTGTATAAGCTGCAAGTTTTATGAAAAGTTTTAACTCCATTTCCATTTAAAAGATTATTCTTTATAATTACAATAGCTGTTAAAGATAGATCTTCGTGTTCTTTGGAGTAATATCTAATCTTATTATTATAATTTTCATTCCAATAAGTTTCTATAAAACCAAATTGTTGTAAAGTGTAGTCTATAATTTTATATGATCTTTTTGGATTAATTATAAAAACTATTGAAAAAATAAGTAAAAAAATTGCCATTATTTTTATTTTATTTTTTATTATACAAAAATAAAAAAATAATATTATCAGATAAAGAAAAAGAGCAGCTCTTTCAGAACTAAGAAAAATAAATATACCTACAAATAAAACAATATATTTTGAATATTTTTTAAAATCAAAAAAGAAACATAATCCTAAAATCATTGGCAGAAATCTAACCAAATAACTGCCCAACTTTTTTTCTTGGTCAAAAAAACTCGTTATAAATATAGTTCCATCAAACCCTAATCGATAACCTAAAATATTTTTTTTAAAAATTAATTGTATTAAAGCGTCTGTAGCTATAACTGAAAAAGAGAGGATTAATGAATAAAAAATCATATTTGAAAAAAAAGAATATTTTTCCAAAAGATAATATACTCCAACTGCAAACAAAAAATATCTAAAATAAAAAAAGGATGGAAGAAATGAGTTTTCAAAAGAAGATGAAAAAATTAAGCTTATTAATATTATTAAATAGAATATAAGAAAAAAATATGCTTCTGACTTAATTTTAGAAAATATTTTTTTATTTTCTTTGAAGAAGAATAAACATAATATTATCAAAGCAGAAATTGATGCAAATAAGTCTGCAATAAATATACTAATTGATAATAAAAAAGGAAAAAATAAAGTTAAAGTGATTAATAATTTGT
Source organism: uncultured Pelagibacteraceae bacterium (assembly GCA_902555945.1). Classification (GTDB taxonomy): domain Bacteria; phylum Pseudomonadota; class Alphaproteobacteria; order Pelagibacterales; family Pelagibacteraceae; genus Pelagibacter. The sequence goes on along the minus strand of CACDUS010000013.1, from coordinate 3,690 downwards.
CTAAATTATTTGTTTTATTAACGAACTGAGTAAAAATTATTTTCATTTTAATAATATGTTTATATATATCTTAATTATATGTAAATTATTTATAGATAAATATCATGAGAATTTTATGGCTTGTATCGTTTAGACCAATTGGAAAATCAAAATCTAATGATTTATTTCAAAGTATATTTGTGGATTCTGTAAAATCACTTAATAGTGAAGTTTGGTTTAGTTTAACTCAATTTAATGAAGCAAATGTAAAGAGATTCATTCAAAAAAAAAAAATTAAAAATTTTTTTACAAATATTTCAAAAAAAAAACTTCCTCCAGGGAAAAAATATTCTAACAAAATCATGTTAGAAAAGGCTTTAGACCAATATATTAATAAAGGTAAGTTTGATTACTTGGTTTTTTCAACAGCTGATATTATCGTACCAAATAATTTATTTGAAACTTTAAATAAAATAAATTTGAAAAATTTCTGTAGTTTTGTTTATCCAAATACACAAGTTATAAACGGTCAATTAAAAAATACTTTTTGGCCGTATTTTGGTATTGACCTTATAATTTTTAAAATTGATAAAAAAAAAGCTAAAGAATTTAGAAAAATAATTAATTACTATAATCAATATGATTGGGGAGTGATTGAAAATTTTTATTTTGCAGCTTGTGAAATCTTAAAATTAGAGAAAATAAATTTATTTAAAAAAATGAAAGTAATTAAATTTGAAAATGATTTCAAATCATTTTCTGAAGATCGTTCTTGGCAAATAAATTCTTGGAAACAAAATCAAAAATATTTTCTAGAATTTCTCCAAAAATATAGTTTAAGTAAGTTGTATGCTTATGGATCATATTATTATCTTCTTTATAAAATATTTCGTTTTAGAGATTTAAATTTTAATTTATTTTTATCTTATCTAATATTTTATCCTTATAATCTATTTAAAAAAGTAATTAAATCATTAACACAAGGTTAACTTTTAATTCTCATAGCTAAAAAATAATAATGTTTTTGTGTTTGAATTAAATTTCCTTTATAAAACTTATTTTTAATAATTTTTATTTCAAATTCACTAGAAATTTTTTTCTTCAAGTTACTAAAATATTTTAAATTATTAATATTTTCAAAACTTTCTTGAAATCCAATTAATATATATTTACTATTTTTTATTATTTCTTCAAAATTTTTTCTAAATTGCAATGGTGTCTCTGATATAGACCAGTTGGCTATAAATAAATAATTAGAATTTTTTTTATGATATTTCTTTATTTGTTTATAATTTGAACTTAAAAAAAAATTATTTTTTTTTTTAAAACCTACATTAAGGTTGTTGCAAGCTAGATAATAAAATTGCAATAAATTTACATAAAATGTATCAAAACAAGTATATTTTATTTTGTTATTTACCTTTGAAAAAATTCTTGCCATACATCCATAACCACCTCCAAATTCGAAAATTTTTTTTATTTTTTTTAAATCAATATTGAATTCTTCAATTAATAAACTTAGATGAAAAACATGGTTAATTCGATTTCCTGAGCTAATAGGGTATAAAAAATATCTAACTGGGTTTCCAACGCTGTCCTCAACTAATATTTTTTTGTAAAAAAACCATTTTTTACTTTTTTGCAAAAATTTGAGTTCATTATTTATAAATAATCTATTATGAATAAAAAACATTTTTTGAATAAAGCTTTCTCTTAAAAAGTTTCTAATTTTTTTTTCTTTTAACAATTCGAAAAGTTGAAAATTAAATCTTATATGTGTTTTTTTTAAATTTGAATTTGTAACTTTAGATTCATTTAATAATTTGTTTATTTTTTTTATAACTTTTTTATTTTTTACTTCATTAATAGGTTTATTTTTAAAAAAAAAACTTAAAAAAGTAGCTAACTTTCTTAGTATTGAACTAATCATTTTTTACAAAATTACCTATAATTAAAAAAATGAGTACAACGAAAAAAAAATTTTCAAAATTTATTGATATATAAAGTGTTGAAATAAAAAAAATTATATATAGATAGAATTTAATAATATTTTTAATAATTTTTTTTAAAATATATAATCGAAATAAAAGTAGTATTACCTCTTTAAACAAAATTAAATAGCTTATTTCAATTAATGAAAATTTATTACTTGTAAAGTAATATAAAGAAATTAAAAAAAAGGGCATTAAAAAAAATTCTATCTTAAGATTTTTACTTAAAGTTTTTGAAGCTTCAAATTTTGTAATTAATAAATGAGATGCACATGAAAAAATTGCACATAATGAAAAAATTTTAGTCAAAACTAAAATATTTTGATTATATTCATTTCTTAACCAAAAATTTAAAAAAAATTCATAAAGTGGAAAAAGTAAAAAAACAAAAATAGGAATAATTTTTAAAAATATTTCAAGTGAAAAATTAAAACTTAAATTATCATGATTTTTTCTTGAGAGATTTGTTAGTAAGTAAGCACTAAAGCCTTTTGATAAAATACTTAATTTACCAGTTAACTGTTGAGGTATAGAATATGTTGCTATTGCTATTGGGCCAAGAAAAATTTTGACTAAATATTTATCAAGCAAATCATAAAAATGAATTAGTATATTATTCAAAGTGAGCCACTTAGCATTATTTTTAAGATTTATAAATAATATCTGGCTACTTGATTTAGATATTAAGCCATTCTTAAAAATTGATAAAAACATAAAAGCAATTGATATAAATTTTATTATTAGTGAAAAAATTATTAATTCCTTCAATGATAAACTTTTATTGAAAATAAGTATTATTGAAGGCAATGATAATGAAAGACTAAAATAGAGAAAATTGAAAAAACTTAAAGATTTGAATTTTTGATTTCCTTGAAATATTCCCTCTAAACTTGAGTATAAAACAGTTAAAAAAATTCCAAACAAAAGATAGTTAATTAGAAATGCATCAACAATTTTATAGATCCAAAATAATTGATTAAAGTTGAATAAAATAATCAATAACGAAATTGAGATCAATAAAATATAAAAAGTATATTTAATACCTTGATAACAGATTTCTTTATTTTTCTTTGGAAAATTATTTATACTTACTGTGATAGATTTTCCAATTCCAAAATTTAATACAGTAGAAATAATCAGTAAAAAATGAAAAATAATATAGTTTCCATAATTTTCTACACCTGCAACATTCAAATGGATAGGAATTGATATAAGTGACAGCAGAATAGATAAAATACCTGGCAAAGATAATATAGAACTATTTATTAATAATTTGTTAATTTTTGAATTCATCAAAATACTCAATTAAATTTGATTTAATAAATCTATCAGTAATATTTTTCATAGAATAATTTTTATTATAAAAATTTTTTCTCTCTATAGATTTTTTTTTAATTTTGTTAAAATTTTTTAGTGTTTTGTAAATTAATTTTATCATTTTAATTTTGCTATTTGCAACAAACGGAGGGTTTTTTTTAAAAATTTTAATACCCTCTATTCCCTTAGAGGTAGAGATGACAATAGTACCAAGTGATAAAGCTTCAATAATTTTAATTCTTGTACCTGATCCAAATCTAAGAGGTACACACATAAATTTTGAATTATAAATTAAATTGTATAATTCTTTTTTGGGTACTATGCCCTTGTTAATTAACCATGGAAATTTTTCTTTATATCCACCGCCTGTTAATAGCAGCTTTATCTTTGGAAATTTTTTAAT
>CACDUS010000012.1 GCA_902555945.1 uncultured Pelagibacteraceae bacterium | reverse complement strand
TTCAAATTTATTCGATCGTAAAAAATGTGAAAAAATATCAGATAAATTAAAAAAATCTTTTGATTTAAAAAAAATTTTCTTATCAAAAAATGAGTTTTTAAATCAAAATAAAAAACAGAAAAAAACAAACTTCATTGAAAAATTAAAACTTAATTTTTTAATTGAAAATGAAAAATTTCAAAAATTATTAAAAAATATATTAGGAAAAAATTATTATCTTTATGCCTCAAGAGTGATTTGTGGTGTTCCTTTACGCTTTTTACCAGAATGGATAAAAGAAAAAATGATTTTAAATAGTCCAAATTTAAATCCATTTATAAGAGAAAAATATAAATCTATTAGATATTTTAATGGAATCGATTTTCATATGGATTTGATTGATTTTAAAAATGAACAATCGGATTTCGTTACTGTTTATGTATATTTAGATAAGGTAACAAAAAAAATGTCACCATTAAATTTATTAACAGGATCTCATTTTGGTGGTGCTCAGATATTTCCACATAAAATTTTAAAAAAGAAAAATCATTATATTTACTATTCTGGAAAAAAAAAAATTAAATCAAAAAAAAAAATTTTACTAGGCAATAGCGGAGATGCATGGATCTGGCATGGATGTTTATTACATGGAAGTGAATTTAATACATCTAAAAACCCTAGATTTTCGTTACGATTTATTTTTAGAAAAGAAAAAAAGAAAACAAAAAAAGATACTATAATTTATGAAATAAATTCAAAGATTAAAAATATTACAGCTAAATCAAAAATGAGTGATTATAAAAGATATAAAAAGTTTTATAATTCACAATCTGAAAGCACTAGAAAAAAATTACTAATTAAAAATTAATTAATTTTTATTTAATTTTTTTTTTAACTCAGCTTGAGCTGATGCTAATCTAGCAATCGGAACTCTATAAGGTGAACACGAAACATAATTTAAACCAACCTTTGAGCAAAAATAAATACTTTTGGGGTCACCTCCATGTTCACCACAAATTCCTAATTTAATTTTTTTATTTTGTTTTTTTCCTTTAGCTACTGCGATTTGAATTAAATCTTCAACTCCCTCATCAATTGATACAAAAGGATCTATAGAAAATATCTTGTTATCTATATAATCATTTAAAAACTTTCCGCTATCATCGCGACTAATTCCAAAAGTTGTTTGGGTTAGGTCATTTGTTCCAAAACTAAAAAATTCTGCATGTTTAGCAATATCTTGGGCCTTTATAGCTGCTCTAGGTAATTCTATCATTGTGCCGACCAAAAATTCTATTTTAACTTTATTTTTACTTTGAATTTTTCTGGCAGTATTAATGACTAAATCTTTCAAAATCTTAATCTCTGCTTCGGTAGAAACAAGTGGTATCATTATTTCGGGAAAAGCTGATTTCTGTTTACTCTTTTTTAAATCTGATAATGCTTCAAAAATAGCTTTACATTGCATTTCATAAATTTCTGGAAAAGAGATACCTAATCTACAACCTCTATGGCCTAACATTGGATTGTGTTCATGAAGTTCATCTATTCTCGACTGTAACTCTTGTTTATCTATACCAATAACATCTGCAACTTCTGAAATTTCTTTATCAGATTTTGGTAAAAACTCATGTAATGGTGGGTCTAACAATCTTACAGTAACAGGCAATCCATTCATAATTTTAAAAATTTCAATAAAATCTTTTTTTTGATGAGGCAAAAGTTTTTCTAAAGCTCTTGATCTATCTTCTTTAGTCTTTGATAAAATCATCTCTCTTACTGATAAAATTCTTTCTTCATCAAAAAACATATGTTCGGTTCTGCAAAGGCCTATTCCTTCAGCTCCAAAATCTCTTGCAGTTTTAGTGTCTAATGGAGTTTCAGAATTAGTTCTTACACTTAATTTTCTAATTTTATCTGCCCAATTCATCAATTTTGAAAAATCTCCTGATATCTCTGGCTTTACTGTTGGCACTGTGCCTAAAATTATTCTACCAGTAGATCCATCAATTGTAATCATATCACCTTCTTTAACTTCAGCTGAAGATGTTTTAAAAATTTTCTTATCATAATTGATATCTATCTCACTAGAGCCCGAAACACATGGTCTTCCCATACCTCTAGCGACTACCGCGGCATGACTGGTCATTCCACCTCTTGCTGTCAAAATTCCTTTTGCAGCATGCATTCCTTGAATATCTTCTGGAGAAGTTTCAACTCTTACCAAAATAGTGTCTTGCATCATATCATTTAATCTTTCAGCTTCTTCAGATGTAAACACTACTTTTCCACTAGCTGCTCCAGGAGATGCTGGAAGCCCATTTGCTATTACTTTAATAGAACTTTTTTCGTCTAGAGTGGGATGTAATAAGGTGTCTAAAGAATTTGGATCAATTCTAAGAATAGCATCATTTTGTGAAATTAACTTTTCTTTAACCATATCAACTGCAATCTTGACAGCTGATTTTGATGTTCTTTTACCTGAACGAGTTTGTAATATCCAAAGTTTATTATTTTCTACAGTGAACTCTACATCTTGCATATCTTTATAATGTTTCTCCAATTTCTTTAGAATTTTAAATAATTCAAAGTAAACTTTGGGCATCGACTCCTGCATTGATAGATCTCTTGCCTTTGCTTCTTTCCTTGCTTTCTTAGTTATGTATTGTGGTGTTCTTGTACCCGCAACAACATCTTCACCTTGAGCATTAATAAGGTACTCTCCATAAATATCATTTGAACCATCTGAAGGATTTCTAGTAAATACTACTCCTGTTGCACAATCATTTCCCATATTACCAAAGACCATAGATTGAACATTTACAGCTGTTCCCCATTCGGAAGGAATGTGATTCAATTTTCTATAAACTTTTGCACGATTACTTTCCCAAGATAAAAACACCGCACTAATAGCACCAAATAATTGCTGAAAAACATCTTGAGGAAAATCTTTTTTAGATTTTTCTTTTACAATATTTTTAAAATCTTTTATTAATCCATCCCAATCATCTTCATCTAAATCGGTATCTAAAAGAACTCCTTTGGTTAATTTATAATTTTCAATCAACTCTTCAAAGTGAAAACTTTCAACTCCCATAACTACATTTCCATACATTTGTATAAATCTTCTATAACTATCTTTGGCAAATCTTCCATTGGAAGTTTTTTTTGCTAGTGCAATTACTGTCTTATCATTCAAACCAAGATTTAAAATTGTATCCATCATCCCAGGCATTGAAACTCTTGCTCCTGATCTTACAGATAAAAGAAGTGGATTTTTTAAATCGCCAAATTTTTTAGAAACATCTTTTTCTATTATCTTAAGTTCTTTTTTAATTTGATTAATTAATTTTAAATTTAATTTTTTTTTATCTTTATAAAATATCTCACAAACCTTTGTTGATATAGTGAAACCAGGTGGTACTGGTAAGCCCATTCTACCCATTTCTGATAAGTTGGCACCTTTACCACCTAAAAAATTTTTGGGATTTTTTATTTTTTTTGTTTCTTTTGATTTAAAATTTAAAATTAATTTATTCATTACTAGCTTTTAATAATTGAAAATTCATATACTTTTGAAAAGTTTTACATAACATATTAATAAGTTCCAATCGATTTTTTCTCAAAGATTCATCTTCCTCATTTACTTTAACATTGTCAAAAAACTCAAAAACTTCTTTTTTGGCATTAGCTAAAATTGACAAAGATTTTTCAAAGTTTTCATCATTATTGATGGAAGAATAATACTTTTTAATTTCATTTACTTTTTTATACAAGTTTTTTTCATAATCATTTTTAAAAATTCCAGGATCAGTTGTATTATTCATTTCAAAATTATTATTTTTCAATTCATTTTCAAGAATATTTGAAGCTCTTTTAAAACTAGATGTAACATCAATACCAATTTGATCATTAATAATTTTATTTAGACATCTTGCTTTCTCAAAAGATGAAAATAAGTTATTTAATGAAAATGATGAAATTGTAGCTTCAATTATATCCAAGCGTATTTCCTTTTCTTTTAAGTAATATCTAAATCTATCTTTTAAAAAATCGTATAATTCTTTTTGTAAACTTTTGTTACCAAGATTAAAACCTTGATCATCATATAAAGCTGAAGAGTAACTCAATAAATCATTTATTTTTAAGTTTTTTTTGTTTTCTAATGTAATTCTAATTACTCCGAGCGCAGTTCTTCTAAGTGCAAAAGGATCTTTCGAGCTTGTTGGTTTTTCATTAATCCCAAAAAAACCAACCAGCGTATCAATTTTATCAATAATTGATAAAGTTATACTGAATGGTTTTTTAGGAACTCTGGAATTTAATCCAATTGGCAAATATTGTTCAGTTAATGCTAAGGAAATATCTTTATCAAATCCTTGATAATCTGAAAAGTATCCACCCATAATACCTTGAAGTTCAGGAAATTCACCAACTAATTCAGAGGTTAAGTCTGTTTTGCAAATTGATGCTGACAACTCTACTTTTTCTTTACTTATTAATAACTCATCTGAAATTAAGCCACCAAGTTTTCTCATTCTTTGTACTTTGTCAAAATAATTTCCAAGACCTTTGAAAAAATTCATAGATTTTAATTCTGATACTTTCTTTACCAAGTTTTGAGACTTATCTTTATTCCAAAAAAATTCTGCATCATTCAATCTTGCTTCGATTACTCTTTCATTGCCAATCTTAATAAGACCTTTGTGATCTTTTCTATTAGCAACAATCAAAAAATTATTAGTAATTTCATTTTTATGATTAAAGGTTGGAAAATATTTTTGATGAGTTTCCATAGTTAAAGTTAAAATTTCTTTTGGAATAGATAAAAACTTTTTGTCAAAATTACATAAAAAAATATTTGGGCTATCAACTAAATTTACGACCTCATCAATTAGTTTAGGATTATCATTAATTTTTAACCCTTTTTTACTCAAAATCTTTGAAAAATTTTTATTTATTATTTTTAGTCTCTTATTTTGATCAATAAATACTCCCTGTTTTTCAAAAAATTTTTCGTATGTTTTAAAATTATTAAAAGTTTTTTTCTTTTCCTCAAGATCCTTATCCTCAAAAGTTGAGTTAGAAGAAACAATGTGATGAAAGTTAAAACTGATTATTTTTTTATCAAATACTGATAAAATTGATTTTAATGGTCTCCCCCAATCTAAATCAAATTCACCCCATTTCATTGATTTTTTCCACTGGTATTTTCCTAAAATTTTTGGAATAAAATCAACTAAAAGATCATGTGTCTTCAATGATTTTGTCTCCGTTTTGTAAAAATAAAATTCACCTTTTTCTATTTTTTTTTTATATAAGTTTTTTTCCTCAATCTTATTAGATCTTACAAAACCCTCTAAAGCTTGTTTGGGCGCATCAATTTTTGGTCCTTTAATTTCTTCAGATTTAATTTGAATTAATTTATCTAAACCCTCAAAAACTACAACTAATCTATTAGGAGAAGATAATGAAAAATTTTTTTTTGATTTAATTGAATTTTCATCAAAAAAATTTTTAAAATCATCTAGAATTTTTTCTCTTAAATTTTTTTGAAGTCCAGCAGGAATTTCTTCGCTAAAAAGCTCTAAAAAAAATTCTGACATTTTATCTTTGGGTATCTATCCAGACTGTTGCTGCTGATTTTGTTATTTCTCTAATTCTACTTATATACTCAGCTCGTTGTGCAACACTTATTGCGCCTCTTGCATCTAATATATTAAATATGTGACTTGCTTTTAAACACTGATCATATGCTGGTAAAGATATTTTCTTTTTAACTAATGATTTTGCTTCGTTTTCAAACATATCAAAAATCTTAAAAAGATTTTCTATGTTTGCATGATCAAAATTATATGCTGAAAATTCTTTTTCAGCTTGATGAAAAACTTCTTTGTATTTCACGTCTTCATTATTCCAAATCAAGTCATAAACATTTTTTTTTTGTTGAGTAAACATACAAATTCTCTCTAAGCCATAAGTTATTTCAACAGAAACAGGTTTACATTCAAAACCTGCCATTTGCTGAAAATAAGTAAACTGGGTAATTTCCATTCCATCGCACCATACTTCCCATCCAAGTCCTGCAGCTCCTAAAGTTGGACTTTCCCAATCATCTTCTACAAACCTAATATCATGATCTTTGTAATTAATGCCTATGACTGACAAACTATTCAGATAAAGTTTTTTAATGTTTGATGGAGATGGTTTTATTATAACTTGAAACTGATAATAATGTTGAAGTCTATTTGGATTGTCTCCATACCTGCCATCTGTTGGTCTCCTTGAAGGTTGAACATAAGCAGCTTTCCATGGTTTAGGTCCAAGAGATCTTAATGTAGTAGCTGGGTGAAATGTTCCAGCACCAACTTCCATGTCATAAGGTTGTAAAATTACACAACCATGTTTACTCCAAAATTTTTGTAAATTAAAAATTGTGTCTTGAAAAGTTTGAAACTTTGGAGTTTTTTTATTTTTTTTAGAGGCCATATCTTTGCCAGACAGATTTTTCATCCAATATATTTACAAGCTGATCAACACGATCATTTGACGATGATAATTTTTTACTTAACCAGCTTTTTGATTTTTCAAATTTTTTGATTACTACATCCTCTCCATATTTCTCTCTTAATATTTGATTGGCATCTCCAACTTCATCAATTAAACCAAGATCTTTTGCTTTTCTACCTGACCAAAACTCTCCTGAAAATAACTCTAATTCAGTTTTTTTTAATTTAGAACCTCTGCTCTTTTCAACAACTTCAATAAAATCTTTATGTAAGTCTAGCTGAATATTTTTAAGTCTTTCTATATCTTCCTTTTTTTCTTCTTGAAAAGGATCTAATGTACTTTTGTTTTTACCAGCAGTGTGAACTCTTCTTTCAACACCAATTTTCTTTATTAGCTCAGTAAAACCAAATGAAGAATAAATAACTCCAATAGAACCAATAATAGAACTAGAGTTTGCGTATATTTCATCTCCAGCACATGCAATTAAGTATCCACCTGAAGCCGCTACATCTTCGGCAAAAACTATCACTTTTTTCTTATTTTTTTTAGCTTGTTGTCTTATAAAATTATAAATCAAATGAGATTGAACTGGAGATCCTCCAGGAGAATTAATTGTAATTGCAACACATGGTGCTTTTTTTAAAGCAAAAGCTTTGGAGATAATCTCTTCTTGGCCTGAAAAATCTATTCCCTGCTTGAACTTTCCTACATTTCCAATAACTCCACTTAATTTAATATGTGGAATAATTTTTTTCTTTTTAAAAAAAGAGAGCATTTTTAATCTTTATAGAATTTTTAATTGAATATAAAGACACCTTATAATTGAAGATTTAGGTGCGTCAATTGATAAGTAATAAATATAAACTTATTATATTAGTTTGTTCACATATATGGGAACTGTAATACAGCTCAAAAATCAAATTAATAATTCTTATTTTCAGCTAAAGGATTCAGTTGAGAACAGATTATTGTTAGTTGAGGAAAAAATTAAACAAAAATTAACAAGTGAAGTTGAATTAGTTCAAAAAATGACTGACTACCATCTTGATTCTGGTGGAAAAAGATTAAGAGCGTTACTCACTTTAGGTTCTGCAAAGTTATGCAATTACTCAAAAGGTACTAGAGATATAAATTTAGCAGCTTGCGTTGAATTAATACACTCTGCAACTTTAATGCATGACGATGTTATAGATAATGGCGCTATAAGGAGAGGAAAAAAAACTTTAAATAAAATTTGGGATAATCATTCATCAGTATTAGTCGGAGATTATTTACTAAGTAGATGTTTTGAAATGATGGTGGAGGACGGAAATTTAGAAGTTTTAAAATTATTATCCTCGACATCTTCAAAGATTGCTCAAGGGGAAGTGTTACAACTTCAACACCAAGGTGAGGTTGATATGTTAGAAGAAACATACCTTAAAATAATATCTGCTAAGACTGCAGAATTATTTGCAGCATCAACAAAAGTTGGAGCAATCTTATCTAACAGAAATAATAAAGAAAAAGAAGCATTAGAATTTTATGGAAGAAACCTTGGCTTAACTTTTCAAATTGCTGATGATACTTTAGATTACAATTCAGAATTAAAGTTATTTGGAAAAAAAATTGGTAAAGATTTCTATGAAGGTAAAGTTACTCTGCCTATAATCTTATTATTTCAAAAAGCTAATTATGAAGAAAAGAAAAAATTAAAAGATATTTTTTTAAAAAATACTAGATATGAAAGAGATTTAAATTACTTATTATCATTAATAAAAAGATATAATATCATCAATTCGTGTTATCAAAAAGCTCAACACTATATTAATCTAGCCTCTAACTCACTTTCGGTTTTTAATGATTGTGAGGAAAAAAGTATTCTTGAAAGTTTAACTTCTTTCAGTTTATCAAGAAATTTTTAAGGACTTAAAAGTTTTTTAACCCAATTGTTATTTTCATCTAAAGAATATTTTAATCTTTCATGTATTCTATTATCTCCATCTAACCAAAATTCAATGCTTGATGGTTTTAAATTCCAGCCAGACCAGTGATCAGGTCTTGGTACATTATCTTTATCTTTATATTTTTTTTATAAATTTCTAAAGAGTCTAAAAGTTCTTCTCTATTTTTCAAAATACTACTTTGTTTAGATGCCCATGCACCTATTCTACTTTCATAAGCTCTTGTATTATAATAATCATCAGCTATTTTATCATCTACTAACTTTAAAGTGCCAACAATTCTAATTTGTCTTAATAAGCTTTTCCAATGAAAACACATTGTTGCATTTGGATTATCTCTTAACTCATTTCCTTTTTGACTATTTAAATTAGTATAAAAAACAAATCCATTATTATCAAAACTTTTTAAAAGAACCATTCGTACAGATGGTATGCCAGTTTTACTAGCTGTTCCTAAGGCTAAAGCGTTGGGATCATTAATCTCTTTCTTTTTAGCCTCATCAAACCATTTTTCAAATAATTTAAATGGATCCCCAAGATCTAAAAAGCATTTATTAAGCCCTAATGAATTTTTTTGATTCATAATTTAAACAAAATAATCTATACAATATAAATAATGTCATTTAATACTTTTGGAAAGTTTTTTCGTTTCACTACTTGGGGAGAGTCTCATGGGCCAGCTATTGGCTGTATTATTGATGGTTGTCCCCCATTAATTCAGCTAAAAGAGCAAGATATTCAAAAGGAATTAGACAAAAGAAAACCAGGGCAATCAAAATTTACAACTCAAAGAAAAGAGAGTGATAAGGTTCAAATTTTGTCTGGGATCTTTGAAGGTAAGACAACTGGTACACCAATATCCTTAATAATTTATAACGAAGATATGAGATCAAAAGATTACAAAAATATTAAAGATAAATTTAGACCTGGGCATGCTGATTTTACCTATTTCAAAAAATATGGAATTAGAGATTATAGAGGTGGAGGACGATCCTCTGCAAGAGAAACAGCTGCAAGAGTTGCCGCAGGTGCTATCGCAAAAAAAGTTTTAGAAAAAAAATTGGGTAAAAAATTTAAGATTTCTGCTGCAGTTACTCAGCTTGGTATTCTTGGATGTGACACTACAAAATGGAATGATAAAATAATTTACAAAAATCCATTTTTTTGCCCAGATAAATCAATGTTAAAAATTTGGGAAAAATATTTATTAAGTATTCGAAAAGCTGGATCTTCATGTGGAGCGGTAATTGAAGTAAGAGCCAATGGAATTCCCGCAGGTTTAGGTGCGCCTATTTATTCTAAACTAGACTCTGATATAGCATCTGCAATGATGAGTATTAATGCTGTTAAAGGAGTGAATATTGGATCAGGTATGAATTCTGCTCAGTTATCAGGTGAAGAAAATTCGGACGAAATTTCACAAAATAATAAAAAGATGAAATTTAGTTCAAATAATGCAGGTGGAATACTTGGTGGTATCTCTTCTGGACAAGAAATAGTTGTTTCTTTTGCTGTAAAGCCTACATCTTCAATTTTAAAAAGCAGAAAAACAATAAATAAATTTGGAAAAAATACTACAATATCTGTATCTGGTAGACATGATCCATGTGTCGGTATTAGAGCAGTTCCAGTTGGCGAAGCTATGCTTTCATGCGTTTTATTAGATCATTACTTAATGAATAAAGCACAATGTGGTTAAATAGATCTATTTTTGTTTTTGTAAAACAATATTTGAATTTAAAACATCCAAAATTTTTTCCTCAATTGAGCTGGAGTCTAGATTTGCAATTTTATACATATTTTCTGGTGTATCTTGATCTATAAAAATATCAGGAAGTGTCATTGATCTAAATTTCAAGTTTGAGTCGATTAAACCTTTTTTAGATAAAAAATTAATTACATGAGAACCAAAACCTCCAATAGAACCTTCTTCAATAGTCACAATTGCTTCATGTGTAGTGGCCAATTGCCAAATTAGATTTTCATCTAGGGGTTTAGCAAATCTTGCATCTACAATTGTTATATTAATTCCCTTTTTTTTTAAATTCTCATATGCTTTAAATGTTTCATTAAGCCTTGCACCAAAATTTAAAATTGCTACTTTATTTCCCTCTTTAATAATTTTAGATTTACCTATTTCGATTTTTTCATTTATATTTGGCAGAACTGCTCCTACTCCTGAGCCTCTTGGGTATCTAAATGCACTAGGTCGGTCATTTATTTCAGTTGAAGTATTAATCATTCTTACTAGTTCAGCTTCATCACTAGCAGCCATTACCACAAAATTTGGCAATGTTGATAAATATGTCGTGTCAAAACTTCCAGCATGTGTTGGTCCGTCAGCACCAACTAATCCTGCTCTATCTATTGCAAATCTTACTGGTAAGCTTTGTATTGCTACATCATGCACCACTTGATCATAAGCTCTTTGAAGAAATGTAGAATAAATAGCAGCATATGGTTTGAAGTTTTCAGTAGCCAAACCAGCTGCAAAAGTAACAGCATGTTGTTCAGCGATACCAACATCAAAAGTTCTATCTGGAAACTCTTTTCGAAAAGCATCAAGGCCAGTTCCATCAGGCATAGCTGCAGTAATGGCTACTATTTTACTGTCTTTTTTAGCGTGTTCGATCAAAGTGTTAGCAAAAACTTTTGTATATGATGGTATTTTACTTGAGCTTTTAAGTTGTTCACCAGTCTTTATATTAAATTTAGATACTCCATGATAATTATCCTTTGCCTCTTCTGCAAAAGTATAGCCCTTTCCCTTTTTTGTTTTTATATGAATTAAAATTGGTCCTTCATGCTTCGAGTCTCTCGCATTTTTTAAAATTGGTAGCAAAGAACTCAAATCATGTCCATCTATTGGACCAATATAATAAAAACCAAGTGAACTAAATAAAGTTCCTCCTGTTACAGCTGATCTAAGTAAATCTTCTGCTTTACCAGCTCTCGCACTAAATCTTTTTGAAAAAGCTGAAGTAATTAATTTTATTGTTTCCCTTAAGCTGAAGTAAACTTTACCAGAAAAAATTTTTGCTAAGTAAGTACTCATAGCTCCTACGGGTCGTGCTATTGACATGTCGTTATCATTTAAAATAACAATCATTTTAGTTTTTGAAGCACCAGCATTATTCATGGCCTCATAAGCCATACCTGCACTAATAGCTCCATCGCCGATAACTGCTACAACATTATCAGATTTATTAGCTAGTTTGTTTGCTACTGCAATACCTAAGGCTGATGAAATTGAAGTAGAACTATGTGCAGCACCAAAAGGATCATATTCACTCTCTGATCTTTTTGTGAAGCCAGAAAGACCATTTCCTTGTCTTAATGTTTTAATTTTATCTTTTCTACCAGTTAAGATTTTATGGGGATAACATTGATGACCAACATCCCAAATTAATTTATCATTAGGTGTATTAAAAATATAATGAAGGGCTACGCTTAATTCAACGACTCCTAAACTTGCTCCTAAATGTCCACCAGTAACTGAAACTGCGTCGATTAATTCTTCTCTTAATTCATCTGCTACTTTTTGCAATTTTATTTCAGGTATCTTTTTTAAGTCTGATGGAAAGTTTATTTGATTTAAAAATTCGTAATCTTTTTTCATTTACTTCTATTTAAAATATAATTTAATGTTTTAGATAAATTGTGAGATCTTGAGCCATATTTTTTTACTTTATTATTTATTTTAAAAATTAGATTATTAGCATAATTAATAGTATTTTTATATCCTAATAAACTAATTAAAGTTGCTTTACCTTTTATTTTATCTTTTCCAGTTTTTTTTCCTGCAATTTTTGAATTTCCTTTATAATCAATTAAATCATCAGCAACTTGAAACAATAAACCAATATCAGCTCCTATATCTTCAAATCTTTTGATTTCAATTTTACTTTTATTTTTTAATATCAATGGAGCTGCACAGCAAAAACTAAATAGTTTTCCAGTTTTTTTAATTTCCATTTGAGTGATTTTTATTTGCGAGACTTTTTTGTGCTCGTAAGTTAGATCTAAATATTGACCTCCGGCTATACCAAGATGTCCCGAACATTCAGAAATTTTATTTATTAAATCATTTTTATTTTTTTCTGAAATTTTTAAATTTTTATTACTTAAAATTTCAAAAGCCATAGTTAAAAGTGAATTACCAGCAAGGACAGCAGTTGATTCACCAAATTTAATATGTGTCGATGGCTTGCCTCTTCTAATAGAGTCATTATCCATACATGGCAAATCATCATGTATTAATGAATAAGCATGGATACATTCCACGGCAGAACCAATCATTATCAATGATTTATAATTTATTTCAAATAATGACCCAACATCAATTAAGATTTTTGATCTAATCTTTTTGCCTCCAGAAAATAAACCATACTGCATGGGAATTATTAATTCAGACTTTTTTTGTTTGTTTATAAATTTTTTTAAAAAGAGGTTTGTATCTTTGGCTATTTTATTTAATTCTTTTTGCATTCTTTTTTGAGTTAATCTTTAATATATTTTCTTTTGTTTTTTCACTAATATTTTTAACATCTTTTTGAAACTTTTTTTCAATGATATTATTTAACTTTAATAAATCTTGATATTTCTCAATAGAATTTTCTAGATCTTTTTGATTTTCTAAATCTTCAATCATTTTATTCGCTTGATCAGTTAATTCCTCAAGCGATAAGGAGTTATAATTATTTGGTATATTTTTATCTTTCATATAATACTTTGAAATAATACATGAAAATTAATCTTGCAAATATTAAAAAAGCAAAAAATCTCTTAAATAAAAGTGAGTGTATAGCTATACCAACTGAAACTGTTTATGGATTAGCCGGAAATGCTTATTCTGACCAAGCGTGTAGAAAAATATTTAGATTAAAAAAAAGACCAAAAAACAATCCTCTTATAGTTCACTACTATGATTTAAAAAAAGTAAAAGAAGATTGTATCTTAAATGATAATTTTCTTAAACTATATAAAAAATTATCTCCTGGACCTATAACTTTTATTCTAAATTTAAAAACAAATTCAAAGATTTCAAAAATTGCAACAAACAAAAAAAATACTCTTGCAGTTAGATTTCCAAAACACCCTGTAGCAAGAAGTTTATTGAAAAAACTTAAATTTCCTCTTGCAGCCCCTAGTGCAAATATTTCTTCAAGATTAAGTGCTGTGACTTCTAATGATGTGAAAGATGACTTTGGAAAAAAAATTAAATATATACTTGAAGGTGGAAGATCTAATATTGGTGTTGAGTCCACTATAATTGATCTAAGAAAAAAACCAAAAATTTTACGATTAGGTGGTTTAGATATAAAAACTATTCAAAAAATTTTAAGAAAAAAAATATTAATTAATATTAACCCATCTAAAATTTCTGTACCTGGTCAATTTAAAATCCATTATTCACCTGGCATACCAATAAGATTAAATGTAAAAAAAATTAAAAAAGGTGAAGCTTATTTAATGATTAAAAAGAAAAAAATAGATAAACCAAATTATTTTTTCTTATCAAAAAAAGGCAATTTAAGAGAATCTGCTAAAAACTTATACAGCACATTAAGAAAGATCAAAAAAAATAAATATAAATCTATAGCAGTAAGTAAAATTCCTAATAGAGGATTGGGGAAAACTATTAACGACAGATTATTAAGGGCATCAAAATTTTAATGGTCAATTCTCTTCAAATAATAAACTTAACAAAAACTTATGATACAAAAGAAGCTGTAAAAAATATTTCATTCAAATTGAGTCAAAATGAAATTGTTGGAATTCTTGGTCCTAATGGATGTGGTAAAACTACAACTATAGGAATGATTTTAGGTTTGCTTAAACCTACATCGGGCAAAATACTTATTAACGGTAAAGAAATCGAAAGTCATAGAGTCAAACTATTAAATAAATTAAATTTTATCTCTCCCTACATAGAGTTACCAAAAAAATTAACCGTAAAACAGAATCTTGAAGTTTACGGTAGACTTTATGATGTAAATAAACTCAAAATAAAAATTGATTATCTTTGCGAAAAATTAAGGCTTTACGAGTTTATAAATAAAATTACTGGAGAACTTTCCTCGGGGCAAAAAAATAGAGTTAGTTTAGCAAAATCAATTATTAATGATCCTGAGGTTTTACTTTTGGATGAGCCAACAGCTTCTCTTGATCCTGAGACAGGAGATTTTGTAAGAAGTTTTTTAGAAGAATATCAAAGAGAAAAAAAAACATCCATTCTTCTTGCCTCACATAATATGTCAGAAGTTGAGAGATTATGTTCATCTGTGCTTATGATGAATAAAGGAGCTATTATTGATCAGGGAACCCCAGATGAATTAATTAATAAACATGGAAGAAAAAATATGGAAGAAGTTTTTTTAAAACTAACAAGAGAATCAATATGAATTTAAATAAAATGTATGGTCTATTTCTTAGACATTTTTATCTAATCAAAAGTTCATTACCTAGAATTTTAGATTTAATTTATTGGCCAACAATACAAATAATTCTTTGGGGATTTATTTCTAAATTTTTTTCAATTTATAGCAATTACTATAGCAATACTTTAGGTGTAATTCTTACATGTGCAATTCTTTATGATATTCTTTTTAGATCCAGCATTAGTTTTAATATGCTGTTTTTAGAGGAAATTTGGAGTCGAAATTTTACAAATTTATTCATAGCGCCTCTAAATTTAAAAGAAATTATTACATCGCTAATTTTTACTGCTTTAGTAAGAACTTTGATTGGATTGGTACCTGCAATTATTCTTACTTCTCCATTATTTGGTGTTTCAATTTTAAAATTAGGTTTTCCCCTTCTTATATTATTCTTAAGTTTATATATATTTGGAATAACGTTAGGATTATTTGTCAGTTCTGGACTTATAAGATTTGGGCCTTCATTTGAAAATATAGCTTGGTCATCTTTATTTTTGCTTGCTCCATTAGGATGTATATATTATCCAATAGAAATTCTTCCAAATTTTTTTCAAATTATTGCAAAGGGTTTACCATTAGTTTACATTTTTGATGAGACTAGAAACATTCTTTTGAATGGTTCTGTAAATTATGAAAATATTAAACATGCTTACTTATTAAATCTAATTTACCTTTTTGGTGGAATAGGATTATTTTATTTATCTTTTTTAAAAGCAAGAGTTAAAGGAACATTAATAAATATGGGTGAATAATGGTGCGCCTGCTAGGAGTCGAACCCAGAACCTCCTGATCCGAAGTCAGGCGCTCTATCCAGTTGAGCTACAAGCGCATATAATATTAATATAACATTTTATGGAAAAAAAAATAAATTTGATTGCAGAAGAAAACGATAAAAACATTCGTGTTGATGTTTTTGTTAATAAAAAAGAAAAAGATATCAGTAGAACTAGAATAAAAAACTTGATCCTAGATAGTAAGTTGAAATTAAACAATAAGATTATTACTGACCCCTCTAAAAAAATTTTATTTGGTGATATCTTGGAATTAACAATATCAAGTCCAAAAAAAACTTCTCTCAAACCTTATAAATATAAATTAGACATTATTTTTGAAGATGAAGATTTAATTGTCTTAAATAAACCCGCTGGAATTGTAATGCACCCAGGTGCTGGAAACTTTGACAATACAATAGTTAATGCTTTAATAAATTATGATAAAAAATCTCTATCAAATATTGGTGGTGAGTTAAGACCAGGAATAGTGCACAGAATTGACAAGAATACTTCTGGCTTGGTTGTAATCGCAAAAAATAACCAGGCCCATGAACATTTATCAATTCAATTTAATAAACATACAATCAAAAGAGTTTATCAATTATTAATTTGGGGAAAGATTAGACCCTCAAAAGGAAGAATTGAAACTTTAATTAAAAGAAGTTCAAAAAATAGACAATTAATGGAAGTAAGTAATACAAAAGGTAAAAAAGCAATAACAAATTATAAAACATTAGAAGTTTTTGAAAATAAAAGAACTCCAACTTTGAGTTTGTTAGAATGTCAATTAGAAACTGGTCGAACTCATCAAATAAGAGTTCACATGAAATATTTGGGGAATAGTATACTTGGTGATGACAAATATAAAAAAAAGTTTAAAAAAATTAAAAATATTGATCCATTATTAGAAAAAAATATAATTAGTCTTAATAGACAATTTCTCCATGCAAAAACTATTGGTTTTATTCATCCCAAAAAAAATGAAGAAATGATATTTAATGTAAATTTACCAAAAGAGCTTGAGATAATTTTAAAAATGCTGAGAAACACTGACAAATAAGATATTGAAAAATATGAAAAATTAATTAGATAAACTCATTATGAATACAGCTATAAATAATAACCTACCAGTCTTAAGTAATGAAGGTGGACTATCAGCATATTTAGAACAAATAAAAAAGTTCCCAATGCTTGATGCTGAAGAAGAATATATGCTAGCTAAGAATTGGAAAACTACAGGAAATATTAAAGCAGCAGAAAAATTAGTTACAAGCCACTTAAGATTAGTTGCAAAAATTGCAATGGGTTATAAAGGTTATGGTTTACCTGTTAATGAAATGATTTCTGAGGGTAACATAGGATTGATGCAGGCAGTTAAAAAATTTGAGCCTGAAAAAGGTTTTAGATTGGCTACTTATGCTATGTGGTGGATAAAAGCTTCAATACAAGAATATATTTTAAGATCATGGAGTTTAGTAAAAATTGGAACTACTGCTGCTCAAAAAAAATTATTTTTTAATCTTAAGAAATTAAAAAATCAAATTGCACCTCAATCCGAAGGAGATTTGAGAAAAGAACATGTTAATCAGATTGCTGAAAAGCTGGATGTAAGTGAAGAAGAAGTTGTTTCTATGAACAGAAGGTTGTCAGGAAAAGAATTCTCACTTAACGCACAAGTAGGTGAAGATGGCGATGAATGGCAAGATTGGTTGGTAGATAAAGAATTAGATCATGATTTAAAATTTGCTCATCAAGAGGAAATGGAACAAAGGAAAGATTTACTAAAAAATTCTATTAAAATTTTAAATGAAAGAGAAAGAGAAATTTTATATTCAAGAAGGTTAAATGATGACCCAACTACACTTGAAGATTTAAGTAAAAAATACAAAATTAGTCGAGAACGTGTAAGACAAATTGAAAATAAAGCTTTTGAAAAACTCCAAAAACACATGTTGCTTCTAGCTAAGTCTAAAAATTTATTGCCTGTAAATTAAATTTCGAAAGGATTTTCAATTAATATTGTATCTTCCCGTTCTGGACTTGTTGAAATACTAGATATTTTAGTTTCTATAAAATCTTCAAGTGCGTAGACGTAATTTTTTGCATTATCTGGAAGATTATCAAAATTTTTTATTCCTTTTGTAGACTCTTTCCATCCTGGAAACGATTTGTAAATAGGTCTAATCTTCAGCTGATCCTCTACTGAAGCCGGCAAGTAATCAATTTTTTCACCATCTAACTCGTATTTTATACACATTTTAATTTCATCCAATTCATCTAAAACATCTAGCTTAGTTAGTGCAATACCATCAATTCCTGAAACCTTAATTGTTTGTCTAACCAAAACACCATCAAACCATCCACATCTTCTCTTTCGACTAGTTACAGTTCCAAATTCTTTACCTCTTGTTCCTAACAATTCTCCAATATCATCTTCTAGCTCCGTTGGAAAGGGACCCTCTCCCACTCTAGTTGTATATGCTTTTGTTATTCCTAAGACATAATTAATTGAATTTGGACCACAACCAGTTCCTGTAGCCGCACTTGAAGCAACTGTATTAGATGAGGTTACAAATGGATATGTTCCATGATCTACATCTAATAAAATGCCTTGAGCACCTTCAAATAATATTCTTTTTTTTTGTTTTTTAAATTCGTCAATCTTGAGCCAAACTGGTTGAGAAAACTTTAAAATTTCAGGAGCAATATTTAATAAATCTTTTTTCAATTGATCTTTTTCAAAAATTTTTTTACTTAATCCTTTTCTTATTGCATTATGGTGTAATAAAACTGACTCTAGTCTTTGATCAAGATTTTTTTCTGACCTTAAATCCATAACTCTTATTGATCTTCTTCCAACTTTATCTTCATAAGCTGGACCAATACCACGTCTAGTTGTTCCTATTTTTCCTTTGCCAGCAGCATCTTCTCTTATTTCATCCATTTCTCTATGAAAAGGGAGAATCAAATTTGCAGATTCAGATATTATCAAATTACCAGTGTCTATATTAACACCTTTGGATTTAATTTCTTTTATTTCTTCAAGCAAAGCCCATGGATCAACTACTACTCCATTTCCAATAATTGAAATTTTATTTTTTCTAACTATTCCTGATGGCAGTAATCGAAGTTTATAAGTAATTCCATCAATAACCAAGGTATGACCAGCGTTATGTCCACCTTGAAATCTTACAACAACATCTGCTTGCTCTGATAGCCAGTCTACAATCTTACCTTTTCCCTCATCTCCCCATTGAGATCCGACTACTACTATATTTTTCATTATTTAAATCTATTTTTAATTACAACTGAGTTTAAATGATTAATTGGACCATGACCTTTTCCATAATTAGGATTTGTTAATATAGCTAAATTAACATATTTAATTCCTAACTCACAAGCTCTCTTAAGACTTTTTCCACAAGAAAAAAAAGTAGTGATTGCACTCGATAATGTACAACCAGTTCCATGAGTGTTTTTAGTTTTATATCTTGGGCTAATAAAAATTTTTAAATCAGACTTATTAAAAAAAACATCTTGGACTTTTTCCGTTTTTAAATGTCCACCTTTAATTAAAACATTTTTAGCTCCTAAGTTGATTAATTTATTTGCTGCAAATATCATATCTTCTTTGTTTATAATCTTAATACCTGTTAAAACTTCAGCTTCTGGAATGTTTGGCGTAATCAAACTTACTTGAGGTAAAAGCTCTTTTTTTAATATTTTTATAGCAGACTCATTAATTAAGTTAGCTCCTCCTTTGGCAACCATTACTGGGTCTAAAACTATTTTTTTTATCTTTAATAATTTCAATCCATCTAAAACATTTCTTATTACTGATTTATTTTGCAACATACCAATTTTTATTGCATCTGGTTTTATATCTTTAGCTGAATAGATTATCTGATTTTTTATTTCATTAGGGGGTATAGACACAACTGATTTTACTCCTTTAGTGTTTTGAACAGTTACTGCTGTGATCGCTGTTAAAGCAAAAGAACCAAGACTTGTGACTGTTTTGATATCAGCTTGAATACCAGCTCCTCCAGATGAGTCTGAGCCTGCAATTATCAATATTTTTGATTTTAGTTTCAATTTATTTGATTGATTTCTTAACAATATTAATACATTTTTTTAATAATAAAATATTATTAGATTCTCCCATAATTCTTATTTTTGGTTCTGTTCCTGATTTTCTTATGAGCATTCTTCCTTGATTCTTTATTAATTTTTCAGATTTCTTAATAGCAATTCTGCATTTTTTTGAATTAATTATAGATTTATCTTTAACTTTAATATTTTCTAGTATCTGAGGTGTTGGTTTAAAAGTATCAAATATTTCGCTGGCTTTTTTACCTTTTCTCATTGAAAATAAAATTTCTAAAGCAACTAACAATCCGTCACCAGTAGTAGCAAATTTTCCTAGTATTATATGTCCTGATTGTTCACCGCCCAAATTAAAATTATTTTTTTGCATTTTTTCTTTAACATATCTATCCCCAACATTGGCTCTTATAAATTTTATTTTGTGATTCTTGAAATATTTTTGAAGACCATAATTTGACATGAGAGTTCCTATTACACCACCTTTTAAAATTTTTTTTCTTTTCCATCTTTTTGCTAACATTGCAATAATTTGATCTCCGTCAACAATTGTTCCTTTTTCATCAGATATAATTATTCTATCAGCATCACCATCTAAAGATATACCTAATTGTGCTTTGTATTTTTTAACTAAAAATTTTATTTTATTTGGGAAGGTCGATCCACAATTGTCATTTATATTAAATCCGTTTGGAGATGTTCCAAATTCGTAAACTTTTGCTCCTAAATTCCTTAAAAGTTTTGGTCCAGATTTGTAACCAGCTCCATTTGCACAATCTATTGCAATTTTCATTCCTCTTAAATTGAAGTCTTTTGGAAAATTATTTCTTAAAATTTTAATATATCTATCATTCGCATCCTCTAATCTTTTTACTCTACCTAAAATTTCAGGTTCTGAAAGATTTTTTATAATTTTTGACTCAATCAATTTTTCTATTTTCTTTTCAATTTTATCCGATAATTTTAATCCATCCGGTCCAAATAATTTTAAACCATTATCGTAAAATGGATTGTGAGATGCAGTAATCATAATCCCCATATTTGCCCTCATCCTTTTTGTCAACATTGCAAGTCCATTGGTAGGCAAAGGACCAAGAGTATAAACATGCATTCCTGCGGATGTTAATCCAGATACTAATGCAGGTTCTAAAGTATATCCTGATAATCTGGTATCTTTGGCAATAATTGCTGTTTGTTTTATCTTTCTTTGATTTTTAAAATAAGTTCCTGCTGCAAGACCAAATTTAAAAAACATTTCTCCATTAATTTTGTTTTTATTTACACGGCCTCTTATTCCATCAGTACCAAAATATTTTTTTGACATTTTAGAATTTTAAAGAATTTAAAACTTTTATACTTTGATTTATTTCATTTACATCATGAACTCTTAAAATTTGAACTCCTTGCATAATTGCTAATAAACTAGATGATATAGTTCCTCCCAATCTCTCTTTGCTATCATTTATTCCAGATAAACTCTTAATAAATCTTTTTCTTGAAATACCCAACATTACAGGAAATCCAAGTGAATGAAAAATAGAAATGTTTCTTAAAATAGTAATATTATGTTTCAAGTTTTTACCAAATCCTATCCCAGGATCTAAAATAATATTATTATGTTTAATACCTTTTGATCTTATATATTTTATTTTATTTTCGAAGAAATCATAAATATCTAAAACTACATTTTTATATTTTGGATTATTTTGCATTGTCTTAGGATTGCCTTGCATATGATGAATCACAAATGGAATTTTTGTTTTTTTTAAAATATCAATAGTATCAGGATCGTAGTTGAGACCAGATACATCATTAACTAAATTTATTTTATTTTGAATACCTTTTTTCATTATGATGCTTTTTCTGGTATCTAATGAAATAAATTTTTTTAATTTTTTTAATTTTAATAAAGTTGGAAAAATTCTTTTCCATTCACTGTTTGCATCCACTTCTTTTGATCCTGGATTTGTAGCTTCTCCACCAATATCTAAAATATCACATCCCTCTCTAAATAATTTTTTTGCATGTCTAACAGCAAAACTTTTTTTATTAAATTTACCTCCATCAGAAAAACTATCTGGTGTTAAATTTAATACACCCATTATAATTGAAGTGTGAGAAAATTTTAAACCTTTAAACTTTTTTTTTTTTGAAATATTTTTTATATCATTTAAGATTTTTTTTTTAATTTCACCTTTAATATTATGAATTTTTTTAATATTAACTCTTTTAACATTTTTTCTTGTAAAAATTTCAATTGTATCAAAAGAGACTAATTTGTTACCATGTAGTGGAATGGATTGATTTTTTTTGACTTTTTTTATTGAAATTGGACCATAATAAAAATTACACGCTCTAGTGTAATATTTTATCATTAAATATTAATGAACAATTTTTGGCTTTAAACCTAAAGCACTTAAAGCTGATCCTTTATCATCTTCAATTTTAAGGTCTTGTTTATCAGCTGGGTAAATATTTTTATTTATTAAGTTCTCTATTTCTTCACCTGTCAAAGTTTCATATGTTAATAGCGCTTTTGCAAGTTTATGTAGATCATCTATTTTTTCAGTCAAAACTTTTCTAGCTCTTTCATAGCCTTTATCGACTATCTTTCTAATCTCGGAGTCCACTTTTCTAGCTGTCTCCTCAGACATATTTTGTTGCCTTGCCACTGATCTTCCAAGAAATACCTCTTCCTCATTTTCACCATAAGCAACCGGACCAAGTTCTTTACTTAAACCCGCTCTCATTACCATTGCTCTTGCTCTTTTAGTTGCTTGCTCAATATCACTAGCTGCTCCAGTTGTAACTTTATCTTCACCAAATATAATCTCTTCTGCAACTCTACCACCCATAGCAATTGCAAGTTGAGCATGTAATTGTTCTCTAGTTTGTGACAACTCATCTCTTTCTGGTAGTTGCATAACCATTCCCAGTGCTCTACCTCTTGGTATAATCGTAGCTTTATGTATTGGGTAAGCTGCACTTTCATTTATTGTAACTATTGCATGACCTGCCTCATGGTATGCTGTTAAAGTTTTTTCTTCTTCACTCATAACCATCGATCTTCTCTCTGAACCCATCATCACTTTGTCTTTTGCTTCTTCGAATTCATTGAGTGTAACGATTCTTTTATTTTTTCTTGCAGCAAGCAATGCTGCTTCATTAACCAAATTTGCTAGATCTGCTCCTGAAAATCCTGGAGTTCCTCTTGCTATTATTCTTAAATTAACATCCGGTGCCATCTTAATCTTTTTAACATGGACTTTTAAAATTTTCTCTCTTCCAATTATATCAGGGTTAGAAACTACAACTTGTCTATCAAATCTACCAGGTCTTAACAAAGCTGGATCTAAGACATCAGGTCTATTTGTTGCTGCAATGATAATAACACCCTCATTTGTATCAAAACCATCCATTTCAACTAATAACTGATTTAATGTTTGTTCTCTTTCATCATTTCCACCACCTAAGCCTGCACCTCTGCTTCTTCCTACTGCATCTATTTCATCAATAAAAATTATACAAGGTGAATTTTTTTTTCCTTGTTCAAACATATCTCTAACTCTAGAAGCTCCAACTCCCACAAACATTTCAACAAAATCAGATCCTGAAATTGTAAAGAAAGGAACGCCTGCTTCACCTGCTATTGCTCTTGCTAATAATGTTTTTCCTGTGCCTGGAGGTCCAACTAATAATGCTCCTCTTGGAATTTTTCCACCAAGTCTACTAAATTTTTTTGGATCTTTTAAAAATTCAACTATTTCCTCAACCTCTTCTTTTGCTTCTTCAACACCAGCAACATCATTGAAAGTTACCTTACCTTTTAATTCATTCATCATTTTAGCTTTTGATCTACCAAAACCCATCGCTCCACCTTTACCACCCTGCATTTGTCTCATGAAGAAAATCCAAACTGCAATTAACAACAACATTGGAAACCATGAAAGAAGTACACCAAACAAGGAAGGCATTTTTTCATCTAGTGGTGCAGCGGAAATACTAACACCTTTTTCAGAGAGTTTTTCAATTAGATTTGGATCATTTGGAGCATAAGTAGTAAAATTGTTTCCATTAGAAAAAACTCCTTTTATATTATTTCCTTGGATTTCAACTTTTAAAACTTCTCCATTATCAACAGAAGTTAAAAAATCAGAAAATATAATTTGATTTCCTCCTCTAACATTGGATTGAGGATTTTTAAACATATTGTAAAGGCCAATAGTTAAAAAAACTATTATAGCCCACATAGCAATGTTTTTTATATTCATAGTTATAAAATAAGAATTATTATCTAATAAACAAGTGCCAAATTAACCTTATGATGTGACAATTTAATGTTCTTTTGAGATAATTATTGTTTGATTAACCTTTTCCACAATACATCCACCCAAAGTTACTCTAAATAACCTATCATCTTTAATATCTGAAATGATCTTATCCAGCTTTTTGCCTCTTACTGGATAATACTTTTTTCCAACCATTCTTAGGCAATCTGATAATGACCTAAATACAACCTCATAAGATTGAATAAAAAAATTTTTGTTTAGAATTAATTCATTTTTTTTTTCTAAATAAATCATATTTTTATCTAAATTCTTATTTACATAAAAATCCACTACGTCATTTGAATATTTCAAATTTTTAATTGTTTGTAACAATTTTTCTTTATCCAATCCATTTTTTTTCAATTCATCAATCATTTTTCTAATTCTTGTCCTTTTATATTTTTCATCAATATTTGAGGGATCATCAACAAAAAAATTAAATACATATTTTGACAAAAAAATTAGGTCTTCTTTTTTCTGACTCAATAAAGGTCTTACTACATTCAAATCTTTAAATTTGCTTTTGACATCAAGAGAAATTAAACCTTTTAATCCACTGCCTCTGACCAATCTTA
This sequence comes from uncultured Pelagibacteraceae bacterium, assembly GCA_902555945.1. Classification (GTDB taxonomy): domain Bacteria; phylum Pseudomonadota; class Alphaproteobacteria; order Pelagibacterales; family Pelagibacteraceae; genus Pelagibacter. The sequence continues at coordinate 7,728 of CACDUS010000012.1, read as the reverse complement.
TAAAAAAATTTTCAATTAAGTCATCTAAATGATGACCAAATAAAATATTGTAAATTTTAGACTTGTTGCATCTAATATATAACAACTCATATCTTTTTTTTCTTGCTATTGATTGTATATTTTTAGATGGTTTAATTCCTTTCCAAGATAAAACTTCGGCATTTATTGAATAACGTTTTAAAATATCTTTAACAAGTTTAGCCTCATCTTTTGACTCGGGTCTAAGCCTATGATCGACAATAAAAAATTTGGATGGGATTTTTTTCTTAATTGAATAAATTTTGGCTAAAAAAGCTAATGCTAAGCTATCTGGTCCACCAGAAACAGCAACAGCAAAACTTTTATTTAAATTCAATGAATTTTCAAATTTTTTGTAAATTTTGTTTATTCTTTTATTTTTTAAAAATTTAGGAATTTTGATTTTTGCACTCGAATTTTTGAGACTCATATTTTGCTTTTTGTATCACAGATTGATTTGCTTCTGGATATTGTTTTTGAACCCCATTTATCATTTTACAACCCTGATCCTTTTCTCCAATTTGTACCATTGATACACCGAGCTTTAATAAATTTATAGGAGCTTTTTCACCTTTTGGATATTTTTGATAACCTTCAAGATAGGCAGAAGCTGCATCAGTGTAAAGCTGTCTTATTCTAAATGTTTCAGCATACCAATATTGTGCATTTCCAGCTAAATCATGTTCAGGGTTTGTATTAACAAATTCTCTGAATGCTCTTTCTGCTGTTGAATAATCTCCAACCTTTAAAAGACTAGTAGCAAAATTATATTGTTTTTCTGGAGTATCATTAGGTAAAATTTTTTCTTCTGATTGAAAGGTTTCTGTAACGATTGTAGCTGTAGTATCTATTGATTGAGTTTGTTGCTTAGATTCATTTGTATTAGTATCTTTATAAGAAATTGAACCTAATTCTTGTGGTTTCGAACTCCCTGGTAAAATTTCATTACTATTTTTTGTATTTTTTTTTGTTAATAATTTTAAATTTTCATCAGAAGATAATGCTGTTTCTATATCTTGAAATCTAATTTGATTGTCTGATTGAACTTTAGACATTCTATTAGATAATTTATCTAATTTAAAATTTATTTCTTCAAATTTATTTGTAAGTTGTTGAAATTGGTTTTCAATTTCAGTTAATTTTAATAGATGTCTAGTTAAAGCATCTTCAGAATTACTTATAGATGATAAATCTGAAACATTTAATTCATTATTACTATTACCAGCGGAACCCGAATAAACAGCTTTTTCTAGAGTTTGAATATCTTTTTGAATTTGTTCTAAAGTTTCATAAATATTATGATTATCTGCCAAAGAATAGTTAAAAAAGAAAAAATTAATAATTAAAAAAATTTTAATATTTAAATTTTTAGAAATAAATTTCATAATTCAAATATGATTAAAATAATGGCGAAAAAAAGACCCTTAAACCTTTTAAAAAGTTTAAGGGTCTTTAAAATTTAAATATTAATTTGCTTTTACTGTTACTGATCTTCTATTTTTAGACCAAGCTAATGGATTTGATCCTGAATCTACAGGTCTTTCTTTTCCATAACTTAAAACAGAAATCCTGTCAGAAGAAATTCCATATGTCATTAAATAATCTTTTGCAGCGTTTGCTCTTCTTTCGCCAAGTGCCAAGTTATATTCTCTTGTTCCTCTTTCATCGGCATGTCCCTCAAGAACAATTGTGATATTAGAATTTTTTCTTAACCAAGCTGCCTGTTTTCTTAAAGTTTCTCTCGAAGCAGTTGTTAATACAGACTCATTTGTTGCAAAGAATACTCTGTCAGGAACACCTGAAGCTAAATATTCCACAGTATCTGTTCCAGTATAAACGTCACCTTGCATTTGGCCAGTTGATTTTTTTGAAGTCGCACATGCAGATAATGCCAAACAAGCAACGATTACTAAAAAAGTGTTTTTTAGAATTTTGTATAATTTCATTATTTCTCCTTGATCAATATTTCTTATACTTAACTTTTTCATAACTAATTAGATGTTTCAAGATAAAAAATCAAGATATTTTGAGTTAATTGCTTAATAAAGATGACCATGATGGGTCTGAAGCATCAGTTGGGGTGTCCACCAACCTCTCGTTATATCCTGTTAAATCAATTGACCACAATTTTGCAGAAAAACCCTCTCCTTTATCATCAGTTTTTGTTTCTCTGTAAAATATAAGAACTCTACCATTCGGAGACCAAGAAGGTGCTTCCTGGTAAAAATTTTCAGTTAATAGTCTTTCTCCACTACCATCTGTTCTCATAACACCAATATAAAATTTTCCTTTATGTAATTTTGTAAATGCAATCAAATCACCTCTCGGCGACCAAACTGGAGTTCCATACAAACCTTTGCCAAATGAAATTCTTTTCACATTAGTTCCATCCTTTTTCATTATGTAAATTTGTTGATAACCGCTCCTGTCAGAATTAAAACAAATATAATTTCCATCTGGTGAATATGATGGCGATGTATCAATTGATGGATGATCAGTAATTTTTTCGACAATCCTATTTTCTAAATCCATAGTGTAAATATCTGAATTTCCATCTCTAGCAAAACTCATGATAATTTTTTTTCCATCTGGTGAAAATCTTGGCGCAAAAGTCATTCCTGGAAAATCTCCAACAACCTCTTGCAATCCTGTTTCAATATCTAAAAGATAAACTCTTGGTAAGTTTCTAAAATAAGATAAATAAGTTACCATCTGACTTGTTGGATTAAATCTAGGTGTCAACACTAATTCATTTCCTAAAGTTAAAAATTTATTATTAGCTCCATCTTGATCCATAATTGCTAATTTTTTAATTCTTCTTGTTTTAGGTCCTTCTTCAGCAACATATATTATTCTTGTATCAAAATAACCTTTCTCACCAGTCAATCTTTCATATACTTTGTCTGTTATTATATGACCAACTCTTCTCCAATTATTTGGAACTGTAGTAAATGCAAGTGCCATCATTTCCTTACCTGCAAGAACATCCCATAACCTAAATTCTACCCTCAGTTTTTCATCAACATAACTCACCTTTCCTGTAATTAAGGCTTGTGCTTTTATTAAACTCCAATCTTCAAATCTTGGTTTTAAATTTGCAATATCTGGTGCTTGTAAAAAAGCCTCTTTGTTTAAGGGATTAAACAATCCTGATGTTTTTAAATTTTTTTCTACAACACTTGAAATCTCTAATCCTATATTCTTTTTTTTAAGTATCTTTTCAAAATTTTTTCTTGAAGTATCATCTATAGATAATGGTGATACAGCAATAGGAAGAGGGTTTAAATTTCCTCTAGTAATATCTACCTCAATTAAAGCTAATGCATTAACTTGTAGAGCCAATAAAAATAAAAAAATTCTAAACATAAAAATATATTACCCTTCTAACATCTCTCTTGCATCAAAATTTAATTGTAATTCTTTCCATCTTTCATAGCCAGTTGTAGGTACTCTTAAAGGTTGACATAATTTAATAGCCCTTAAAGCACTTTCAGCTAAAACTTTATAAAAACCTTGACCAGGTTTATTCATTCTTGCATGATCTAAAATTTCAGATTGTGATACAGTGCCATCTGGATTTAATTGAAGTTTAATTCTTACCAACAAATTTTCATTATACGGTAACCCCAATGGGATACTCCAACAACCAAAAATTTGTGCCTTTAAAGCATCTTCTTCACTCAGTGATAGACCTGAAATATCTACACTCTTTTGTTGATCTTGTGTAACTTTATTAGTTTTATTGTTTGTTTCTGCACTTTCAACTTTAGATTTGTCAATTAAAGCTGCTATGTTATTTGGGTCAAATAATTCATCTTTTTCAAACTCAGACACTTGTTTTACTTCATTATCAATTTTTTCAGGATTTTGTTTATCTTCTTTAATTTTTTCAACTTTTTTAACATTATCCTCTGGCATTGGAACTGAGTCAGGTTTGATTTTTTTAACTTTTTTCGGTGGAGCTTGCTCTGAAACTAATTTTTTTTCTTTCTCTTTAATTTTTTCGATAGTTTTTTTTGCCTTTGGAGCAAATGGAATATTTGTTTTATCTGTGATTTGTATCAGCTCAACAGAAACAATTGGGGGAAGATCGATTGGTTTTTTTGCTAAAAAAGGTAGACTCATTGCTGTAATCATTACTAATATTAAGTGTAAAACAGAAGAGATTATTATACTTCTATTCACCCTATTTACCTTTCTTTGTAAGGTTCAGATATAAGTGCTACTTTTGTAAAACCAGACCCTGACAATAAACCCATTATTTCCAATACTCTTCCATAATTAATTGTTTTATCACCTCTTACATAAATTCTTGTATCAGTTCTATTTTTTGAAACTGCTAAGACTTTTGCAATTATTTTTTCATACTCTACTTTTGACTCTTGAATAAAGATTTCACCTTTAGAATTTATCGTCAAAGTAAGTGGTTCTGTTTCCTCAGGAAGAGAATCCGCAGAGCTTTCTGGTAGGTCTACTTGAACACCAACTGTTAATAATGGAGCTGTTACCATGAATATTATTAAAAGCACCAACATAACATCAACAAATGGCGTAACATTGATTTCACTCATAGGCTCTTTCGATGGACGATTAAATTTAAAAGCCATTTTTAAATTATTGTTAAAAATCTTTTTGAGAAATTTTCTAACTTTTGATTATACTTTATAGTATCATTATTGAATTTATTATATGCAACTACTGCAGGAATAGCCGCAAGTAAACCCAAAGCAGTTGCAAAAAGTGCTTCGGCAATACCGGGTGCAACAATTGCAAGACTTGTATTTCTTGAAATAGCTATTGATTGAAACGAATTCATTATTCCCCAAACTGTTCCGAATAAACCAATAAAGGGTGCAGTTGAACCCACGGTTGCTAAAAAAGTAAATCCTTTACTTATTTTTGAGATTTGTTTTTCAATACCTGTCTCTAACATAGTTGTCATTCGACTATTAATATCTGTTCTTGATCTTTTTTTTAATAAACTCTGCATAGCATCTTTAAAAACTAATGCCATTGGATCCTGTATGTTGGCCGGTAGATTATTGTAAAATGACTCAGCTGATTTTGAATTCCAAAATTTTGTTTCAAATTCTTCTGTAGATTTATTTATTTGTTTAAATAATCTAATTTTTTCTATTATTACAGCCCATGAATAAATAGAACATGCAATAAGTAATATAATTACTGATTTTACTATTATATCAGCACGAATAAAAAGATTCATTAGTGAAAAGTCTGCACTAGAGGCAAGACCAACAGCTTGAGTAGAGATATCAGCTTCCATAGCACCTTCTCACACGTAAATGTGTCATGATTTTGTCTTTAAAATAATTAGTAATTAATCCTCTTTTTTATAAGTTTCATAATAAAAACTAGCAATTAAGATAGCATCCGCTTTATTAGAATCCTTTTTTTTTGATAAATGTGATGAAAAATAAGGAAATATTTCAATAGCTCTTGTCCTGCTTGCATCTTTTTCAGAATTTATAAGATTAAAATATTTTTTCCATTTTGCAGGTCTAACAAAATAAATTGGTAACTGCATAGCTGCACAAATTCCTTTAATAATTCCAAATGATTGACCAAAATTAAACATACTAGTTACACCTTGCCCAGGCATTGCTGACACATGTTCAACGACAACTCTTACATCTTGATTTTTGTCTTTATTCAATTTTTTTATTATCTCATTAAACATTTGAGCTCCATTGACCTGTTTTTTGTTTTTTTTTCCATCAATCATGGTTGGCATTTCTATAACTTCAAGGATTTTACCATTTTCAAAAAAACAAATTGATCCAGAAATGCCGGGGTCTATACCAATTACTAACATAATTTATATACTGAATTCTGCATTTGAATAAACATTTTGTATATCATCATCATCCTCTAAAGTTTGTAAAAAACTAATCAGATCATCATTTTTTTCTTTTGAAATTTTAACACTGTTAATTGGCATCCATTCAATCTCCGTAGAAATAAAATTTCTTATTTCTTTTTCTAGTTCTTTTTTAACATTATAAATCTCATTTACCGAACAATGAATTTCATGATAATTTTCATTTGATTTGCACTCACTAGCTCCAGACTCAATAGCTAGCTCAAAAATACGATCATCTGAAACCTCTTTTTTTTCAATCTTAATAACGCCTGTTTGGTTAAAATTATGCGAAGCTGACCCTTGTGTCCCCAAACCACCTCCTGCTTTTTGAAAAATAGTTCTAATTTTAGATGCTGTTCTATTTTTATTATCAGTTAATGCTTCAATTATAACTGCAACTTTTTCAGGTCCAAAACCCTCATATCTTAAATTTTCAAAATTTGATTCATTATTCATTGATGACCTATCGACCGCTCTCTCAATATTTTCTTTTGGCATATTTGCTGATCTAGCTGCTTGAATAGCAGATCTGAGTCTAGGATTCATTGCAGGATCTTTATCACCCATCTTTGCAGCAACAGTAATCTCTTTAGATAACTTTGAAAAAATTTTAGACCTCTGTTTATCAGCTTTACCTTTTTTATGCTTTATCCCTGCCCAATGCGAATGTCCTGCCATAAATATACTAAGTATTGTTTAACTGACTTCCAAAGATATAACTTTTTATGTTATCAGCTAAGCCAGTTTCTAAGTTACAGTCTACCATAACACCACTCAAAGTACCTTCACCTATTGCTGGAAAATGTTTAATAGAATCTTTTTTCATAAATCTGTTTAATGAATTTTCTTTATTCATTCCAATAACAGAATCATAATCTCCACACATACCTGCATCTGTTTGATATCCTGTACCTTTATTTAAAACTCTTGCATCATTAGTTGGAATATGAGTATGTGTTCCAACTACAAGTGTTGCATTACCATCAAAAAAATGTCCTAAAGCATTTTTTTCGCTTGTGAGTTCTCCATGAAAATCAACTATTAGAATATCATAATCTTTTTTTAATTTGTATTTATCTAGAAATTTTTTTGATGTTTCAAAAACATCATCACATTTTTTCATGAATATATTTCCCATTAAATTTAAAACTCCAACTTTTATATCTTTTTGAGTTGTATAAATCTGAAAGCCTTTCCCTGGAGCGGGTTCAAATAAATTGTGCGGCCTAAGTAATCTATTTTCCTCATCAATATACTTCATTATATCTTTTTGATCCCAAACATGATTACCTGTTGTAATTACATCAACACCACAATTAAAAAAATCATTACAAATTTCTTTTGTTAAACCAACACCAGTTTTATCTGCATTTTCTCCATTAACTATCACAAAATCAATTTTATTAATTCTAATTTGGTCTAAAAGATTGTTTGTTAATTTTGAACATCCAGAAATTCCTACAACGTCACCTAAAAATAATATTTTCATTTAAGTGCTTTTCTCAGTAATGATAAAATCTAATTTCATATCATGTTTATTAATTGATATTTTTTTTACTTCTTGAAATGAATAAGCTAATCCGATGGTTATTATTTTTTTAATTTTATTTATCTTTTTTATATATCTATCGTAAAATCCTCCACCATATCCTACTCTATTACAATCTTTATCATAAGCCACAATAGGCACTAATAAGATATCAGGAAGTTGAATCTTGTTAGAAGTTGGCTCTGGAATCCCATAGTTGTTTATTTCTAGAGGATCATCTGTAGACCAATTTAAAAAATCCATTTGAGAGTTTTTTTTAATTCTTGGTAGTGATATTAAA
>CACDUS010000011.1 GCA_902555945.1 uncultured Pelagibacteraceae bacterium | reverse complement strand
ATCGCCACTCTTCCAATTAAGGTCCACATGATTACTCCAAGAATATAATCGATTATATAAACTAAAGGATGAAAGTTAGCTGACATTTAAAATTTATATTGGAAATTTTGAGAAATTAAAAGGGGCGAAATTAATCGCCCCTTAATAAGATTATTTAGTGTTGTTTTCCAAGTATCGATTTACCTGAAGGTATACGACACTCATCAACCATTCTTTGTGTAGCAGCATTTGGAGCTGAAGTCGCTAAACTTACAACTACCATAGCAACTAAACTAACAGCTGATCCGAAGATACCAAAAGTTAACTGTGTGATACCCAAGAATCCACTTCCACCATTACGTACCCAAATTAGGTAACCTAATCCTGAAAGTAATCCTAGAACCATACCAGCTATTGCACCTTCTCTGTTAGCTCTACTCCACCATACACCTAGTACAAGTGGGAAGAATAAACCAGACATCGCAAAGTCAAAAGCCCAGATAACTGAACCTAAGATACCTTGGATCTCCATAGCTGCGATTGTTGCTCCAGCAAAACCAATTACTACAAGTAGTACCCTTGCAACAACTAGTCTTTTTGCAGTTTCCGCTTTTGGATCAATGATCTTATAGTAAACATCATGTGATATAGCGTTTGCAATTGCTAGAATTAAACCATCCGCTGTTGACATGGCAGCTGCCATACCACCGGCTGCAACTAGACCTGAGATTACATATGGTAATCCAGCTATTTCTGGTGTTGCTAATACAACGGCTTTACCACCCATGAAGAACTCGTTTAATTCAACAGTTCCATTTCCGTTAAAGTCGCTGATAAACATCAGATTAGCTTGGTTCCAGTTTTGATACCAATCTATTGCTTGAACTTCAGACACCGATTTACCGATAATACCAGTTGGTAGTGATGGATCAATCAATGCTAATTTAGACAGTGTCGCTAACATTGGTGCAGAAGAATAAAGTAGGAAGATGAAAAATACTGACCAACCTACAGATTTTCTAGCTGCTTTTACACTTGGAGTAGTGAAATATCTCATCATCACGTGTGGCAATGAAGCTGTTCCCATCATCATCGCTAGTGCTAACGAAATAAATGCCCAAGGTGTAGCATTAACTGCTGAGTGAGCTTTAGTTATTCCAGCTAAGCCTTTTGGCACCATTGCAAGATTCTCTTTAGAATTTGCTACAAAACCAAACTGCTGTTCTAGTTCACCAATTCTAGCTACTTCATCAGCCAACATAAAGTGTGGGAAGAAACCCGCACCTATTTTGTTACTGATCCAGAATACTGGAAGTAAATAAGCTATAATCAACACGATGTACTGTGCAACTTGTGTCCAAGTTACTCCTCTCATACCACCTAACATTGAACATAGTAAGATACTTACTAATCCAACATAGACAGCGTATTGAAATGGAATATCTAAAGCAACAGATGCAATAGTTCCAGTCGCGTTAATTTGTGCAGTCACATAAGTAAATGATGCAACAGTTAAAACTACAACTGCGCAAAATCTAGCTAAATTACCACCGTATCTTGTACCAATAAAATCTGGAACTGTGTAACAGCCAAATTTTCTTAGGTATGGTGCTAATAAAGATGCAACCAACACATATCCACCAGTCCAACCAACAAGTAGTGCCATGTAACCATAGCCTTTGAAGTAAATACCACCTGCCATTGCAACAAACGATGCACCAGACATCCAGTCTGCTGCTGTCGCCATTCCATTGAACACGGTTGGTACTTGTCTTCCAGCTACGTAATAAGCGTCTGCTTGAGCTGTACGTGATAGATAACCAATTATAGCGTAGATGGCTACTGTGAACGCTACGAAAGCAATACCAATTGCTTTAGCCGTCATACCCATCTGCTCTGCAATTGCCATAATGATTATGAAACCTATAAATCCTCCAGTATAGATTCCATAAACTTTAGGCAGATTGTCTATAAAATTACCTTTAATCATTAGTCGTCTCCTCTCTCACTGAAGCCGAACTCTTCATCAATTTTTTCTTGTCTATTCGAAAACCAGAAAATTAGGATTACGAAAATTGCAAGAGAACCTTGACAAGTGAACCAATAAGTTAACGGATAACCAAATGGTCCCGTAACTTCGTTCATCTCTGCTCCAAAAAGGAAGATACCCATTGAGAATACAAACCAAATTGCTAATGTAACAAATAGCAATCCCCTGGTTTTTTCCCAGTGTTGTGCTTGTTTTGACATATATACCTCTCTCTTTTTAGTTATAACTGGCCAAAACCATAACCATTATGAAAGAGATTTAAAGTGTTAAAATTGTTCATATTTGGCTAGTTTTTAGGTTATAAACTAAGAAAATTGCCTATTTTATGGGAAAATACAAACTTACTTGGAAAGATTTAACTTGGAATGATTTTAAGATTTATTTATTTGGGTTATTTAAAGCATTTATTCCAAAAAAAAAAATTCAAACTTTAGATGATTTAGAGACTTTCATTCAAAACAAATCAGCATGGGTATCTCAAGTTACACTCTATAGTTATTTAAAAACTAGAATGGGCACAAGATATGTTCTTCATTTTGAAAATGATGAATTTATGAGGTCTGTTAATTTAGCAAAATGGAATATTTATGCTGTTGCTCTTCAAGATCTTACTTTTTTCACATTTTCTTATTTAAAAGTAAATCATAATTATAATGAAATTGATAAAGCAAAAGAAGTTTTTTTAAAAATTTTAGATGATGAGGTATCAAATAAAATGCCATTAGATATTGTTGAGTATGCAAAAAAAAATTTCAATAAAAGGTTGCTTGATATGAACTGGGATAATTATTTTAAAGATCTACCGTTTAATCCAAGTGCTTTATCATTATATGAGTGGGCACCAATAGCAGATGAACTTAAAACATTAGATCGTAAAATAGTTTTAAACTCAGTTATTTTAAAATGGGATGTTGTTAAAAAAGAATTTAATGACAGAATAAACTTTTAAATATTTTTTCTATTCTCCACCAAACTATCTACAACACTTGGATCCGCTAAGGTGGTTGTGTCACCTAATTGATCATGTTCATTTGCAGCAATTTTTCTCAAAATCCTTCTCATAATTTTTCCCGATCTTGTTTTAGGTAAGCCGGGAGAAAAATGAATTAAATCAGGTGTTGCAAGAGGGCCAATTTGTTTTCTTACCCACAATTTAAGATCTCTCTCTAGTTCACCAGTTTCAATCTCACCAGCATTTAAAGTTACGTAGCAGTAAAGACCGTTCCCTTTTATATCGTGGGGATATCCAACCACCGCAGCTTCAGCAACTTTTGGATGTGCAACAAATGCACTTTCAATTTCTGCGGTACCAAGATTATGTCCAGAAACTATAATTACATCATCTACTCTTCCTGTAATCCAATAATATCCATCTTTGTCTCTTTTACATCCGTCACCAGTGAAATATTTACCATCAAATTGTGAAAAATAAGTATCTACAAATCTTTGATGATCACCATAGACAGTTCTCATTTGTCCTGGCCATGATTGTGCAATACATAATCTACCTTCACCTGCTCCTTTTATTTCATTGCCATCTTTATCGACAAGGACAGGCTTGATGCCATAAAAAGGTTTTGTTGCTGATCCTGGTTTAAGTGGTATAGCTCCAGTTTGAGGTGCTATTAATATTCCACCTGTCTCTGTTTGCCACCAAGTATCTACAATTGGGCATTTAGAATTACCGACAGTTTTGTAGTACCATAACCAAGCCTCTGGATTAATTGGCTCTCCTACTGTTCCCAGTAGTTTTAATGATTTTCTAGAAGTTTTATTTACTGGTTCGTCACCTTCTCTCATCAAAGCTCTTATCGCAGTCGGTGCAGTATAAAAAGTATTAACTTTAAATTTATCGACAATTTGCCACCATCTCGAGCTATCAGGATAGTTTGGTACCCCTTCAAACATGATTGTTGTCGCCCCATTTGAAAGTGGTCCATATATAATATAACTATGTCCAGTAACCCAACCTATATCAGCAGTGCACCAATAAATATCTTTAGGTTTATAATTGAAGATATATTGATGTGTCATTGATGCATAAACCATATAACCACCAGTGGTATGTAAAACTCCTTTTGGTTTACCTGTTGATCCAGATGTGTATAGAATAAATAATGGGTCTTCAGCGTTCATTTCTTCTGGTTCACAATTATTTGGAACATCTTTTATTAATTCATGGTACCAAACATCTCTTTCATTATTCCAAAAAACATAATTACCAGTTCTTTTTACGACTACACATTTCTTTACGTTTGGACAATTAGTTAAGGCTTCATCAGTAGTAGCTTTTAAAGGAATTGTTTTTCCCCCTCTTACACCTTCATCAGCGGTTATAATATACTCAGACTCGCAATCGTTAACTCTGCCAGAGATTGACTCAGCTGAAAAACCTCCAAAAATTATTGAATGTACTGCACCGATTCTAGCACAAGCCAACATTAAGATTGCTAGTTCAGGTATCATCGTTAAGTAAATGGTTACTCTATCACCTCTTTTAATTCCTAATTTTTTAAGACCATTTGCAGCTTTTGAAACTTTTTGGTGTAATTGTTTGTAGGATATCTTTTGCGTATCTTTTGGATCATCTCCAACCCAAATAATAGCAGTTTTATCCTTTTTATCTTTTAAATGTCGATCGATACAGTTTGCAGAAGCATTTAAAGTTCCATCCTCATACCATTTAATTCTAACATCATTTTTACTGTATTTTACATCTTTTATTTTTTTATATGGCTTGATCCACGTAATTCGCTTTCCTTCTTTTTTCCAAAAAGCATTATTGTTCTTAATAGATTCTGAATATTTATTTTGATACTGTGATTTGCTTGCAAGACTGTTTTTAATCCATTCCGGTTTAGTTTTGAAAATTAATTCTTGAGATGAAGTTTCTTTGGTATTTTTATTTTTTGTTTTAGGTCTCTTTTTGCTTCTAAACAATTTTTTTTTAGTCTTAATTTTTATTTTTTTTCTTTTTTTAACCTTTCTTTTTTTTGAGGTTTTCTTTTTTGATTTATTTTTTCTTTTTTTTTTCGGCATAAAATATTATATTTAAATCTTACTCATCTTATTTAAAATTTTCCAGCTTTTAGAGTCGATAGGCATGACAGAGAGTCTACTTTGTTTTATGAGTGATAAGTGGCTTAATTCCTTGTTTTTTTTAATTTTTTCTAAAGGAATGGGTTTTTTTAATTTTTCTAAAAATTTTACTGTAACTGCTACAAACCGACCAGATTGGTCCGTTTTGTCTAGGTAGTGTTCTTTTATTACTTTCACGATACCCACAATCTCTTTTCCTATATTTGAATGATAAAAAAAACATTGATCACCTTTTTTCATCATTTTCAAATTTTTTGCAGCTTGATAGTTCCTGACACCATCCCAAGTGGCTCCTTTTTTTCCAGCTTTTTCTTGTTGGTCTATCGACCATACATTTGGTTCTGATTTCATTAACCAATATTTCATAATTTTTGAATAAATTTACTTTTTTGGTTTATCTACGATTTTAGCAAAATGTTCTATTGTTTTAGCCGAGGTACTGTGACCTATTTGAGTAAACCAATTATAATCTGGTGGGTAAAAAATATCTTTGATATCTTTTGGTACATCTTTAAACTTATCTTTGTGTTTATTATGAACAAAAAATGCGTTTGTTCCAGTTATGTTGCAACAGACTAAATTATATCCAAATTTATCAAAAAAGTTTACATAAAATTGTAAACTACATCCTTGCTCATCACCTCCTTTCCATACATAATTTTCATCGTATGGCATATTGTAGACAATAGGGGGTGGAAATTTACCATTATATTCAACTATAAAACAATCAGGTTGGAATCCTTCTTTTAAAATTGACTCAGTGATATAAAAATCATTTCCATCGATATCAACTGAAACAACATTAATTTCAGATTTATTAATTTTTGATTTTTCAAGTGCATCATTAAAAGTTTTTATGCAGTTATCTTTATTAAGAAATTGTTTAAAAAAATTTAGTTTACTTTCTTTTGGTAAATCAAGATCAATATTTACCCCATCAATCCAAATACCGCTCCATCCTAACATAAGCAAAATTATTGTATTACATTCGGTACCATTGTTTTTGAGTCCACCACATACACCAATTTCAAAAAAATTTCCTTGTTTGATATTAATTCTATTTAAAATTTCCATTAAAATACCATCTTCATCATTTTGAGAATAAAATTTCATTCCACTTTTGTTTAATATATTTTTTGACATAGAAATTTTTTTATCCCAATGTCTTAGAGTAAGCATATCAAGATGTCTTTTCATCAATGGAAATAGATTTCTATAAATAGTTAAGAATTCATTGCCGCTCATAAATTAATGATATTTTATTATTTTAATTTATGCAAAATTAAAATTTTATTCCAGTGAGATTAGTTTTTGGGTCTATATTTTGATTTTTAATCCAAATCCAATTATTTATAAATATTGGATTATTAAATATGTTGGTTCTAGGTATGTAATATTTGGTATTATTAATATTCAATTGTTCAGTAATATTTGCCATCACACTATTTGTCATAAACAACATTTTGGCTTTTTCAATTATTTTTAACCAATCAAGCACAAAACCATCATCACTAATTTCAATAATCTGAAAGTCTTTTGGGATCAAAGACAAATCAAAAGCTGCAGTATGAATACTTGCTTTTAAATGTGTAACAACAAAGTTTTCATTTCTTACAAATTTATTAAATATTTCATCTTCTCTTTCAGTATCCCTTTTTATACATTCGTTTAGTTTCCATTTATAAAAAAAGGGAACATCAGCTTTAATATATTTGTATTTATCAAAACTTACATGAGGAAAATATGGAGTATTGGACAATTCGATTTTTGTTCCTAAAAAATTATATAAAGGAATTTTTTTTTCTACTCCCATTGAGTCTAAAATTTTTACTGGTTCATTATAGGCGTGTTCTTTATTCTCTTTTGGTATTCCTATCCAATTAACCCAAGGCACATAATGTTTCATTTGGGTAACCCAGTTTTCAAATATTGGCCAATATATTTCAAAATTTTTTTTATGATAAAACAATGCTATAGGCAGAGCTATATGAATATCACCTAAACCGCCTGTTTGTATTAATCCTAATTTTTTCTTCATTAAAGTTTTACTCCTGCTCCTTTTAGAAACGCAGCTTTTTCATCTAAAGGCCATCTAGGTTTACCTGGATAATCTAAATTATCAAATTTTTTTAATTTGAACTTTTCTAATCCTACCATTGCAATCATCGCTGCGTTATCTCCACATAATTCAATAGGTGGGAAAATAGGATTATATTTTTCTTTTTTACAAAGATTAATTAACATATTTCTGATTCCTTTATTTGCAGCGACTCCACCTGCAACAACAAATTTTTTTTCTTTAGGTTTAATTTGTTTTTCAAACTCAGTAAATGCAATTTTTGTTTTTTTAAATAAAATTTCAATTATTGTTTTTTGAAAAGATGCTGCAAGATCGAATTTTTCTTGATCGTTTTTAATTTCTTTTGTGATTTTAAGTACCGCAGTCTTAAGTCCAGCAAATGACAAATTACAACCACCCTTGTTAAAAATAGGTTTTGGTAAATTATATCTATCAGGATCTCCTTTTTTTGCCAAAACTTCTATTTGTGGACCACCTGGAAATTCTATTCCTAAGAGTTTTGCAGTTTTATCAAAAGCTTCTCCGATAGCATCATCAATTGTCGTTCCTAGTCTTTTATATTCACCTAAATTCTTAACACTCAAATATTGTGAATGACCTCCTGAAATTAGTAAAAGTAAATAAGGATAATTTAATTCTGAGTTTAATTTAGGACTTAAAGCATGACCTTCTAAATGATTAACCGCTATGAATGGTTTTTTTAATGAACCAGCAAGGGCTTTTCCAAAACTCAATCCAACTGAAAGACAGACAATTAATCCAGGTCCGGCTGTTGATGCAACAGCGTCTATATCTTCGATTTTTATTCCACTATCATCTATAGCTTTTTGGACTATCCAGTCAATTTTTTCTATATGAGATCTAGCAGCTAGTTCGGGGACAACACCGCCAAATTCCTTATGAACATCTACTTGGCTTGATACAATATTGGATAAGACAATTGGATTTCCTTTACCATTCTCTGATATAATGGATGCAGCTGTTTCGTCACAACTAGACTCTATTCCTAGAATTAAGGGTTTTTTATTCATTCAAATAGTTTTTAATAATTGTACAATCTCAATACAAAAAAGAAATAAATTTATTAATGACTAAAAAAATTATAATTGGATCTAGAGGCAGTAAATTAGCTTTGCTTTATGCACAAAAGGTTAAAGATGCCATTATTCAAAATGTAAATCTTAAAGATGAAGATATTGAAATTAAATCAATTACCACTAAAGGTGATCAGCTAAAAGATGTCAGATTATCTGAATTTGGTGGCAAAGGTTTATTTTCAAGTAATATAGAAAAAGAACTTCAAGACAAAAGTATAGATATAGCAGTTCATGCTTTAAAAGATTTACCAGCTATTGAAACAGATGGTTTATTAACTGATACTTTTTTAAAAAGAAGTGACCCCAAAGAAATTTTGATTTCTAGAGACAAAAAAAAATTAAAGGAATTAGATGCAAAATCAGTTGTAGGAACATCTTCATATAGAAGAGAATTTCAAATTAAAAAGATAAAACCTGATGTAAATTGTAAACTTATCAGAGGTAATGTTGATACAAGGATTAAAAAACTAAAAGAAGGCCATTACGATGCAATAATTTTATCTTCAGCAGGAATAAAGTGTTTAAAACTTGAAAATGAAATTACTGAAATATTTTCGACTGAAGAAATAATACCTAGTGCCGGGCAAGGTATTATTGCCCTTCAATGTCGAGAAAATGATAAAGAAATAATTTCTCTTTTAAAAAAAATTAATCATAATGAAACTTATAAAAGAGCACACGCTGAGAGAAATATTTTAAAAGTTTTAGAAGGAGATTGTGAAACTGCTGTGGGAGCACATTCTATAATTGATGGAGATAATATTATTGTTGAGGCAGAACTTTTTTCTTTAGATGGTTCCAAAAGATTTTACGAAAAAAAAATTGTAAAAATTGAAAAATTTAGAGAAATCGGAAAAGAAATTGGTCAAATTTTAAAAAATAAATCAAATAATTCATATAAAAGATAATATGCATATTTTATTAACTAGACCTCTGGAAGATTGTTCAGAAATGATTTTAAAGTTTCAATCATTAGGACATCAAGTTTCTCACATTCCATTGTTGAAAATAGAAAGTGAGAATTATGAAAATATTAATTATTCTGCTTATGGAGGAATTATATTTACAAGTGCAAATGCAGTTAAATTTTTGGATTCAAAAAAAATAGATAAAAATATTATGTGTTTTTGCGTTGGTGGAACCACAGAAAAAAAAGCAAGAAGTATTGGTTTTCAAAATACAATAGCTGCAGAAGGGAATGTTTTTAATTTAAAAGAATTAATCATACAGAATTATTTGCAAAAAGATAAACCACTTCTCTATATTAGTGGTGAGATAATTTCATTTGATTTAGATCAGCAGTTATTAAAAGATGGTTACCTTATTAAGAGAATCATTAATTACAGGGTTAAACATAATCAAACTTTTAATGAAAACTTTGTGAAAGAATTAAAATCTAATTTGCCTGAAATTGTTTATCTTTATTCACAAAATAGCGCTTTGAGTTTTCTAAATTTTATCAAAATTAACCAGATGGAAAATCTTTGGATGAATACTAATTTAATGTGTATTGGTGAAAAAACATCGTCTATATTGAATGAAATTAAATGGAAAAAAATATTTCTTTTTAATCCTGGAGAAGAAGAGTTTTTGCTATATAAAATTTAAATATGGATTTAATAAATAATTTTTCAGAAATTTTTTTATCAGTCTGGAATAAAGGAATTTTAGGGGTAGATATTTTTCAAATATTAATTGGAATTGGAATATTTTTAATTTTTTTAGTTTTTAGAGGTCTAATAAGTAAACTTATAATCAAAAAATTAGAAATTATTTCAAAAAGAACTACAAATAAACTTGATGATACATTTGTAAATGCGTTAGTCGGACCGGCTAGATTTTTACCAATTGTTTTGGGTTTTTTTATAGCTAGTTATTATATGACTTTTTCATCTGATGGTAGAGAAGTTGTTGATACAATAAATAGAACTTTAATTACAATTTTAATTTTTTGGGTTATTCATCAGATTATTGAACCAGTTTCTTATATTTTAAGTGGTCTTGATAAAATTTTAACAAGAGAATTAATTGGATGGATAATCAAATCATTAAAGATACTTATTTTTATTTTAGGTTTAGCAGCAGTTTTAGAATTATGGGGCATAAAGATTGGACCAATAATAGCTGGTTTGGGTTTATTTGGAGTTGCAGTAGCTTTGGGTGCTCAGGATTTATTTAAGAATTTAATTTCTGGAATTTTAGTTCTTGTTGAAAAAAGATTTAAGATTGGTGATTGGATTTTAGTTGATGGTATTATTGAAGGTATAGTAGAAAAAATTGGTTTTAGATCTACAACAATTAGAAAGTTTGATAAATCTTTAGCAATAATCCCAAATTTTCAATTTGCAGAAAATGCGGTTATAAATATTAGTGAAACTTCGAATTGGTTGATTAGTTGGATAATTACCCTTCAATATGACACTTCAGTTGACCAATTAAAAACTATTAGAAATCAGATAGAAGAACATATTAATAAAAGTGATGATTTTAATACGAGTATCGGTATTGCTGTCAGAGTGGATAAGTTTTCTGATAGTTCAATAGATATGTATGTTCGTTGTTTTACCAAAACAGATAATTGGAATGAGTGGTTATCAGTAAAAGAACGTTTAGCATTGGAGATCAAACAAATTGTAGAGAGAAATAAAGCCTCTTTTGCATTTCCAAGTCAGTCAATCTACATTGAAAAAAAATGATCGCCATTTTTTATTTAGTTTTACAGATTCTAAAACTTTATTCTTATGTTGTAATAGTAAATGTTATTGTAAGTTGGTTGATCGCTTTTAACATTTTAAATACACAAAACAGATTTGTTTACTCAATTTTGGAACTGACCTACCGATTAACTGATCCTTTTTTAAGTAGGATTAGACGATTTTTACCTAATTTAGGTGCTTTAGATATTTCACCAATAATTTTACTTTTGTTGATTTGGTTCATAGAAATGTGTATGAAGCTCTACATTGCACCTATAATATTTTAAATATTTATGATTTTGATTGATGGAAAAAAAGAAGCTGCACTTTTAAGAGAAGAACTTAAAAATGAAGTTTCTAGTTTAAAAACAAAATATAATAAAGTTCCTGGATTGACTGTAATTTTAATAGGAGATTTAACACCAAGTCAAATATATGTTCGAAATAAAGAAAAATCTGCAAATGAAGTTGGTCTTAAATCAGAGGTTATTAAATATCCAGACAGTGTAGAGGAAAAAGTTGTTTTAGACAAAATAGAAGAATTAAATAAAGACGTTACAGTCTCAGGTATTTTGGTGCAGTTACCACTTCCAAAACATATAGATAAACAAAAAGTAATTGAGGCTATTGATCCTTCAAAAGATGTGGATGGATTTCATCCTATGAATGTAGGCAATCTATCTTCGGGATATGAGAGCTCAGTCCCATGTACTCCTTTAGGATGTTATCTGTTAATAAAAAAGATAGAACCAAATTTAAGTGGTAAAAAAGCAGTTGTAGTTGGTAGATCAAATCTAAATGGTAAACCAATGACCCAACTTCTATTAAAAGAAAACTGTACTGTAACTATTACTCATTCAAGAACAAAAGATTTAAAAGCTGAATGTCTTGAGGCTGATATTATCGTTGCAGCAGTTGGAATTCCAGAACTTGTTAAAGGTGATTGGGTTAAAAAAGATACTATTGTAATTGATGTAGGCATCAATAAGACTGATAAAGGCATTGTTGGCGATGTTGCGTTTGATGAAGTTTCTAAAAATGCAAAAGCCCTAACCCCAGTTCCTGGTGGTGTAGGACCTATGACAATTGCTTGTTTGTTAAAAAATACAATTGATTGTTTCAAAAGATCTCAAAAATAATAATTTTATTTTACTAAGTATTATTGTCTCAACTAACTTATTTTTAATTCTTTAGTTTTTTCATTTGATAAAGTGATTTAATGAAAAAACCTCCATATGAATACAGAATAGCTATTATTATGGCCATACTTACTGTAATTCCAATCGGTGCAACTCAAATAGGTTGGTACTTTTATGGAAAAATGATGGGCTTTAATTTTGGGATGGTAGCTGGTACGATATCGGTAATTCTAGCAGGCTATTTGATGTATCAAAAGGGATGGAGAGATGAGGACGAGGATTAATTTATGGAAAAGATAATTTTTTTTGGATTAGCATTACCTGCTTTAGCATTTGTTATTTATTTAGGTGGTTCAGCAATAATGAAAGGATTTAGAGCTAAAGCGGATAATAAACCTAATATAACTGAGGGTGAAGATAAAGAAGAGTTAACAGAATTTTCAGATAATTCAGATAAATTAAGTAGTGAGTTAAACAAACTAAATGATTTAAAAAAAAGTGGAGTTCTCACCGAAGAAGAATTTGAGAAAGCTAAAAGAAAAATTCTCGAGAGTTAATTATAATTCAATAATTTTTTAAGGGAATTAATTTCACCAATTTTAAAGACGATAGCATCCTCTTTATTAAAACCATATTTTTCAGCACTGCTTTTAAATCTCACTGGAGGTTCCATTATTGGCTCTAATGATAATACAAATGTACCCCAGTGTGTTCCCAAAACTTTTTTACTTTTTAAATCTTGTGCAATTTCAAGAGCTTCTTCGGGAGTAGTATGATAAATTGATTTTTCAAACATAGGTCTAAAATCATATGCTCCAATGTTAATCATTGATAAATCAATTGGACCATATTTTTTACCAAGATCTTTATAAATATTTCCATATCCAGTATCACATGCGAAAAATATTTTTTTATTTTTATATTCAATTAAAAAATTTCCCCAGAGTGTTTTATTGGTGTCAGTCAGACTTCTTTTTGACCAATGGACTGCGGGTAACAATGTAATCTTTAAATCATTATTAATCTGTATTTCGTCATACCAGTCCATTTCATTTACATCTTTGTATCTTTTAAAATATTTACCAAGTTTCAGAGGAAGTAAAACCTTTGCATCTTTATAAGGGAACCCCCTTATAGTGGACATATCCTGGTGGTCGTAATGATTGTGGGTAAGTAGAAATATATCTGTTTTTGGAATTTCTTTCAATTGAATAGCTGGCTCAACATATCTTTTTGGACCAAATATCAGAGGTCCAGCATTTTTTGAAAAAACTGGGTCTGTAATAATTGTTGTTTCACCTAATTTAATTAAAAATGTAGCATGCCCTATCCAAGCAATATAATCATCATCTTTAAATTTTTCTAAATTCTCTTTTACAATTTTTTTATCAATGACATGATCTTTTGGGACAGTAATATCTATTTTCTTTTTTTCTTTAGTAAATGTTTTGTAAGAAAACTTTACATCCTTTGATCTAACTGGTGATCCTTCAGGATTTCTAAAAGTTCCATCTGGTAAGTGATGATAAGGTTTTTCTGCCATTGCTAAACTAATACAATTATAAAAAGTAATTCCAATTAAAAAATATAAAATTTTTGTTAATTTTTTTCCATTAGCCATAAAGCCCCTTTTCCTAAAAAGTAAATTTTTCCATTATCAGGATGTACTTGTATATCTCTTATTCTTCCTATTTTATTTTTAAAAATGATGTCTTCTTTAACATTTGATAAGTCATTAAATATTAATTTTCTTAAAGATTGATCTTTGAGCGAAGTAATTAAAGCGTGTCCATTCCACTCACTGAATTCTTTACCTTTATAAATGGTTATTGCACTTGCAGCTATTGAAGGCACCCAGTATTGAATTGCTTTTGTAAAGCCAGGTTTCCATTTTGGTCCAATTTTAGATCCTGAATAATTTGTGCCACCCCAACCTAAAATTTTCCAACCATAATTTTCACCTTTTTTTGCTTCACCAAACCAATCCCCACCTTTTGCACCATGGTTACTTAAATAAATTTTTCCATCAAATGGAGATAAAGTTAAACCTTGAGGATTTCTAATTCCTATTTGATAAATTTCTGGTAACCAATCAGATTTGTCTAGAAATTTTGGGTTATCTTTTGGAATACTCCCATCAATATTAATTCTAATAATACTTCCAGGATGTTTTGTTGGATCTTGTGCAATCATTCCTTCTCCTCTTTCACCAGCTGATGCAAATAAGAAATTATCTTTAATTGCTAATCTTGATCCAAAGTGATACCCAGAATTAATAGGAGGATTTGCTTGAAAAATATTTTTAAAAGTTAAATTTTTTTCATTAAATTTTGCTTTAGCTATTGAAGTACTGGTTTTTTCACTTCCCCTATTTTCTGAATAAGAAATATAAACAAAACTATCTTTAAACAAAATGTCCAACAAACCTCCTTGACCATGTACTAAATAATTGAGATCATGTTTAACTTCAGAGATTTTTTTAGAATCAAGATTAATCAACTTAATTTTTCCACTTTTTTCCGTAATTAATAGCTTATTATTATTGATGAATGTAGAACCCCACGGATCGTTTAAATCTACAATTTTTTTAAAATTAAGATTTTCTGCAAATGAAACATTTGTAGAAATTAAAAATAAAAATATAAAAAAAAAAATTTTTTTCACTTTAAGAAAGTTTTGATCTACCACCATCAACGGCAATAATCTGACCTGTAACCCACGAACTGTCATCGGTAATAAGAAATTTTGCAAGAGAGGCCGAGTCTTTACCTTCACCTAATCTTTTTAGGGG
Source organism: uncultured Pelagibacteraceae bacterium (assembly GCA_902555945.1). Classification (GTDB taxonomy): domain Bacteria; phylum Pseudomonadota; class Alphaproteobacteria; order Pelagibacterales; family Pelagibacteraceae; genus Pelagibacter. The sequence goes on along the minus strand of CACDUS010000011.1, from coordinate 30,879 downwards.
ATGAGCTTTTGCTATTCCATCTGCTAATGCTTTATTCTTCAACATTGGTTCTGCAATCTTTGAATTAGTTAAACTTGGTGCAATACAGTTCACTCTAATATTCGGAGCAAATTCAGCAGCTAATGAAACAGTTAATCCTTCGACAGCGGCTTTAGCCGAAGCAATTATTGCATGATTAGTAAATCCTCTTTGTGCTGCAACTGTGGAGAATAAAACTACTGAACCTTTATTCTTTTTTAAACTTTCTTGATAACCTTTAATAACTTCAACTGCCGAATAGAGATTTAATTTCATACATTTATTAAAATCATTCTCATTAACCATTCTCAAAGGTTTTAAATCTATTGAACCAACACAATAAGCAACACCTTTTATATCTGAAATATCATTTTTAACCTTTTCTATAAATCCATCCTCTAAAACATCAGCAATGGTAAAAGTACAACCAAGTTTTTCAGAAATATTTTTTGTTTCATTTTGATTTCTTCCAACTAAATGAATAGAATTTCCTGAGTTTACTAATTGTTCAGCTAAGCTAGATCCGATTGAACCTGTCGCACCGAAAATGAGATATTTTTCTGACATAAAAAATTTTATTAGTTATATTTAAATATGAAGTTATTTTTTATACTGGGTAATCAATTATTTCCATCAAAATACTTGGACCGCTTCAAAAAAGACCACCTATTTTTTATGGCTGAAGATTACCAGTTATGTACTTATGAAAAACATCATAAACAAAAAATACTCCTTTTCTTATCATCAATGCGTTCACATGCAGATAATCTTAAAAGAGATAAATTCAAATTAGAATATATTAAAATTGAGGATAAAGAATTTAAGGATGATTATTTAAAAAAATTAAAAAAAATAATTAGCTCAAAAAAAATAAAAGAGATTTCAAGCTTTGAAGTTGAAGATAAATTTTTTGAAAAAAAAATAAATCAATTTCTTAAAAAAGAAAAAATAAAATGGAATATTATTCAAACGCCAATGTTTTTAAACTCAAGAGAGGAATTCAAACAATATCTATCCAAATCAAAAAAACCTTTTATGGCAACTTTTTATAAAGATGTCAGAAAACAATCAGGAATATTAATGGGTTCGGACGGAAACCCAATTGGAGGTAAATGGAGCTTTGATGAAGATAATAGAAATAAATTACCAAAAAATATTTCTATTCCAAAGTTTCCAAAAATAAATGAAACTAATTATACTAAAAAGTTAAAACCAATTATTGAAAAATTATTCAAAGATCATCCAGGGAAAACTGATAATTTTTGGTTCGCTACTGAATATAATGATGTCGTTAAGCTTTTAAATTTTTTTATTAAAGAAAAATCAAATTTATTTGGAGATTATGAAGATGCTGTTGATCAAAAAGATAATATTTTATTTCATAGTGCATTAAGTCCATATATTAACTTAGGTTTAATTACTCCAGAATTTATTATCAAAAAAGTTTTAGAATTCCATAAAAGTAAAAAGATAAGATTAAATTCATTAGAGGGTTACATACGTCAGGTAATTGGTTGGAGAGAATTTATGAGAGGTATTTATCAAAGTTATTCAAACGAAATGGAAAATGGAAATTTTTTTAAACAAAATAGAAAAATGAAAAAATCTTGGTATGAAGGCACAACTGGATTACCTCCGCTTGATCATGCAATTAAGAATGCTTTAAACCATGGATGGTCTCATCATATTGAAAGATTAATGATTTTATCTAACATTATGAATCTTTGCGAAATAAAACCAACTATTGTTTACAAATGGTTTATGGAGATGTTTGTAGACTCCTCAGATTGGGTAATGGTACCTAATGTTTATGGAATGGGATTGTTTAGTGATGGAGGAATTTTTGCTACCAAACCTTATATATGTGGATCAAGTTATTTTATGAAAATGATGGATTTTAAAAAAGGTGAGTGGTGTAACATCATGGATGGACTGTACTGGAGATTTATTGATCGTAATAGAAAATTTTTTTTGAAAAATCCAAGACTTTCTATGATGGTAAGAATTTTTGATAAAATGAAAACCGATAGAAAAAAATTGATTTTGTCAGCTGCGGATCAATTTATTAAACAAAATACAATCTAGTGAAAAAACAAAATCTCCCTTCAAAAATTTGTCCCGTTTGCAAAAGACCTTTTCTTTGGCGTAAGAAATGGAAGTTGAATTGGGAAAGAGTAAAATATTGTTCTAAGAAGTGTTCTAAGTTAAGTTAAAACCATGAATAATAAAATCTTTGAATGGGCAGGGGTTATTACAGCAATATTATATTCATTATTTGTAGCTATGAATATTGGTATAGAGTTTTTTGGTTTTTGCTTATTACTTATATCTGCAATCTTAATAGGAATTTGGGCCTATAGAGGCGGTCATAGAGGCATATTATTTTTACAATTCTTTTATGCAACAGCTGGTATTATTGGAATGTTTAGATGGTTTTAAATTAATTTTATTTTAAAAAAAAATAAATATTATTGTAATGTTTATTTTCTAGTAAGTAATTATGTTTGTTACATTACTTTCTTTTTTATCAATTTTTTTTCTAAGTGTTCTTATAAACTTACTTTTTGTAAGCTAATTATTTTTGGAATATAATTTTTAAAATTAAAGAAACCTTTATTACAATATTGCCAAGAATACTGATCAAGTTTTCTATATAAAAAACCTATATTTAAATTATTTGAATTCAAATAATCTAAATTTTCACCCACTGTTGGATATAAAGCGTAACAATTTTCAATTTTTTTAATTTCACTTATGTCAATGACCTTACAATCAATAGACTTTGCATTTAATCTTTGCTCTTGGTCTTCGATCAAAAGAGATTTAAATTTCACTACTTTTTCACTGAGTTTGATAGATCTGTTTTCATTTTTATTAGAAATTAAATAAATTTCTTTAAATTTATTATTTTGAAAATCAGTGATTTCAAAAGAGAGATTGTTCTCAAAAATTAAAAGATTTTTATTCTCTATATTTTGTGGATTGTTAAAATCTTGTTTAATAATTGGGTAGGTTTTTTCAGATACTTTTGGAGTGGCATTTTCATTTAATTTTATATTGTCAAATCTATTATTTGTGAATTTTTTGATATTCCATTCACTTGCTAAATAATGTTTTCCTTGAGTTTGAACTCCAGCAACCCATCTCCAGCCAAGAGTATTTGATGCAGTATCACCATCATAAAGATGTTTCATAAAAAATTCTGCACCTAATTGCCATGGTAGCTCTAAAGTAAAAATCCAAATACTAGCAAACCACATCCTTGTATGATTATGTAAATAATTGTTTTCCTTAAGTTCATTTACCCATACATTAAAGCATTCAATATTTGTTTTACCCTCAACAGCATTAATGTAATTCTGATTGTTTTTGAAATCTTCTCTGATTTTATTTAATTCTATTAAATAGTCTGACCAAACATCTGGTCTTAATTCTAACCAACCCTTCCAATACGTACGCCACAAAACTTCTTGAATAAATTTCTCATTTTTTGAAAAGGAAAACTTACTAAGTGATTTTTTAATCACTTCGTTTTCATTAATTATTCCATGTGTGATGTAAGGAGATAAACATGAAATATTGGATCTGTTCTTTGGTCCAAAATCAAAATTTCTTAACTTAGAATATTCTGAAAGATTATTTTCTATAAAATAATTTAATTTGTCTAAGGCCTTAGCCCTTGAAGCTTCAAAATTCATTTTAAATTATTTTGATTTTTTTTTCTTTAGACCTAATTTATCACTGTGTCTTAATCTTAAGATTACTATTGCTCCAGCTATCAGAACAATTGCAACAGCTTCGTATACTAATGCTGCTGGATCCATTTCTTTTCCTTGAAGAATAATAAACCGCGCTAGTGCAGTAATTGCAATTAACAAGGGTAAAGTAATGCTAATTGATTGCTGGTGCCAAAAAACTCTTACCATTGCAAGCACTTCTAAGTATAGAAACATCAATAGTAAATCAGCTAATGTAACTGATCGATTTTGAAACATTTTACCAATTTCAATTCCAACAGCGATTACTGTACTTATCAATATGATAACCATTAATACAAGCTGTAAATTCTTTGCTATTTTTTCCATTACTTATCTTTACTAAATGGTAACCATTTTTCAAATACTGATTTTGATGGTCCGTCATAAGGTATCGAATATGAATTAGTATTTGTTAAAACCTCAATACCTTTCGAGAAAACGAAGATAAAAACAATTACAAAAACAATAACCATAATCTTGAAAGGATCAAAATTTTTTGTTTGAAAGACACTGCTGGATTTTTCTTCAGCTTTATGAAATTGTTTAAATGTCATATAGACTGCAAATATTAGTCCTACATGAGCTATGTATGTTCCTGCCCACCCAAATGCAAAAGTAGTATAAGAAAATACGTATAAACTAAATACAGTTGTCCAAATAAAACTTAATACTAGTAAAATTTGTAATCTCACAGCTTTAGGCAAAGATCTAAGGTCATTTTTACTATCATCAAATAGTATATTGGCCGACTCTTGCATCCATTTTTTTAAACCATCCATAAGAACTAAATTATGTTTTTTTTCAAATTTAACAATGCCCAAATTGTCCGTGAATAAATGTTAGTTTCTTAACTTTTTTTTATGAAAGTTTATAAATTTCTCAACATTTGACCTATTGAAAGATTTATTTTCCTCAAAAGAAACTTTTTTCATAGAGTAAGCTGTACTTTTAGTAACTCTAGATTGAATTGTTATATTACCCTTATAAAGCTTAAGTTTGACTGATCCGTTGACTTTATTTCTTTTGAGATCGACAATTTTTTGAAGTTTAAACCTTTCCTTTGAGTGCCAGTAACCATTGTAAATTAGTTCAGCATATCTAGACATTACATTATCTTTTCTATGCATTGTTTCTTTATCTAGAGTGACAGATTCAATTGCTCTATGAGCATGAATTAACAATGTTCCTCCTGGAGTTTCATAAACCCCTCTTGACTTTATTCCTAAAAATCTATTCTCAACAAGATCCACTCTTCCAATTCCATTCTTTCCAGCTAATTGATTTAACTTTTCAAGTAGTTTCGAAGGTTTTAATTTTTTTCCATTAATTCCAATTGGATCTCCATTCTTAAAATTTATAGTAACAAAAGTTGGTTTGTTCGGAGCTTTTTCAGGTGAAACAGTTCTTTGAAAAATAAATTCTGGAGCTGAATTTTTTGGATTTTCTAAAACTTTTCCCTCTGTTGAAGTGTGAAATAAATTATCGTCCACAGAAAAAGGTGGTGCTCCTTTTTTATCTTTTGGAATTGGAATACCATATTTTTTTGCATAATTAATTAAATCTGTTCTAGATTTTAATTTCCAAATTCTCCAGGGTGCAATAATTTTTATTTTTGGACCAAAGTAGTGATATCCAAGTTCAAATCTAACTTGATCATTTCCCTTACCAGTAGCACCATGAGAAACTGCATATGCTTTATATTTTTTTGCAACTTTAATTTGATCTTTTGCAATTAATGGTCTTGCGATTGAAGTTCCCAACAAATATACACCTTCATAAATTGCATGGCCGCGTATCATTGGATAAACATAATCTTTTACAAAAATATCTTTAAGGTTATTGATGATTATATTTTTAACCCCAAATTTTTTTGCATTTGAAATAATTCTTTTTCGATCAATTTCTTGACCTATATCAGCTGTATAACAAATTACTTCAGCATTATAATTTTCTTGAAGCCATTTTAATATTATAGAAGTATCAAGTCCTCCTGAGTAAGCTAAAACAATTCTTTTTTTTGATTTCATTTATTAACTGCAAGCTTTTTTTGCAGTGCTATAAGCTTTTGTAAATCCAAGTAGCGAGTAATGATCTATTGTTTGAGAACCTTTTGAGTTGTAGCCTGTGACCATGATTCTTGACCCTTTTTTCATAACCTTGACCATAATTTTTTCCTTTTTGTTACTAGTCATCCAAGCAAAGCCTTGTTGTTTTATATCAAACTTAAATTTATTATTTCCTGAGGCTGCTAGTACTGAATTGTTTTTATTATATTCATAACCTGAAGTCGTACTGATTTCATTTGAAATTTTTTCACCTGGTCTAAAAGTTACAAATAACCTAGCATCTCTTTTGTCTTTTTTTGGAGCTTGCAAAACAGGAATTGATTGGGCAAAACACACTTTTCCTGAAGCTTCAGACATAACCATTACTTCCCAGTCTTTAAATTTACCAATTTTTTTAAGATCAGAGGCGAAAGTTTTTGATAGAGAGGCTATCAAAAATATGATTGAAAATAATAAAGTTTTTTTAATTAAGGACATGGGTTTGGATAAATTTTTTGTATTTCGTTAATTTCATTTATTATTTCGTTAGTCAAATTTATATTTACACTTTCTATATTAGTTTTCAACTGCTCCATTGTAGTTGCCCCAATAATGACAGAGGTTACAAAAGGTTGAATTTCTAAAAATTTTAAAGACATTTGAGCCAAATCTAATTTATATTTCTTTGCTATCTCATAATATGCATCGATTGCTTTTCCTGAATTAGGTTTGTTGTATCTAGTCCAAAAATCTTTATGAAGTGCTATTCTAGATTTTTTTGGCAATTGATTATTTCTATATTTTCCAGAGAGATAACCACATGCTAATGGAGAATATGCTAGTAATCCAGTTTGTTCTCTTACTGACATTTCTGCAAGACCAACTTCATAAGTTCTATTTAAAAGGTTATATGGGTTTTGTACCGAAAGCATTCTTGGAAGATTTTTGTCTTTAGAAATTTCTAAAAATTTAGATAGGCCCCATGGAGTTTCATTAGATAAACCAACATATCTTATTTTTCCCTGTTCTATAAATTTTTTGAGATTTTCTAAAATATCTTCAAATTTAGTCCACTCACCATCATCACCATGTTCGTAACCCAATTTACCAAAAAAATTTGTATTTCTTTCAGGCCAATGAAGTTGATATAGATCTATATAATCAGTTTTTAATCTCTTTAAACTTCCTTCTAAAGCTTCTGTAATATTTTTTTTACCAAATTGATTTCCACCACCTCGAACATATTCTCTCATTGGCCCACAAACTTTAGAGGCAAGTATTACTTTGTCCCTTTTTTTTGTTTGTTCAAACCAATTACCTATGATTTTTTCTGTGCTACCAAATGTTTCTTCTCTTGGTGGTATAGAATAAATTTCAGCGGTATCCCAAAAGTTTACACCTTGATCTAAAGCAAAATCCATTTGCTCAAATCCCTCAGCTTGAGTATTTTGTTCTCCCCAAGTCATTGTGCCGAGACAAATTGTACTCACTTCAACATCAGTATTCCCTAATTTTTTGTAATTCATTCAGGTTTTTTGTATTAATTTTTTATTAATCTTTTAAGGCATCTTGAATAATTAGTAAAAGACTATATATTTCTAGCATTATGGAATTTGATAAAAAAGGAATACTTGCAAGAGCTAGAGCAGCTGCTCATGAAACTGCTGTTACAGATGAAGGCTTAAGAGCCTACATGTTGAAAGTTTATAATTATATGGCAACAGGAGTTTTGCTTACAGGAATAATAGCACTTTTAACCTTTAAAATGTCCGTTGTTACTGATGCATCCGGATCTATTGTAGCTCTTACTCAAATGGGTAATGCAATTTATTTATCTGGTTTAAAGTGGCTTGTAATGTTGGCTCCTTTAGGGATAGTTTTTTATATGAGCTTTGGCATAAATAAAATGAGTGCATCAAAAGCTCAAACTACATTTTGGATTTTTGCAGCCTTAATGGGATTATCTTTATCTTCAATTTTACTAGTTTACACAGGTCTAAGTGTAACAAGAGTTTTCTTTATTACATCTGCAACTTTCGGAGCAATGAGTATCTATGGATATACTACTAAAAGAGATTTAACAAAATTAGGTTCTTTTTTAATGATGGGTCTAATTGGAATTATTATCGCCTCAATAGTAAATATTTTCATGAAGTCTTCAATGATGTATTTTGTAATTTCAATTTTAGGTGTTTTAATATTTGTAGGTTTAACTGCTTATGATACTCAAAAAATTAAAAATATGTATTCTGCCTCTGATACAGGCGAGCTCATTGGTAAAAAAGCTGTAATGGGTGCTTTAACTCTTTACCTAGATTTCATTAATTTATTTATTATGCTTTTAAGACTTTTTGGTCAAAGAAGATAATTTTATTTTTGAAGTTTTTTCCAATTAGTATTTTTTAATAATACATTTAGATCAAAAGAGTTTTTAAGAATTTTTCCGTTAGTATCTGTTATTAAATATTTTAAGTTTTTATTCTTAGGTTTGAAATTTTTACATATTTTGTAAAGAGCATTCTCAGCTGCATTTTTAAACACACTAAAGCCAACTTGTTTACTAGATATGCTAAGCCCATAGTCTTTCCAAGATCCTTCTGAAACCATTTTTGCATAAAGATCTAAAATTATTTTTAATTCATCTTTTTCAAAAAAATGTTTGTCTTCAATTTGTTTGTTAACATTATTAATTATTAATCTTAAATTATTATTCATTAGTTTTATATTTATTTATTAATCCTATTTGAAAAGCAGTAAAAATAAAAGTTATTGGCAATAAACCCCATACTTTAAAATTTACCCAAAATTCTTCAGATTGTGTCCTCCAAACTAATTCATTTAATATTGCCAATCCAAAGAAAAAATATACCCATCTTTTGTTTAAAATTTCCCAGCCTTCACTGGTTAATGAAACAGATTTTCCCATTAATTTTTTTAAAACAGGTTCATTAGTAAAATATCTGCCAAATATTAAAGCTAAACCGAATAAAACATTGATAATTGTTGGTTTGATATAGATAAAAACAGGATTGTTAAAATATATTGTTAACCCTCCAAAAAAAATAATTAAAATTCCACTTATTAATGGAATTTTTGGAATTTTTTTTTCTAATAGCCACATTATTCCTAATGCTAAAATTGTCGCAATTATAAAGGGTGGGATTGCAACTTTTAAATCTTTTCCACTATCGTAATAGTAGTAAAAAAAAATTACTAAAGGTCCAAAATCAGTTAGAAACTTCAAAAAAGATTTATTCACTTCGGAGATATTAACACAAATAATAATTTAACGTAAATTATAAATTTTTCTTATTGATTTTTATTTTTAAATCCCCATACTAATCTCAATGGCTATTCAAAAGGCAAAATTTTCAATTGGAGATATCGTAAAACACAAACATTTTGAATTTAGAGGTGTTATTTACGATGTAGATTTTGAATTTAATAATTCTGAAGAATGGTATCAATCAATACCAAAAAATGTAAGACCGAGAAAAGATCAACCATTTTATCATCTACTTGCTGAAAATGATGAGATAACCTATGAAGCTTATGTTTCTGAACAAAATCTTTTAATGGATGATTCTGATGAGCCGATAAAACATCCTTTAATTGAGGAGATTTTTTCAGGAAAAAAGGGTTCTAGTTATTTTAAGCTTTCTAATTAAAAATATCACTTTTTAAACACAATTAGTTCAAATCTTTGACACAGCGGTTAACTAAATTAATTGAATTCTGGTCAAGGATGTTAAATATTTACCCTTCGTTATTATCTCCCTCTGACATTCTTGATCAGACAATTATTTCCTAATAAAATCTTAAAATTGAATTAAAATAATTTTTTAAATGTTTAAATATTTTGAACCTAATAAAATTTTTTCTATAACATCAAAGGCACCTAAGTATGTTCTTTTATTATTTATTATTATTTTGTCTATTGGATTAACAGAAGCATTAGTATTATCTCCAGAAGATTATAAACAGAGTCACTCCGTAAGAATAATGTATGTTCACGTTCCAGCTGCTTGGATTTGCCTTGGAATTTTTTCTGTAGTTACTTTTTTATCTTTAATTGGGTATGTTTTTAAAATAAGAAATTTTTTTTTAATTTCTAAAAGTTTAGCACCTTCAGGACTGGTATTTAATATAATTGCGTTAGTAACAGGATCTATATGGGGAAAACCAACTTGGGGAACTTGGTGGGCTTGGGATGCAAGAATAACATCTATGTTGTTGCTTGCTTTATTTTATATTTTATACTTAATTGCTTGGAGGATTTGTAATAATGACGAGAAAGCATTCAAGTTAACAACAATTATTACAATATTAGGAATAATTAATGTTCCAATAATTAAATATTCCGTTGATTGGTGGAACACATTACATCAACCCGCTTCAATTAACATTTTATCAAAATCATCTATTCATACATCAATGTTGTATCCGTTATTGATTATGACTGCGGCATTTGCTCTATTTTCTCTATTAATTTTTTTAATGAAATATAATACAGAACTGATAAAGATTAAAAATAAAGGTTTAGATAGATTATGATTAATGAAATTATATTAATGGATGGATATGGATTATACGTTTGGTCTGCATTTGCATTTACATTGATAAGTTTTACTACACTTTATATTGTCACTAAAATTCAATATATTAAGGAAAATAAAAAGTTTATTGCTAAGTTTGGAACTTTAAATTCTGAAAGTGCAGTTATTGCGAAATCTCAAAGTATTAATAAACAAATTTTATCTAATAATTCGATTATCTAACTTTTAAACCATGTATGGTCGTAAAGTTAAATTAAGATTTTTTTTTATATTCTTAATTTTAATAATATTATCACTATCGGTTTTCCTTATTTTAAAATCACTTGAGGAAAATGTAGTATATTTTAAATCACCTACAGAAATTCAAACATTAACAGAAATAAACAAAAATAAGATTAGGATTGGTGGAATGGTCAAAGAGAATTCAATTTTAATTGATGAAAAAAAATTGAAATTTATAGTTACTGATTTTAAAAATGATATAAATGTAACTTACACAGGCGCTATTCCTAATTTATTTACTGAAGGTAAGGGCGTAGTCGCAGAAGGTTATTTAAAAGATAAAAAATTTTTTTTAGCTACTAAAATTTTAGCTAAACATGATGAAAATTATATGCCACCTGAAGTAAAATCAGCATTAGAGGAGAAATAAATTTTGGCAAGTTTAATTGGTTTTTATTCATTATTTTCTGGTCTACTTTGTTCAATTTTTGTTATTTATTTTTCTATAATAAATTTTAGAAACTCAAAAATTTTAGATAAAAAGATTTTAATATTTACTTTTTTTCAGTTTTTTTTTGTAATTATTAGTTTTTTTGCTTTAATTATTTCGTTTGTGATTTCTGATTTTAGCAATGAAACTGTTTTTAATCACTCTCATACAACGAAACCATTATTTTATAAAATCTCTGGAGTTTGGGGAAATCATGAAGGAAGTCTGCTTCTTTGGTTAGTTGTATTAACTTTATTTATTTATTTATTTTTAATCAAATCTAAAGAACAAAAGAAAAATTATAAAATTTTAACTTTATTATTTCAGGAAATAATTATTATTGGTTTTTTTATTTTTTTAATAAAAACCTCTAATCCATTTAATTATATTTTTCCAATTCCGACAGAGGGATTGGGCTTAAATCCAATTTTACAAGATCCAGCTTTAGCTATTCATCCACCTGTTTTGTATCTAGGCTATGTTGGATCATCAATAATATTTTCATCTGCACTTGCAGGTGCAACGTTAAATTATATTTCAAAGGATTGGGCTAGACATATAAAAAAATGGGTAATTATTTCTTGGATTTTTTTAACTCTAGGAATTTTATTAGGATCTATCTGGGCATATTATGAATTAGGATGGGGTGGTTTTTGGTTTTGGGATCCAGTTGAAAATGTATCACTTATGCCATGGTTATGTTTAACAACATTATTACACTGTATTTTAGTTTTGGAAAAAAAAAATATTCTTACTTCATGGGTGGTTGTTTTATCGATCACAACATTTATGTTAAGTATGTGTGGTACTTTTTTAGTAAGGTCTGGTATTTTAAATTCAGTACACACTTTTGCAAATGATCCAGAAAGAGGATTATTTATTTTAATTTTTTTATTTATTCTTATTTTTTTATCGTTATTTATATTTTTTTTTATTTTTAAAAATTCAAACAAAAACCCAACTAATTTATTTTGGCTAAGCAAGGAGACTTCGATCCTGATAAACAATTGGTTTATGATGTATTTTCTTGCAGTTGTTTTGATTGGTACTATTTATCCAATATTTTTAGAAGTTATAACTTCTGAAAAAATATCAGTTGGACCACCATTTTTTCAAAAGTTGATTATACCTTTTTTAATTCCATTTCTAATTTTTATGGCAATAGGTTCACAGCTAAAGTGGGTTAAATCAGATTTAAAGAATAAGTTATATCTGGTCTTATTTTTTATAATTTCTCTAATATTAACTCTTTTAATAATTAAAAATTTAAAAATTAATTTTCTTACAAATACCGTTTTATTAACAGCTGCGTTTTTTTTATTTTTTATAACTGTTAGAGATTTTTTTAAAAAAGAATTTAAAAATTTATCTCAAAATATTGCTCATTTTGGATTTAGTTTATTAATATTAAGTATTCTATTTAATAATATTTTTTCTACAGAAATAATTTCTAATTTAAAAATAGGTGAAACAATTAACTCTAACAAAATTCAAATAAATTTTGAAAGTATAAATCAAAAAGAAAAACAAAATTATAAAGCAATTATTGGGAAATTTAATATTAAGGATCAATATGGAAAAAATCAAATTTTGAACCCAGAGTTAAGAATATATAACCAGCCAAATATTGTTACTAGTGAAGCAGATATTAAAACCAATCTATTTACAGATAAGTTTATAACTATGAATTTAGTTCAAAATCAAGATTACTTTAATATCAGATATCAAATTAAACCTTTTATGATATGGATTTGGGTATCAGTTATAATAATTTGTTTTGGAGGTACATTAAGTTTATTTAAAAGAAATTATGAAAATTAAATTTTATCCTGCTTTTTTAATATTAATTTTTTTTATAATTTTTCTTATTTTTTATAAAGGTTTACAAAATCCAAATACTTATACACCATCTGTTGAAATTAAAAAAAATATTCCAGAATTTAAGGTAAAAAAATTCAAAAATGAAAAGATATTAAATTCAAAAGATATATTTTTAGATAATAAATTTTATTTATTTAATATATGGGCTTCATGGTGTGTCCCATGTAGAGAAGAACATAAGTATTTAATGAAATTTAAAAAAGATAAAAATATTGAGATTATAGGTCTGAACTATAAAGATAGTGATGAAAATGCTAATGAATTTTTAAATGAATTAAAGAACCCCTATGATATTATTCTCTCTGATTTAGATGGTACCATAGCTATAGAATGGGGAGCATATGGTGTGCCAGAAACTTTTTTAATTCACGATAAAAAAATTATAAAAAAAATTATTGGTCCAATTAATGAATACTCATTTATTGAAATAGAAGAAATTATAAAATGAAATTATTTAAATATTTAGCTATTATTTTTTTAATAATAAATATTAGTTTAGCTAATGCAGAAAATATTAATTTACAAAATAAAATTACAAAAAACTTGCGCTGTTTAATTTGCCAAGGTCAATCAATTTATGATTCTGACACAGAATTTGCTAATAGTTTAAAGTTAGTAGTTAAACAGAAATTGGAAAATGGTAAAAGCGAAGATGAAATTTATAGTTTTTTTCAGGAAAAATATGGTGAATGGATATTGTATGATCCTAAGTTTAATAAAAATACCTATTTTCTTTGGTTATTGCCTGTCTTAATGTTTATTATAGGGGGTGCAATAATTTTCAAATTATTTATTATAAAAAAAAAATAAATTTATTTTGAATATGCAATTTAAAAAATTAATTATAATAGTTTTTGTTTCTCTGTTTTCTTTTTCATTACAAGCTGAAGAATCTAAAAAAATAAATAACAATAATACAGAATTTAATATTTACACTGGAATGTTTGATTTTAGTGATGACGGAAAAAGATCAACGTTAATAGGTTTTCAACATCAAAATGAAGATTTCAATAGGGACACTTTTTTAGGAAATTTATCACCTATAACTGGTGCAATGATAACTGCTGACAATGCATCATATTTTTATACTGGAGTGCAGGCACATTATAAACTTGGTAGTTTAAATTTTACCCCGAGTTTTGCACCTGGATATTATAATCAAGGAGATGGAAAAGATTTAGGACATGCTTTAGAGTTTAAAAGTGAAGTTCAACTATCATTAGAATTACCAAAAGAAAGTCAATTCGGTTTTTCATATAATCATTTATCAAATGCTAGTTTAGGAGATAAAAATCCTGGGGCAAATAGTTATATGTTTAATTTTCTTAAAAAGTTTTAATCATTATTAATGAATTTAAAAGATTGTCACAATTTTAGTGATTTTAGAAAACTTGCTAAAAAAAAATTACCTTCACCTATTTTTCACTATATTGATGGTGCGGCAGATGATGAAATTACTTATGCAAGAAACACAAGTGCATTTGATGATGTTGATTTAGTTCCAAATGTTTTAAGAGGAGTTGAGGATGTTGATTTGTCGACTACAATTTTTGGTAAAAAATTAGATTTACCTTTTTATTTAGCGCCCACTGCTCTTCAAAGACTTTTTCATTATGATGGTGAAAGAGCAGTTGGAAAGGCAGCAAAAAAATTTAATACTATGTTTGGTGTTTCAGCATTGGCCACAGTAAGTGTTGAAGAAATATCTTCTATGATTGATACTCCAAAGATGTTTCAGTTTTATTTTCATAAAGATAGAGGATTAAATGATTCATGTTTGGAAAGAGCAAAAGCTGCCAAATTTGATGTAATGGCTCTGACAGTAGATACAATTACAGGAGGAAATAGAGAAAGAGATTTGAGAACTGGTTTTACATCTCCACCTAAACTTACACTATCTAGTTTATTTAGTTTTGCAACTAAACCAATGTGGGGAATAAATTATTTAACTAAAGGTAAATTTGAATTACCGCATCTTCAGGATTATGTAAAAGAAGGAACTAGCACAAATACTTCAATCGGAAATTATTTTTCAACTATGTTGGATCAATCTATGAATTGGAAAGATGCCGAAAAACTTTGTGCTCAATGGGGTGGTCACTTTGCTTTAAAGGGAATTATGAGTGTTGAAGATGCAAAAAAAGCAGTCGATATTGGATGTACTGGAATAATGGTTTCTAATCATGGTGGTAGACAACTTGATGGATCTAGATCGCCCTTTGATCAGCTTGCAGAAATTGTTGATGCTGTTGGAGATAAATTAGATGTAATTTGTGAAGGTGGAATTCATAGAGGAACACATATGTTAAAAGCATTATCTTTGGGTGCTAAGGCTTGTTCTGGTGGAAGACTTTATCTTTATGCATTAGCTGCTGCAGGACAAGCAGGTGTTGAAAGAGCTTTAGAAAAATATAAATCTGAATTAGTAAGAGATATGAAATTAATGGGTTGCACAAATATTTCAGAATTAAGTAGAAGCAATTTAAGATTCAGAAGATAGTGACCTTAAAAGATTGTTATAATTTTGAGGATTTTAGAAATTTAGCAAAAAAAAAATTACCTTCACCAATTTTTCATTATATTGACGGTGGAGCTGATGATGAAATTACTCTTAAAAGAAATACAAAATCTTTTGATGATTGTGACTTAGTCCCTAATATACTTGCAAGTGTTGGCAAACCAGATCTATCAACAACTATTTTTGGTAAAAAAATTAATATGCCAATTTTTTTATCACCTTGTGCAATGCAAAGACTTTACCATCATGAGGGTGATAAGGCTTCGGCTAGAGCTGCTGATAAATTTGGAACATTTTACAGTATGTCTACAATGGCTAATAACACTATTGAGGAGATTTCAAATATTTCTGGTGGTCCAAAACTATTTCAGCTTTATGTTCATAAGGATCAATCAATTACTAATGATTTAATAGATCGTTGTAAAAGATCTGGGTTTGATGGCATGTGTTTGACCGTTGATACCTTAGTTGCAGGTAATAGAGAAAGAGATCATCGAACTGGATTTACGACTCCACCAAAATTAACTTTACAGAGTTTAATGAGTTTTGCGCTGCATCCTAATTGGGTTTTTAATTATTTAACTCATGGAAAATTTAAATTAGCTAATGTTGCAACAAAAACTGACAAAGGCACAAATATTGCTAAATCAGTCATTGAATATATTAACGAACAATATGATCCTGCAATGAATTGGAAAGATGCTGAATATTGCGTTAAAAAATGGAATGGTCCATTTGCATTGAAAGGTGTGATGTCAGTCGAAGATGCAAAAAGAGCTATCGATATTGGATGTACAGCAATAATGATTTCAAATCATGGAGGAAGACAACTTGATGGATCAAGATCTCCTTTCGATCAAGTTAAAGCTATTGCAGATGCTGTAGGTGATAAGCTCGAAATTATTTTAGATGGAGGTGTAAGACGTGGTACCCATGTCTTAAAAGCTCTTGCAGCAGGTGCTAAAGCATGCAGTTTTGGAAAAATGTTTTTGTTCTCTTTAGCCGCAGGGGGTCAGCAGGGAGTTGAACAATTGCTTAAAAACATGCACGATGAGATAAATAGGAATATGGTTTTAATGGGCTGCAAAAACTTAAAAGAGTTGAATAGTTCAAAATTAATTTATAGAACTTCTTATAAAAAGTAAAAATTATGAAATTAGCAACAAGTTTAGAAAGACTAGGAACAGAGTCTGCGTTTTCAGTTTTAGCTGAAGCAAAAAAATTAGAGGCTCAAGGAAAACCAATGATACACTTAGGTTTAGGTCAGCCTGATTTTAAAACACCTAAACACGTTGTTGATGCTGCAAAAAAAGCTTTAGATGATGGTCATCATGGTTATGTTTTATCAAACGGAATTTTAGAGTGTAGACAAGCAGTAACTAGATGGATTAAGAAACGTTACAGTACAGATGTAGATCCTGAAAGAATTCTTATAATGCCAGGTGGTAAACCTACTATGCATTATGCAATACAATGTTTTGGAGAACCTGGGGCAGAAATAATACACCCAACACCTGCTTTTCCAATTTATGAGTCGATGATAAATTATACTGGCTCTACTGCAGTTCCATATGATCTTACCGAAGATAAAGATCTAAAATTTAGTGCAGAAAAAATTTTATCTTTAATAACTGAAAAAACCAGATTGTTAATTTTAATTAACCCTAATAATCCTACAGGAAGTTTTGTTGAAAAATCAGAAATTGATAAATTGGCAGAAGGATTAAAAAAACATCCTCATGTAACTATTTTAAGTGATGAAATTTATAGTAGACAAATTTTTGATAATAAAGAAATGCCTACTTTTTTTAATTATCCAGAATTAAGAGATAGATTAATTGTTTTAGAAGGATGGAGTAAGGCATATTCAATGACTGGATGGAGACTAGGTTGGAGTTTTTGGCCAGAAAACTTAATTGAACATGTAAATAAATTATTAATCAATAGTGTATCTTGTGTAAACGCTGCAGCTCAGTTTGCGGGTATTGCCGCTTTGGACGGTCCAGATGACTCAATTCATGAGATGATGGAAAAATTTACAGCAAGAAGAAAACTAATCCACGAAGGTCTGAATGGTTTACCGGGTGTTGAATGTAGTTTACCTGGTGGTGCTTTTTATGCTTTTCCTAAAGTTATTGGAACAGGTATGAACGGATCTGAATTTTGTAAAAAGGCAATGCATGAAGCAGGTGTGGCAATAGTACCTGGAACTGCATTTGGAAAAACTTGCAGTGATTATGTTAGATTTAGTTTTGCTGCGTCTAGAGATAATATTTCTCAAGCTTTAGAGAATATAAAGAAAATGCTCACTAAATAAGATGTTTTTTTTGTAATTCTTTAATAATATCAAATAATATGAA
Organism: uncultured Pelagibacteraceae bacterium; assembly: GCA_902555945.1. Lineage (GTDB taxonomy): Bacteria > Pseudomonadota > Alphaproteobacteria > Pelagibacterales > Pelagibacteraceae > Pelagibacter. The sequence continues at coordinate 13,031 of CACDUS010000011.1, read as the reverse complement.
TGAACAAGTCCAAGCAGAGTTAAAGAAAATGCTTAATGGAAGGTTTTCAACCTCTGAGTCTGCGAGAGCTAATTATGCTAGAGGTGAAGATACTTATGACCCAGTTTTATCTCAAGCAGTAGTTTTTCCAGAAACTAATGAAGAAGTTTCAAAAATATTAAAATTATGCAATGAACATAAAATCCCTGTTGTTCCGTTTGGAACAGGAACTTCTTTAGAAGGAAATGTTGTGGGTAATGAAAATGGCATAACCATCTGTTTGGAGAAGATGAATAAAATTTTAAGTGTTAATGTTGAGGATTTTGATTGTAGAGTTCAAGCTTGTGTAACAAGAGAACAATTGAATGAGTATTTAAGAGAGGATGGAGTTTTTTTTCCAATTGACCCAGGAGCTAATGCTGCCTTAGGTGGAATGGCTTCGACCTCTGCATCAGGTACAATGGCGGTAAAATATGGAACCATGAAAACAGTTATTTCAGGTCTTACGGTAGTTTTGCCTAATGGTGATATTATAAAAACTGGTGGTAGAACTAAAAAAACATCTGCAGGTTATAATTTAACAAATTTATTTATAGGATCAGAGGGAACTTTAGGTATTATCACTGAAGTTCATGTAAGGTTGTCCCCAATACCAGAAAATATAATGAGTGCTGTTTGCCATTTTCCTTCTTTAGAGGATGCTGTAATGACGGCTCAACAGGTTATTCAATATGGTGTCCCAATAGCAAGAATAGAGATGCTTAATAAAGAACAAATGGGCATAAGCATAAATTATTCTAAACTAAAAGACATTCAGGAAGTACCAACTTTATTTTTTGAATTTCATGGATCTGAAATTTCTAATAATGAAAACATAAAAATTGTAGAGGAAATATCAAAAGATAATAATGGCAGCTCATTTAAGTGGGCTAAGGATTTAGAGGAAAGAAATAAAATTTGGAAAGCTAGGTGGGATGTATATTATTCTGTTAAAGCTCTAATCAACAATGGTAGAGTTTATTCAACTGATGTATGTGTTCCAATATCTAAGATCACAGAGTGTGTAAAATTTGCAGAAGAGCAAGCAAAAAAATTTGGAGTTAGAGCTCCAATGGTAGGCCATATGGGTGACGGGAATTTTCATGTGATTTTACCTTTTGATCCAGAAAATAAGGAAAGTTATAAAAAAATTAGAGCTTTCAACGATACGCTAATAAAAAAATCACTAGAGCTTAATGGAACTATTACTGGTGAACATGGTGTGGGGCTTCACAAAAAAGAGTATTTGCTAGAACAACATCCTGATAATATTCCAGTAATGAAATCAATTAAAAGAACATTAGATCCAAACAATATAATGAATCCAGGTAAAATATTTGATCTTAACTGATAATTAAAAGAATAATTTATGAAAAAAATTTTGATTACAAGAAAACTGATTAAAGACAGTGAGGATAAAGCTTCAAATACTTTTGAACCAATATTCAATTCTAACGATGAACTGTATTCTCAATCAAAAGTAATAGAATTGAGCAAGGGTTGTGACGGAATATTAACATCACTAACAGACAAGATGGATAAGGAAACAATTAATAAATTGCCCGATACAATTAAGATTATTTCAAACTTTGCAGTTGGTTTTGGTAACATAGATTTAGAAGCTGCTAAAAAAAAAGGCATAGCTGTTACAAATACTCCTGAAGTATTGTCAGATGCAACTGCTGAAATAGGTGTTCTATTAATTTTGGGTGCATGTAGAAGAGCAGCAGAAGGTATCGAGTCTGCTAGAGAGGGCGGCTGGAAATGGTCGGCAGATTATTTAATTGGAAAACAATTAACTGGAACAAGATTGGGAATTTTAGGAATGGGCAGAATAGGTCAAAAAATTGCAAAAATAGCAAGGTCACTGGGAATGATAATTCATTACCATAATCGATCAAAATTAAGCGAAGATAAAGAACAAGGTGCTGTTTATCATGATAATATTAAAAGTCTTTTTTCAGTATCTGACGTGCTATCTATTTGTTGTCCTGCAACAAAAGAAACAGAAAATATGATTAATAAAGAAACAGTAGAATATTTTCCAAAAGGTGCAGTAATTACTAATGTTGCAAGAGGAGATATAGTTGACGATGAAGCTCTTATTGATGCATTAAATAGAAGAAAAATTTATGCAGTTGGTTTAGATGTTTATAAAAATGAACCTAATCTTAATCCTGGGTATTTAAAAATAAAATCAGCTTTTATTTTACCTCATTTAGGCAGTGCCACTAAAGATACAAGAATAGCGATGGCTAATTTAGCAATAGATAATATTGATGAGTTTTTTAAAACTGGAAAATGTAAAAATAAAGTCAATTAATTCTACTTAAGATTGTAAAAAATTAAATTTCTGCGACATCTACGCTTTTTTTTAGAAAGACTCTAATCTAATTCTATGCTTAAATTCACAAAAGTTAATTAACTTTAATAGGAGTAATAATGACAAAAGAAAATAAATCATTGAAGATTAAAACATCTTCAAGACGTAAGTTCTTTAAAACTGCTGCTAAAGCTGGTGCTGTAGCTGCAGCTACAGTTGCAATGCCAAACATAGCAACTGCTAGCGGTCACAAAACTTTAAAGATGCAAGCTGCATGGCCAAGTGGAGCTAACATCTTTTTTGAAATGGCTGGTGATTACTGCAACATGGTAAAAGAAATGTCTGGAGGTTCTCTTCAGATTGATCTTCAGCCGGTTGGAGCAGTTGTAAAAACTTCAGAAATCGGACAAGCGGTAAGTTCTGGTGTAGTTGATATGGGTCACTGGGTGACTGCATATTGGTATGGTAAAAATCCTGCTGCATCATTATTCGGAACTGGTCCTTCATACGGGATGTCATCTCAAGAAGTTATGGGATGGATGGAGTATGGTGGAGGAAGAAAATTATATGATGAAACACTTGCAAAAGTTGGTTTCGATTATGTAGGATTTTTCCATATGCCTATGCCTGCACAGCCTTTTGGTTGGTTCAAAAAGAACGTAACTAAAGTATCTGATGTAAAAGGTATGAAGTACAGAACTGTTGGTCTAGCAACTAACGTTTTAACTGCAATGGGAATGGTAGTTAGACAATTACCAGGTGGTGAAATTCAACCAGCAATGAAAACTGGTTTGATTGAAGCTGCTGAGTTTAACAACCCAACTTCAGACTCTCAATTTGGTATGCAAGATGTTTCTAAGCATTATCACTTAGGAAGCTTCCACCAATCTCAAGAGATGTTTGAGATTCCAGTTAACAAAAAAACATATAATAGTTTATCACCTGCACACCAAGCAATATTGAAGAATGCTGCTTATGCTGCAAACAGTGATAACTACTTTAAAGCTCTAGTAAGATACTCAAACGATCTTGCGAAGTTAATGAATGAGCATAAAGTAAATGTTTACCAAACTTCAGATGCTATCCTTGCTGAGCAATTAAAAGGTTGGGATAAAGTAATCGGTGATTTCAATAAGAAAGATCCTTTCTTTAAGAAGATCGTTGATTCTCAAAAAGCATATGCGAAGAAAGTAATGAAATACTTGCTGATGAATCAGCCTAATTACAAACTTGCATATGAAAATGAGTTTGGACCAATTGCAAAAGTTAAAATCTAATAACTTTTAAAATTTTAAAAGGGGGCCTAGGCCCCCTTTTTTATTTGATTAATTTACTACAATTCAATAAAACTTAAGTTTTATGATGAGATCATTTATAAAATTCGCAGACAGATTAAGCATCTCAATGGGTAAAGCTTTTTCATGGTGTATAGTGATCTTAATGGGAGGAACTTGCTATGAAGTTTTTATGGCATATGCATTAAATGCTCCCACTTTATGGAATTTTGATTTTAGTCTTCAAATGTATGGTGCTATTTTCATGATGGCTGGGGCTTATACATTATCAACTGAAGCACATGTAAGAGGAGATGTAATTTATAGATTATTTTCTCAAAAAACTCAGGCCTACATTGATTTAGTTTTATATTTCATTTTCTTTTTTCCTGGAGTTGTTGCTCTTGCATTTTATGGTTATGAATATGCAGCTTTAGCTTGGAAGATTAAGGAAACGAGCTGGAATAGTCCTGCGCAAATTCAAATTTATATGGCTAAATCTTTAATACCTTTATCGGGTGCACTTTTAACTATTCAAGGTGTTAGTGAAGTTTTTAGATGTATTATTTGTATTCAAACTGGAAATTGGCCAGAGAGAGATTCAGCAGATGCTGAAGAGACAGAAAAATTATTAATGAGAACTGCACAGAAAGGTAATACTGACGATGTTATTTAGTCTTACAAATCCTGAAGTTGCAATTTTAATGATGGGAATATTTTTATTTGCAGTTCTATTGGGTTTCCCAATTGCCTTCACGTTAATGGCAATGGGCTTAGGCTTTGGTTACTACGCTTATTTTGACCCAACAAAAATGGAGCATCTATTTGATAATAGGATTTTCCAATTATTTGTACAAAACACTTATACGGTAATGGATAACAATGTGCTTACCGCGGTCCCCTTATTTTTATTTATGGGTTACTTGGTTGAAAGAGCGGGGATAGTTGCAAAATTATTTTTTGCAATAAGATTAGCTTCACATAAACTTCCAGCCTCTATGGCAGTAGCAGCTTTAATAACTTGCACATTATTTTCAACTGCAACAGGTATCATTGGAGCAGTAGTTACTTTGATGGGACTTTTAGCTTGGCCAGCAATGGTTAAAGCAGGATATGATAAAAAATTTGCATCAGGAATTATTTGTGCAGGTGGATGTTTAGGAATCTTGATACCACCTAGCATCATGTTGATCGTTTATTCTGTTATTGCACAGTTGTCTCCATTAAGATTATTTGCTGCAGCCATATTTCCAGGATTAATGTTGGCAGGACTTTACATAGGTTATGCAGTTTTTAGAGCTTGGTTAAATCCATCAATTGCACCAAAACCAGCAGCAGAAGAAATTCCACCAACTGCAGTAATTATGAAAGAAGTTTTAGTTTCATTTTTACCATTGTTTTCATTAATTATTTTAGTTTTAGGCACGATACTTGCGGGTATTGCTACTCCAGCTGAAGCTGCAGCAGTAGGAGCATTCGGAGCATTAGTTCTATCTTATTTTTATAAAACATTAAAATGGAAGAATTTCAAAGAGTCAGTGTTTTTAACAGCTAAAACAACTGCAATGATAATGTGGTTGTTTATTGGTTCTTGGACGTTTGCTTCTGTATTTTCATATTTAGGTGGTCATGAAGTGTTCGAACATTTCTTTAAATCTTTAGATCTTCAACCTTGGCAGTTTTTAGTTATTACTCAAATAATTATTTTCTTATTAGGATGGCCGTTAGAGTGGACTGAAATATTAATCATTTTTGTTCCAATTTTCTTACCATTAGTAGAATTTTTTGGAGTAAATCCATATTTCTTTGCAATGTTAATTGCTTTAAATTTACAAACATCATTTTTGACACCACCAATGGCAATGTCTGCTTATTATTTAAAAGGTGTTCAGTCTAGAAATGTTGAATTAATGGATATTTTTAGAGGTATAATGCCTTTTTTAGCTATTGTAATATTAGCGATGGTTTTAATGTACTGGTTCCCAGGAATTGCTTTATGGTTACCAGAAACATTATTTGCAAATTAATTTTGAGACTTAAATGATAGATATTTTTTCTTTAAGCGTTGAAGAACTGGCATCAAAAATTAAGGATGGACAAATTACTTCAGTTGAAGTTTGTGAAAAGTATATCGAAAGAATAAATAAATTTGAAAAAGATGTTAAGGCTTGGGCTCACTTTGACAAAAAAGTTTTATTAGAAAAAGCTTCAGAGGCAGATGAATATAGAAAATCTGGAAAACCAGTCGGATCTTTACATGGAATTCCCGTAGCTGTTAAAGATATTGTGGGCACAATAGATATGCCAACTGAATGTGGGACTGTTATTAGAAAAGGTAAATCCTATTCGCAAAATGCTGAGATAGTTGATTTGTTACATGCAGCAGGTGCAATAGTTATGGGCAAAACAACAACATCTGAACTAGCATATTTAGGACCTCCAAAAACTACTAATCCACATGACTATTCAAGAACGCCAGGTGGATCTTCTAGTGGTTCAGCAGCATCTGTGGCCTCTTTGATGGCACCATTGTCGATTGGTTCACAAACAGGTGGTTCAATTATTAGACCAGCATCATATTGTGGGGTAGTAGGATATAAACCTAGCTATGGTTTAATTTCAAGAAACGGAGTGTTAAGAACTTCATATACTTTGGATCATATAGGAATGTTTGGTAGAACCGTAGAAGATGTTGCCCTATTAGCAAAAGTATTAATTAAAAAAGATAATTATGATCCAGCAACTATTTATTATTCAGCGGAGAATATTTTAAATGAAACTAAAAAAGGTCCTTTGTTTGAACCTAAATTTATTTTTTATAAAACTGACTATTGGAAGATAATTGATAAAAAATCAAGAGAGGCTTTTGAATATTTTATCAAATCATTTAAAAATATTGAAGTCTTTGATACCCCTTCTTATTTTAAAGATATACACAAATATCATCAGATAATTCATGAAACAGATTTAGCAAATAATTTTGGGATTTATTATAAAAAATATAAATCAAAATTATCAAAATATATGCAAACTGCTATTGCGAAGGGTAATAAACATTCTGCAAAAGAATACGCTGAGGCAATTGATTTTAAAAAACAAAGTTACGAGTCATACGAGGAAGTGTTTGAAGATTATCATGGTGTTTTAACTCCTTCTAGTCCTGGTGTTGCTCCTAAGGGATTAAAGAGCACAGGTACAGCAGAATTCAATAAAGTTTGGTCTTATCTAGGCACCCCGTGTATTTCTCTTCCTTTACTTGAGGGTGAAAATAATTTACCATTAGGCGTTCAATTAGTTGGTGATCGATATGATGATCATAGATTTTTGGGAGTAGCTAAATGGTTAGAAAAGGAATGTCAGGAATAAAATGAATAAAATAACTACAATTGTTGGTTTATCTTTTGCAATCTTTTTTTTGGTTGGTTTAGCAACTACATTAACTAGATCAATGATGATTGGTTTTCTAGATGTTTTGCCAGTTTATTTACTTATGGGCATTGCAATAGTGATGATGGTTTACGAAGCTTTCTTTGATAAAAATTAATTTTAGCTAAATTGAAAAACTTTAAGATTAATTTCTTTCCACTTTCATTATTATTTATTCAACCAATCTTTATGGCAAGTAATCTGGTAGTAGCAAGAGGAGGTGTAGAGTTTGTGCCACCTATTTCTTTGGCTTTTTGGAGATGGACAGTTGTTTTTCTTTTATTGCTTCCCTTTACTTATTTGAGTTTAAAAAAAGATTTTAATGTAATTAAAAAAGAGTACAAAAAACTATTTTTTTTAGGTTCCATGGGATGTGGGGTTTGTGGAGCCTTCCCATTTTTAGCTGGAGAAACCACAACAGTTACAAATATGGGAATTATTTATACATCGTCACCAGTATTTATAATTTTAATTTCATATTTTTTCTTTAATGAAAAAATCAATTTTACAAAAATAATTGGATTGATTGTATGTTTGATAGGTGTTTTTACAATTATAATTAAAGGTGATTTAAATTTATTGATTAATTTGCAATTTACAATTGGTGATTTATGGATGTTAGCTGCAGCAATTGGTTGGGCGTTGTATTCTATCTATTTATTTTATTGGAACTCCAAATTAAAAATTTTCGAAAGATTTACCTTAATATCATTTTTTGGAGCCTTAAGTTTATTACCTTTTTATATTGGGGAAGAGATATTTTATAAACAGACAGTTTTTATACCTGAATTTTATTTATGGGTATTTTTTGCAGCTATTTCACCAGGAATAATCGCTTTTACACTTTATACTATGGCTCAAAAAAAATTAGGTGCATCTTTAACAGGATTTACGCTTTATATTTTCACAGTTTATGGAGCAATTTATGGATATTTTTTATTTGATGAGAAATTTGAAAATTATCACTTCATAGGAACAATATTAGTATTTATTGGCATATACTTAGCAAAGAAAAATAATGTTAAAAAAGTTTAGGATTAATTTGTTGTTATTTTTTCAGATAGTTATTTTAATTTATTTTTTAATTTTAATTTTTCTGTATTTTTACCAAAGAAACCTAATGTATCATCCTAATGAAAATAATTATTTTGATGATCAATTGTCTGTTTATATTGAAAAAGTTAAGATTAATACCAGTGATAATATTGAGTTATTAGGCTGGTATCATGAAAAAGATTTAAAAAAACATAAAACAATTGTTTTTTTTCATGGAAATGCAGGATCATTAGAAAATAGGATCCATAAACTAAATCATTTTCGTGAGATGGATGTTAATTTTTTAATTATTGCATGGAGAGGCTTTAGTGGCAACAAAGGAAAACCATCCGAAAAAGGTTTATATGAAGACGGCAAAAGTGCAATAAATTGGTTGCTTGACAAAGGTGTTAAGGAAAAAAATATTGTTATTTATGGTGAGTCATTAGGTACTGGTGTAGCTACTCATTTGTCACAAAACAAGAATTTTGGTGGTCTCATTTTAGAAACTCCTTTTACATCCATGATTGATGCAGCAAAAAACTTTTATCCATACATACCTGTAGGCTTGTTATTAAAAGATAAGTTTGACAATAAAAGTAAGATTAAAAATATAAGTATTCCAGTATTAATAATGCATGGTGAAGTTGATCAAATAGTACCTTTTTTTATGGGTAAAAAAATATACGAAATTGCAAATGAACCAAAATATTCTTATTTTACAAAACATGACAATCATATGATGGAATATGATGAAAATCTTATAAAAGCTCTGAATTCTTTTCTTAAAAGTATAAATTAAGCCATAATCCAAACAAAGATATTTCAAATTTTTTCTTTAATTTGGAATGATGAAAAAAATTTATTTATTTTTTGTTTCTTATTTTTTTTTAATAAATTTTGCTTGTTCTCAAGATAAGTTTTTTCAACCTGATGACCTATTTCATATTGATCATATGGATTCACACAATAAAGAGTTTACACTATATTTTAAGGGTAGAGAGAAATCTATTTTAGCTAGAGGTGAAGAAAGCAATTATATAAATGATTATCCAAAAGATCTTTATATTTATAATCATTTAACCAAATCATCTTCTCCCCTTATTTCTTATGATTGGTTTCCCTCACAAGCTAAATATTTCTTACAAGAATATGACTTTCCAGTATTTCCTGATGATTTTGCATACTATTTATTAAAAGACGATAAAACCCTAGTAATGATTAGTGCAGTAAAAAGTTTAAATGCAAATTTCAAATATGACATAATTAATAAAAGATTAGAACTATATCCAACTACTGGTAAATTTGATTTTATTATTTCATCTTTTTCTAAGGATTGTGGATATTATAAATTTAAAGATAACTATAGGTGCAATATCTATAAACCTTTAATTTCAAGTAATTTAATTAATTAATTTGTGTGAAAGCTTCAGCGAATTTTTCTGCATTAAATAATTGTAAATCATCTTCTTTTTCACCCAAGCCTAATGCAATGATAGGAAGTTTATATTTTTTTGCTAAAGCTAAAAGAATACCACCTTTTGCTGTTCCATCTAATTTCGTCATTATGATACCTGTTATTGGAATAATCTTATTAAATTCCTCAACTTGATTAATTATATTCTGTCCTGAAGTTGCATCTAAAACTAAAATGACATTATGAGGAGCATCTGGGTCTATTTTTTTTGTTACATTGGCTATCTTTTTGTACTCCTCCATTAAATTTTTTTTATTTTGAAGCCTTCCAGCGGTATCAATTAAAACTTGATTAAAATTATTTTTCATAGCTTCCTCTATTGCTTTATACGCAACAGATGCTGGATCAGATCCTTGTGATGATTTGGTTATATGAACATCTACTTTCTTAGCCCAGTTTTCTAGTTGTTCTATTGCTGCAGCTCTAAAAGTATCTGACGCTGCAAACATCACTTTATTTCCGTTAGTTCTCAAAATTTTACCAATTTTCCCTATAGTGGTTGTTTTACCAACACCATTTACTCCTGAAATTAAAGTTGCAGTAAGTTTATCTTTCTTTTTAAAAAAGGAATTATTTTCTAAGGGTTTCATTAAAGAAATAATATATGTTTTTAAAATTAGATTTATTTCGGTTGATAAGTCTTTTTTTGGATCAATTTTTTTAGTTGAAATAATTTCTTTAATTTCAGATGCCGCCTCTACTCCCACATCTGATTGAATTAAAAACTCTTCTATTTTGTCTAAATTTTCATCATCTATTTCTTTTTTTATTATTATTTCTTTTATTCCAGAGGTAAGTGCTGAGGCACTCTTTTTAAAACCTATTTTAAATTTATCAAAAATTCCCATTACAATTTTATTTCAATTTCTTTTATGTCCGAAACAGGGCCTTTCATATGAATTGAATTTTTTTCATCAATTGAAATTGTTAATTTCCCATCTTCAAATTCTATATCTGTTTTATTGTTGGTTAAATTATTTAATTTTCCAGCAAAAGCAGTTGCACATGCTGCAGTACCACAAGCTTTAGTTAAACCTGCACCTCTTTCCCATACTTTAACTTTAATTAGATTTTCATCAACAACTTGAGCAATAGTAACATTACATCTTTCTGGAAAAATTTCATGATTTTCAATATTAGGACCAATTTTTTTAATATCAAAATTATCAATTTTATTTACAAAAAAAATTATATGTGGATTACCAACATTGACTGCTGTACCACCTGAATGCTCTTTATTATCTTTGTCAATAATTTTGATATTTAAATTTTTTGTATTTAATTTTTCTGACAAAGGTATTTCATTCCACTCTGTTTTAGCTTTGCCAATTTCAGTCGTGACGATGTTATTTCCTAAAATTTCAGATTTTAAGTTTCCAGATATAGTTTTTAAAACTATACTTTTGTTATTGCGCTCTTTTGAAATTAAATCAGCAACACATCTAGTTCCATTACCACATGCACCAGATTCTCCACCATCAGAGTTATAAAATTTTAAGAAAGCATCTGTAGATTTATCTTTTTCTATTAATATTAATTGATCGCAACCTAAAAAATTTCTATCACAAATTTTTATTATTTGTTCTTTTGTTAAATTTGTAATTTTTTGTCTATTGTCAATAATGACAAAATCATTACCTAATCCGTCCATTTTAAATGCTTTAATGTCCATATATAGTTATTTAACTTATTTATTGACTTTTTGAACCTCTATTATAATTTGCATCAGTTTCCGCAAAAACGTTAAATTTGCGGTGTCTTTGGAAACAAAGAGATCGACACTAGTCAGCGAGGGTTCGCCCACTAGTGCGATTACTATTGCGTGTAATAAATATGTTTGAAAATTTGACAAATAAATTTGAGGAAGTTTTTTCCTCTTTAAAAAAAGCACCTTCTCTTGATGAAAATCAAGTGGATGAGGGACTAAGAGGTATTAGACAAGCTTTATTAGAAGCAGATGTATCTCTTGAAGTTGCAAAAGATTTTATTGAAAAAGTTAAACCTAAAGCCTTAGGACAGGAAATAATCAGATCTACGTCTCCTGGAGATATGGTTGTAAAGATTGTATATGACGAATTGGTTAACTTATTAGGTGAAAAAAATAATGATGTAAATCTTAATGTAGTACCACCAGTACCCATGATGTTGGTTGGGCTACAAGGTTCAGGAAAAACCACCACCACTGCTAAACTTGCAAGATATTTAGAAAACACAAAAAAAAAGAAAGTAATGATGGTTAGTTTAGATATTTATAGGCCAGCTGCACAAGAACAATTAAAATCTTTAGGTGAACAAAATAATATTTTAACTCTTCCAATAATTGAAGGACAACAACCAGCTGATATCTGTCAAAGAGCTATTAGTGCTGCTAATCTGAATGGTGCTGATATTATTTTATTTGATACTGCTGGTAGAACACAAATAGATTTACAAATGATGAGTGAAATAAAGCAAATTGAGAATACAATTAAACCTGCTGAGACTTTTTTAGTTGCTGACTCACTCACTGGACAAGTTGCAGCATCTGTAGCAAAAGAATTTAAAAATACTGTTAATCTTTCTGGAATAATTTTAACTAGAGCAGACGGTGATGCTAGAGGTGGTGCTGCAGTTAGTATGAAGTTTATTTCACAGGTTCCAATAAAGTTTTTAGGTATAGGTGAGAAAATTGAAAATCTCGAGGTATTTCATCCTGATAGAATTGCAAACAGAATTCTTGGAATGGGAGACATAGTATCTCTTGTTGAAAAAGCAGCACAAGATTTAGGTGAAGAAAATATTAAAAAGACAGAAGAAAATTTAAAAAAAGGACAATTTTCTATGCAAGATTACCTGACTCAATTAAGACAAATGAAAAAAATGGGTGGAATCGAGGGCATAATGTCTTTTATGCCTGGTGTCTCAAAAGTTAAATCGCAAATGGATGCGGCTGGAATTGATGAAAGTGTGATTACAAAGAATGAAGCTATAATTTTATCAATGACAAAAAAAGAAAGAGAGAACCCAAAAATAATTGATGGTTCGAGAAAAAAAAGAATTGCTAATGGTTCTGGAACTGATCCAGCCACTATCAATAAATTGTTAAAACAATTTAAAATGATGTCTGAAATGATGAAAAAGATGTCAAAAGGAAATCTGAAAGGTATGTCTGATAAAGGAATACCTCCAGAATTATTTAATCAACTAAAATAAAAAAAGGAGAGTAAATGTTAAAACTTAGATTATCACGAGGAGGCACAAAAAAAAGACCTGTTTATAAAGTTGTAGTGGCTGACAGTCGTTTTGCAAGAGATGGAAGATTTATAGAGAAAGTAGGTTTTTTTAATCCATTGTTACCAAAAGAAAAAAAAGAGAGAATTGGATTAGAGGCAGAAAGAATTAAGTACTGGTTGGGTCAAGGCGCACAACCTACTACAAGAGTGGCAAGGATTTTAGGTGAAAATGAATTAATGCCAATGCCAGCTAATGGAAACAATCC
>CACDUS010000010.1 GCA_902555945.1 uncultured Pelagibacteraceae bacterium | reverse complement strand
AGTTTGAAGCTGAAAAAGCTGGTATTTTGATTAAAGAAAGAAAAATTTCTTTAGATCTATATTATTCTTCATATCAAAAAAGAGCTAACAACACCTTAAAAATTATTCAAAAAGTTATGGGTGATAACAAAAATTTTACTCGAGCTTGGGAACTAAATGAAAGACATTATGGTGCATTAACAGGTTTAAATAAAATAGAAATGATGGATAAACTTGGGGAGGATAGAGTTCATGAATTTCGAAGATCTTGGGATACTAAACCTGAACCCTTAGATCAAAATAGTATTTATCACCCCAATAATATTAATACTTATAATGAATTACCCAGAGATATAATACCTGATACTGAATCTTTAAAAAATACATATGAAAGAGTTGTTAATTATTTTAAAAAAGAAATTAATGAAAAATTAAAGATAAAAAAAAATATTTTAGTTTCAGCTCATGGAAATTCTATAAGAGCATTATGTAAATATTTATTCAAATTAGACAACAAACAAATCTCAAAATTAGAGATTCCTACTGGAAATCCTTTAATCATTAAATTTTCTGAAAATAATGAAATTATAGATTGTGAATATCTTGATAAAGAACGTTCTAAAAGTCTTTTAGTTTTTTAAAAGTATCTAAATCAGTTAAATGGTAAAATTTATTAAAAGTTTTAAAACCATTTAATTGTTTTTTTTTTAATAAATCGTTCCAAATTTCTTTTATTGAAAAACTTCTTATTTCATAATTTGCAAACAAATTTTTGTTGAGTATTTGGCAACCGATAAAAATAAAATTATTATTTCCTTTTTTAATCAAGCTATTGTCTAATTCGAAATCTCCTTTAAGATTTTTATCAAAGCTTAGTTCTTTATTTGTTAATAAAAGAATATTGTTTAATTTATTTGAAGTGTAATAATTTTGCATTTTAATGATATCGCTTATGTAATTTTGACTCCATAATGTGTCAGGATTAAAGACTAAAAAATTATCAGATTCTGAATGATTAATCATATTTAGTATTCCACCTCCAGTATTCAAAATTTCTTTCCCATCCTCAACTATTTCTATTTTTGCAGAAAATTTTTTATCTTTTATAAATTTAGAAATTTGATCTCCAAGATAAAAGGTATTAATAATAATTTTTTTTATTTTCAAATTTATAATTAAATTAATGCAATATTCTAACATGGTAACATTTTTTAATTTAAGAAGAGGTTTGGGTGTATTTAACGTAATTGGATTTAACCTTTTACCATAACCAGCACACAAAATTAGAGCGGTATTAATTTTCATACAACTCTTTTCTAAAATTTTCACTTAAAAGATCTTTCAAATCTTTAAATAGGTTATTTTGATTAATTCTTAAATTAATTAATTTCCAAGCTTTAGGTATTAATTTCAAATAACCTTTTTTGCCATCTCTTAATGCAAGACGTGTAAATATTCCAATTATTTTTAGATTTCTTAATATTGATAATATTTCAAAATCATTTTTAAATTTATGTTTTGATAATTTTTTTTGTTCTTTAATATAATAATCATAAATTTTTTTTTTTAGTTTTATTGAAGTTTGAATTCTTACATCATCTATTAATGACGCCAAATCATATGCTCTATTTCCAATTAAAGCATCCTGACTATCTATTACTCCAATTTGATTATTTATTATCATCAAATTAGAAACATGAAAATCTCGATGTACAAAAACATTATTCTTTAATTTTAAACTCAAACTCAACTTTAAGATTATTTTTTTGAATCTTTTATTAAATTTTGGCAATTGATTCTTATTCAAATTATTTTTAACATACCAATCACAAAATAGGTTAGACTCATCTGTCAATATTTTTTTTGTGTAATTAGGAATTAAATATTTTTTATTTTGAAAATTTTTGACGCTTTTATCTTTAATTGATTGTATTTGATTTAATAATTTAATTATTTTTTTATAATAATTTAGTTTATTTTTATCATTTTCTTCAAAAATCTTAAAAATTGTCCTGTTACCAAAATCCTGAATTTCAATATAATTTTTTTTATAATTTTCTTTAAACAAGCAGGGTGCTAAAATTTTATTTTGATTTAGAATTCTATTTATTGCATCATATACAATTAAATTTTTATATTTTTCTCTTTTTGCAAAAACTATTATTGAAGAAAAATCACCCTTTTTTTTTCTATAAAATTTTCTAAAAGATGCGTCCCCTTTTATTTTTTTTAAATTCCTCATCTATTAATTAGAGTTTCAAACCTTTGATTTGTACAGATCTTTTTTTATGATCTTGCCCATATTTAAAATTCAATTCTATCAAATTTTTTGGTTTTTTTTTGATAATTTGCGGCCATTCAATTAAAGTTATTATATTTAGGCCGTGATCAAACAATCCCAAATTTTTTAGCTCTTTTTCAGATTTTAATCTAAATAAATCATAATGATTTATCTTAATTCCTTTAATTTGATATTCGTTTAATAAGTTAAAAGTTGGACTTGTTACTTCAGTTAATTCTAATTTATTTTTTTTTTGGAAAGTATTTATTAAATATTTTATAAAAGTAGTCTTACCAACACCAATTTCTCCATACAAGAAAACTACATCGCTAGTTTTAATTTTTTTATAAAACTTAATTGCTAATTCCTCTGTTTTTTGTTCTGAAGTTATATCTATAATTTCACTATTAGTAGCGATAGGCATTAGGTTTAAAAGGACCTTCTACTCCAACACTTATATAGTCGGCTTGTTCTTTAGATAATTTAGTTAATTTTGCACCAACTTTTTTCAAATGAAGAGTAGCTACTTTTTCATCCAAATGTTTTGGCAAAACATAAACTTTATTCTGATAATTTTTAAAGTTATTCCAAAGTTCTATTTGAGCAATAACTTGATTAGTAAACGAAGCACTCATTACAAAACTAGGGTGGCCTGTTGCGCATCCAAGATTAACTAATCTACCTTCTGCCAAAAGAATAATTCTTTTTTTACTTGGAAGTTCTATCTCATGTACTTGTGGTTTAACCTCAGTCCATTTGTAATTTTTTAAAGCTTCAACTTGAATTTCATTATCAAAGTGACCAATATTACATAAAATTGCTCGATCTTTCATATTTCTCATATGATCTGCAGTAACAATATCTTTATTACCAGTCGCAGTAACAACAATATCAGCTTTGCTTATCGCTTCATCCATTAAGACCACCTCATAACCTTCCATAGCAGCTTGTAGCGCACAAATTGGATCAGCCTCAGTCACCATTACCCGTGCACCACTTTGTCTTAAAGATGCAGCACTACCTTTTCCAACGTCACCAAATCCAGCGACAATAGCAATTTTACCTGACATCATAACATCTGTGGCTCTTCTTATACCATCGACTAAACTCTCTCTACATCCATACAAATTATCAAATTTCGATTTTGTGACTGAGTCGTTTACATTAATTGCTGGAACTAAAAGTGAATTATCTTTTTCCATTTTATTCAACGCTTTAATTCCAGTTGTTGTTTCTTCTGAAACTCCTTTTACATCTTTTAATAAATCTTTGTATTCGTTATGCATTATTGCAGTTAAATCACCACCATCATCTAGCAACATGTTAGGTTTCCAGTTTTTATTTCCTACAATAGTTTGTTTTATACACCAAAGATATTCTTCCTCAGTTTCACCTTTCCAAGCATAAACTGGAATTCCTGCCTTTGCGATTGCAGCAGCAGCATGATCCTGTGTGGAAAAAATATTACAAGAAGACCATCTAACTTCGGCACCCAAATCTACAAGTGTTTCAATTAATACTGCTGTTTGAATGGTCATATGTAAACAGCCAATAATTTTTGCACCTTTGAGTGGAGATTTACCTGAATATTCTTCTCTTAAAGCCATCAATCCTGGCATTTCACTTTCAGCTATTGAAATTTCTTTTCTTCCAAATTCTGCTTGAGATATATTTTTTACTTTGAAATCTTCCATGAAAAGGTTTCTAGCAATAAAGAATTAATTAATCAATAAAACTCTTTATGCTTTAGGAAATATTATTTCCATGCTTGCACCTTTACGATCTAGTCTATTTGATGCTCGGATTGTAGCATTGTGCAATTCAACTAAATTTTTTACGATATTTAAACCTAATCCAGAATGTTGTCCAAATTTATCTGGTCTATTACTATAAAATCTTTTAAAAATTTTATTTGTATCTTTTTCTTTAAATCCCTGACCTTCATCTAAAATATTGATTAAAATATTGTCATCTTTTAATTTGGAAACCTTAACTATAACATCTTTATTATCTTCACTAAAAGAAATTGCATTGTCCAAAAGATTTGCAATTATTTGTTCAATTCTATTTTCAATTCCATTAATTACATATTTATTTTTTCCATCATTTTCATAAGAAATTTTAATTCCTCTTTTTAACTTATAAATATTATTATAGTCATCTACAACAGACTTTATAATTGGCTCAATATTCAATTTTTTTATTTTTTCTTTACTTAATGCAACTTCATCTTTTAGTATTTGTGAATAATCAGTAATTAATCTTTCTATTCTTTGTACGTCATGACTTAAAATATCAATTAATTTAATCCTTTGATCTAAATCATTTGTATCATGTAAGATTTCAGATGCACTTTTTAATGATGCTAATGGATTTCTTATTTCATGAACTAAGTCAGTTGAAAAATTTTCTGCATGCGATATTCTTTTTTGCAACTCATGTGTCATATCATCTAAAGAATTTGATAATAAACCCAATTCATCATTTCTTATTTTAAGAGAATCAATATTAGTCTTTTTAAGATCTTTATTTTTAATCGTTTTAGTATAGCTCACTAAATTTTTTATTGGTTTCAAAAAATATCTATTGAGAACAAATGAAAAAATTAATATTACTATTCCAACAGCTATTGCGGTTCTAATTATAAACGTTTTTCTTTCATCGATCGCAGCTTTGATATCATTGGCATTTTCAGTAATTGCTAAATAGCCAATATTTTTATCATTTCTCATAACATTTTTTATAGTGGTCAATTTAAATTTATTAAATTCTTCTTGTGTAAAAGTATATGGAATTCCATAATTTTTTGATGCAGCATAATTAAATAACACATCTTTTAAAGAAATTGAGTTTTTGTTTCCAATATTTATATTTTTTTCCTCAACAATTTTTTTGGTTTTTTCTTCATTAAGAATTTCTAATTCAACAGTATCTAATCTTGTTGTAAATGATCTTGGGTCGAGATCCAACGTATCTGTATCTCCTACTAAATTTAGTTCGTTATCAAAAAAAATTACTCTATCTAAGTTTTGAAAAAGAAATCTTGTAGAAAATAAAAATCTTCTTATATCCTCTTCTACAAATTTAACATCCAGTCTTGTTAAATTATCAATAGTATTTTTAATTACCTCGATATGATTAGAAGATTTTTTTTTTATCAGATTCGGTTGTACATTTTTTATGTATACAAAAGTAAATAAGCCAATAATTGTAAAAAAAATTAAATTAATAAATAAAAATTTTTTAAGAATAGATAAATTTTTGAGTAAATTACTAAACATTAACTAACATTCCATCTATATCCACTTCCATATCTTGTTTCTATAGCTGAAAATTCTGGGTCAACTTTTTTAAATTTTTTTCTTATTCTTTTTACGTGACTATCTATTGTCCTATCCTCAATATCTGTATCTTCTCTATATGCGATATCCATCAATTGTGCTCTTTCTTTTATTATTCCAGGTCTCTTCGCTAATTCTTTCACTAATAAAAACTCAGTGGTTGTTAATTTATCTGGTAATTGTTTACCATCCCATTCACATTCTAACTGGGAAGGGTCTAGTCTTAATTTTCCATGAGCTATAATACTTTTATTTTCTTCAATGGCATCTTTAGATTCTTTTTTTCTAAGTTGAACTCTTATTCTCTCTATCAATACTTTTATTGAAAAACCGCCAGATTTTTTTACAAAATCATCAGCTCCTAATTTTAATCCTAGGAGTTCATCAATTTCATCATCTTTTGAAGTTAAGAAAATAACTGGAAGTGAAGTTTTCTTTCTCAGCTTTTTTAGTAATTCCTCACCATCCATTTTTGGCATTTTAATATCTACTACAGCTAGATCAGGTGGTGTTCTGGTTAGACCAATTAAGGCGCTCTCTCCATCAATATAAGTTTGAACTTTAAATCCTTCTTTTTCTAGAGCTATGCTAAGACTTGTTAAAATATTTCTATCATCATCAATAAGAGCTATTGTTTGTTTATACATACCTTATTATAAAAATACTAAATTGTTCTAATTTGGGCAATGAAATTAGTGAAGTGTACCCCAGCTTTCACCTATATTCAAATCTACAGTAAGGGGGATTGAAAATGAATGTTGATCACTTTTGGCTACACTAGACATTTCTTCAATAATAATTTTACTGATTTTTTTTGCTTCATCTCTGTGAGTTTCAAAAATCAACTCATCATGAATTTGTAGTAACATTTTTGTTTTTTTATCTTTAAGCTTTTCATCTAATCTTATCATAGCTAACCTCATTATCTCAGCTGCAGATCCTTGAATTGGTGCATTAATTGCTGCCCTTTCTTGAAAATTTCTCACATTATAATTTTTATCATTAATATTAATAAAATGTGATTTTCTTCCAAAAATATTATTAACATATCCACTTTTTCTACAAAACTTTATAGTTTGATCCATGTAGATTTTTATTTCTGGAAATTTTGCAAAATATGACTTTAAAAATTCATCTGCTTCATGATTTGTTACGTTTATTTGTTTTGCTAATCCATATTGAGAAATACCATAAATAATACCAAAATTTATTGCTTTAGCTTTTCTCCTTTGATCTTGATTTACTTTTTTAATATCAATATTGAATATCTGGCTTGCAGTTAATGTGTGAATATCCTCATCATTTTTAAATGCTTTTTTTAATTCTTTGACATCTGCTAAATCTGCTAAAATTCTCATTTCAATTTGATTATAATCTGCTGAAATTAAAACATGTTCCTTTTCTGCAATAAAAGCTTTTCTTATATCTTTGCCATCTTCAGATTTTATTGGAATATTTTGTAAATTAGGATCACTTGATGCTAATCTGCCAGTTGTTGTGGCAGCAAGTAAAAAAGAAGTATGAACTCTTTTAGTTTCAGGATTTATATGCTCTGGCAGAGAGTCTGAATAAGTATTTTTTAATTTGGAAACTTGTCTCCAATCAAGAATTAATTGTGGAAATTTATGGCCCTTAAAAGCAAGATCTTCTAAAACAGAAGCACTTGTAGCAAAACTCCCCTTTTTTGTTTTTTTTAAATCTGCAATTTTAAGCTCATTATACAAAATTTCACCTAATTGTTTAGGAGAACCAATATTAAATTCTTTTTTTGAAATTTTAAAAACTTCTTTTTGAATCTTTTCAATTTTTTTTCCAAATTTTGATGATAAGACCATTAAAAATTTTTTATCGATTTTAATTCCTTCAATTTCCATATAAGCTAAAATCTTAATCATAGGTTTTTCAAAAATTTCATAAATATTGATCATTCTTTCCTCTTTTAAACTTTTATAAAATTTTTTATATAATCTAAAAGTTACATCAGCATCTTCAGCCGCATAATCTTTTGCTTTTTCTAAATCCACATCACTAAAATTTATTTCTTTTTTTCCAGTTCCAACTATGTCTTTGAAAGCAATTGTTTTATGATTTAAATGAATTTCTGAAAGTGTATCCATATTATGTCTATTTTTTCCAGCATCAAGTACATAGGACATAAGCATTGTGTCTTCAATTGAGTTCATAACAACTCCATGTCTAAATAATAAAATAAAATCGAATTTAATGTTTTGGCCTATCTTTTTTATACTCCGATCTTCTAAAAGTGGTTTTAATTTTTTTAGAACTAATTCTTTATCAATACATTTTTTTGACTTATGACCTATGGGAATGTAACAAGCTTTACCAATTTTAGTACTCAATGAAATACCAACTAAATCTGCCTGATGTGGATCCAACGAATTTGTTTCTGTATCAATAGCTATTTCTCCAGACTCCTCAGCTTCTTTTATCCATTTATCAATTTCTTCAATTTTAGAGATTAAATAGTATGTTTTTTTTTCAATTGGTTTTTGATTTTCTAAATTTGTTTTCAATTTTTTAAAACTCTTTAATTCTGGTTCACCATAAGCAGATATTGCTGAACTTAATAATCGATTAAACTCCATTTCCCTTAAAAATTTATAGAGTTTTTCCTTGTCTATCTCTTTTAATTGAAATTCATTCAACTCTATTTCTATTGGAACATCGTTTTTAAGTGTCACTAATTTTTTGCTTATTATCGCCTTATCTTTGTTTTCAATAATTGTCTCTCTTCTTTTATTTTGTTTTATTTCATGAGCAGATTTTAAAAGTTTTTCTAAATTGCCATATTTATTAATTAATTCTGCTGCTGTCTTAACTCCAATTCCAGGAACGCCTGGTACATTGTCACTACTATCACCGGCTAAAGCTTGCACATCAATTACTTTACTTGAATCTACACCAAATTTTTTCAAAACATCATCATCTGAAATAAATTTATTTTTCATGGGATCATAAATACGGACATTTTTTTTATAAAGTTGCATTAGATCTTTATCTGAAGAAACTATTGTAACTTTAGCGCCCGCTCTTAAAATTTTTTCAGAATATGTTGCTATCAAATCATCTGCTTCATAATTGATTAATTCTACAGATGGTAAGTTAAAAGCTAATACAGATTTTCTTATATATTCAAATTGAGGAGCTAAATCATCAGGAGCTTCTGCTCTGTTAGCTTTATAATCGCTGTAAATTTCATTCCTAAATGTTTTTCTAGCTGAGTCAAATATTACAGCAAAGTGAGTTGGTTTTTGCAAATTTTGATTTGATTTAGAATCCTCTAAAAGTTTAAATAGCATGCTACAAAAACCACTAACAGCTCCAGTAGGTAATCCATCACTTTTTCGAGATAAAGGTGGTAATGCATAATAAGCTCTAAATATATAACCCGAGCCATCTATAAGATAAAAATGATCTGATTTTTTAATTTTATGCATTGTAAATTAGTATAGATTATCGATCAAAATAAGAGTATTATTTTTTATGGAACTTATAAAGCAAAATTCTCAATCACAAATTATCAAATCCATATTAATTATTTTTTTAGGATCTGTAATCCTTGCTATTTCAGCAAAAATAAAAATTCCCTTTTACCCTGTACCTATGACCATGCAGACATTTGTAGTTCTTTTTCTTGGAATTAGTTTGGGATATAAAGTTGCTCTTGCAACAATCGGATTATATTTATTGGAGGGTATTGTGGGCTTGCCTGTTTTTTCTAATTCTCCAGAAAGAGGAATTGGTTTAGCATACTTTATGGGTCCGACTATGGGTTATCTAATTGGATTTCTTTCTGCGTGTTTTATTGCTTCTTTTATAAAAAAAGATGACAATTATTTAATAATTTTTTCAAAACTTATTTTATCAGTTTCTACTATTTATATTTTTGGCATTTTGTGGTTGGGAACAATAATTGGTTGGGATAAACCAATTATTGAATTAGGAGTAATGCCATTTTTAATTGCTGAAATTTTTAAAATTCTTCTACTTACAATTATTGCAAAAAAAATATTAAAATTTAGAAAATTTATTTAGGCGATCTTTTTGACAAAATTCTCTGCAAAGTTCTTCTGTGCATTTTGAGTCTTCTAGCAGTTTCTGATACATTTCTATTGCAAAGTTCAAAAACTCTATGAATATGTTCCCATTTAACTCTGTCAGCAGACATAGGGTTTTCTGGCGGTGCTGCTTTTTTTGCAGGATCTGCTAATAAAGCCTTTTCAACATCATCTGCGTCAGCAGGTTTAGCTAAATAATCTATAGCACCTTCTTTAATTGCCGCGACTGCAGTTGGAATATTTCCATATCCAGTTAGCATTATAATTCTGCTATTTGAATTTGAAGATTGTATCTCTTTAACAACTTCCAAACCATTTCCATCGCCTAGTCTAAGATCAACTACTGCGAATCCTGGTTTATTTAATTTTACCGAATCTATACCTTTTTTCACACCCTCAGCTTGAATAACTTCAAAACCCTTTTTTTCCATTGCTCTAGCAAGCCTTTCTCTAAAAGGGTTATCATCATCCACTATTAATAAGGATTTATTATCAAAATCGCTTAAATTTTGAAGTGTTGGCTCATTTTTCATAGGACTCTGATGTGGTAATTTTTTTCCACAATTCAATAGGTCATTATTTACTTTACATTAAATATATATTGAATTAATTGCTGCAATTACTAAAGTTTTTTAAATAAAAGACTTTTTTT
The DNA here is from genome assembly GCA_902555945.1 of uncultured Pelagibacteraceae bacterium. Classification (GTDB taxonomy): domain Bacteria; phylum Pseudomonadota; class Alphaproteobacteria; order Pelagibacterales; family Pelagibacteraceae; genus Pelagibacter. Next base: position 53,948 of record CACDUS010000010.1, on the reverse strand, counting down.
TGTTAAATTTTTTTGGGGGGCATTGTAAATGCAAAAATTTAAGACAGTTGAAGATTTAGTAAATCAACTGAGGCCGGATAAACCAGTTTATTGTATAAGAAAGAATTCTATTCTTTCAGCATCTAGTTTTTTTCAAAAAAAATTCCCTGGAAAAATTCTCTATGCTATTAAAACAAATCCTCATCCAGAGATAATCAAAACATTATTAAAAAGTGGAATTGATCAGTTTGATGTAGCATCTATCGAAGAAATAAAAAGTGTAAGAAAATTTAGCACAACTGCAAAATGTTCTTATATGCATACAGTTAAAAGTAGAGAAAGTATTAGTGAGGCTTATTTCAAATATGGAATTAAAACATTTGCTTTAGACACTAAAGATGAATTGATAAAAATTATTGAAAGTACAAGTAATGCAAAAGATCTTGAATTATTTGTGAGAGTAGCTGTCTCAAATGAACATGCTGAAATCGATTTATCGAAAAAATTTGGAGCTTTAAATTCAGAAGCAGCTGGACTTTTAAGATTAGTAAGACAACATTCAAGCAAAATTGGTTTAAGTTTTCATGTAGGATCGCAATGTATGCATCCAATATCTTATGCTAAAGGTATTACCGAAATAGGAAACATTATTAAAAAAACAAAAATTATACCTGATTATATTAATGTTGGTGGTGGGTTTCCTACAATATATCCAGATCTTATTCCTCAATCATTAGATAATTATTTTGATGAAATTAAAAAAGGTTTAGAAAATTTAAAGATTAATAATTTGCCAAAAATTATTTGTGAACCAGGAAGAGCACTAGTTGCTGAGAGTGGTTCAACAATAGTTAGAGTTAATCTCAGAAAAAAACAAAAACTTTATATTAATGATGGAACTTATGGGACTCTTTTTGATGCAGGAACTCCAAACATAGTTTTTCCATCAAAAATGATTAAAGAAAGTTCAAATAAAATTATTTCAAAAAAATTAACTGCATTCAATTTTTATGGTCCAACATGTGATAGTATGGATTATATGAAGGGCCCTTTTCTTCTTCCAAATAATATTAAAGAAAATGATTATATTGAACTTGGACAGTTGGGAGCTTATGGATTAACTTTTAGAACAGAGTTTAATGGTTTTTATTCTAATGAAATTTATGAAGTTGAAGATAATCCAATAATGAGTCTTTATAGAAAAGAGTCTAATAAAGCTACTTTGGTGGCTTAATGTCTAATAATAAAAACTTGGGTCATAATAGCAAAAAAGATTTTCTTAAAAAACCCATCGAACACATTGATATTACTTCATTTGATTCAAGAAAAATTATTTCGTCTATGGAAAAAATGTCATTTGTTTCGAGAGAGACAGCAAATGCTGCAAACATATACAACGAAATGTTAAAAGATAAAGATTGCACAATTTTTTTAACATTAGCTGGATCGACTTCTGCTGCAGGCTGTATGAATATTTACAAAGATTTAGTCAAATATAATATGGTAGATGCAATTGTTGCAACTGGTGCTTCTATTATTGATATGGATTTTTTTGAAGCTTTAGGATTTAGGCATTATCAAGGTTCCCAATTTCAAGATGATACAGAGCTGAGAAAAAATTATATTGATAGAATTTACGACACATATATTGATGAAGATGAATTGCAAATTTGTGACAAGAAAATTTGTGAAATAGCCGACAATTTAGAACCAAGAAGTTATACCTCTAGAGAATTCATTCATGAAATAGGCAAATATTTAAAAAAAAACTCAATAAAAAAAGACTCTTTAATTGAAACAGCATACGAGAATAATGTTCCAATTTTTTGCCCAGCATTTACAGATTCTAGTGCTGGATTTGGGTTAGTTATTCATCAAGAAAAAAATCCTAAAAATCACATAACCATAGACTCAATCAAGGAATTTAGAGAATTGACTGAAATTAAAATTCAATCAAAAGGTTCTGGCTTATTTATGATTGGTGGTGGAGTGCCAAAAAACTTTATTCAAGATACAGTTATTTGTGCTGAACTTTTGGGAAAAGAAGTTGAAATGCACAAGTATGCAGTACAAATAACCGTTGCTGATTCAAGAGATGGTGCTTGTAGTAGTTCTACCTTAAAAGAAGCAAGTTCTTGGGGTAAGGTTGACATTACTAAAGAACAAATGGTTTTTGCTGAAGCAACTAGTGTTTTACCTTTAATTGCAAGTGACGCATATCATAAAGGTGAATGGAAAAATCGAAGTAGAAAAAACTTTTCAAAACTTTTTGGATAAAAAGTGAAATATTTATCAAATAAAAAGGGATTTCTTGGTATTGATAATAAATTTAATTTTAGAGAGAAAGTTATCATAATTCCATTTGGTTTAGAAAAAACGGTAAGCTACGGAGGTGGTACTAAAAATGGTCCTAAAGAGATAATCAAAGCATCCCATCAGGTAGAGCTATACGATGAAGAGCTAAATTGTGAACCTTATAAAAAAATAGGAATAAAAACTTTAAAACCCTTCAAAATTAATAAAAATATAAATAAAGCTCTTCAAAAAATGGCAAGAGTAAATAAAGAAATTTTGGATAATAAACTTTTTCCAATGACGTTTGGGGGAGAACATTCGATTACACCAGGCTGTATCAGTCCTTTTGTCAAAAAATTTAAAAATATTTGTCTATTACACTTTGATGCTCACGCAGATTTAAGAAATAGTTATAATGGTGAAAAATTTTCACATGCTTCAGCAATCCGAAGATGTTTAGATCATAAAAATGTTTCATTAATCTCTTTTGGAATAAGGAATATTTCTGAAAGTGAAATACCATTTTTAAAAAAAAATAAATCAAGAATAAATATTTTTTGGGCTAAAGACAAATCAAAATGGAATTTAAATAAATTTAAAAAACTAATTAAAAATAAAACTGTTTATTTAACTTTTGATGTTGATGGATTGGACTCAAGTATTATGCCAGCAACAGGAACTCCTGAGCCAGGCGGTTTGTTATGGGATGAAACTTTGAATATAATTAAAATTGCAGCAAAAAATTCAAATATTGTTGGTGCAGATATAAATGAACTTTCTCCTATAAAAGGTTTTAATTCCTATAATTTTTTGGTTGCAAAACTAGCTTATAAAATTTTAGCTTATAAATATTTATCTTAAATCTAAATTGGTTTAAATGTTTTAAGTAACATCTTAAATGGAATTAACATTATCAATGCAACAAATATCTTTACTGCTAAATCACCTAGAGCTAACGTAAACCATGGCACTCCTGTTGCATAAAAAGATATAAAAAAAAATAAAAAAGTGTCAATAGTTGACCCAATAATTGAAGAAGTGAGAGGGGCAATAAACCATTTTTTTTTCCTTAAATTATCAAAAATTTGGACATCTAATAATTGTGCTGTTAAAAATGCAATTCCAGATCCAACTGCAATTCTAATAGATATCAAATCTGCAAAATCAGTTGAAAATATAATAGTAAATCCAATACCTAATAAAAAACCAAAATAAACAATTTTTTGTGCCACCAATTTGCCAAATGACCTATTTGTTAAGTCAGTAATTAAAAAAGCTATCGGATAACTGAAAGCACCATAAGTTAATAATTCATCTAAACCATAATAATTAATAGGAAATTGTACAAGATAATTTGAAGATAAAACAACTGCTCCCATCAAAAATGATAGAAGAACAAATGATTTTTTCATTAAGCTCTTTTAGACTGAACTGTTTTTTTTTGATAAGGAGATTTTATTAATAAACTTTTTTTTAATTTTTTTAATCTTGTAGATATATTTTTATTTTTAACTGTTTTTAAAAATTCATCAAAACTACCTTTTTTATCTACTGACCTTACGCCTGCATTACTAACAGTTAATTTTAAACTTCTTTTTAAAACTTCACTGGTGAATCTAACTTTTTTTAAATTTGGTAAAAATCTTCTTTTGGTCTTATTATTGGCATGACTCACATTATGCCCTTTCATAGGGTTTTTGCCTGTTAGTTCACATTTTTTTGTCATGATATGATCGACTATATAAGGATAGATATTGATTGCGTCAAGTTTATTAGATTGTGATTATTTTGTTTTTCCTATTATTTCACTAAAATTTTTTACGCCATCTTTCAATAATAATTCTTTAAGCTCTTTTTTTATCAGGTTAACGATATTTGGACCTCTAAAGACCATGCCGGTATAAAGTTGAACATAATTGGCTCCTGCTAAAAACTTTTCGTAAGCACTCTTTCCAGAGTCTACTCCACCTACCCCAATTATTTTTATCCTCCCATTAAAAACCTCATAAAATTTACTAATTAACCTTGTAGATTTTGACTCTATAGGTTTTCCAGATAAACCTCCTTTTTGATAACTTTGAGTATTTCTTAAGTTATCTCTAGTTGAGTCTGAAGTGTTGGAGACTATAATGGCTGCAATATTATTATCTAAAAGAACTTCAGAAATTTGCTTAATTTCTTCATCTCCTATATCGGGTGATACTTTAACAGTAATTGGTGTTTTAGAGTTCAATGTCTTTTTTTCTAAGTCAAGTTGTTTTAATAATTCATTTAATTTTGTTTGATTGTGAAAACTTCTTAAATCTTCTGTGTTTGGAGAAGAAATATTTATAGTTATATAATCAGCGACATCATGAAAAGTCCTAAAGCATTCTATATAATCATTTAATCTATCTTTTGTATCTTTATTAGGTCCAATATTTATCCCAAGTAGACCAAGAGGATTATTCTTTTTTATACGATTGACAATATTTTTTGCTCCTAAATTATTAAAACCAAGTCTATTGATCAAAGCTTCATCTTCAACTAATCTGAAAACTCTTGGTTTTGGATTCCCATATTGTTTTAAAGGTGTAACAGTTCCGACCTCAACAAAACCAAAACCTAATTTAAATAAAGAATTATATACTTCGGCATTTTTATCAAAACCCGCTGCCATACCAATTGGATTCTCAATATCTCTGTTAAATAACTTTGTCTTAAATAAAGAACTATTTTTTTCTTCTTCATGAATATTTGGAACAAAATTAAATTTTAAAGACTTAATTGCTAAACTATGAGCTGTTTCAGGATCTAATTTAAAAATTAAAGATCTTATATTTGAGAACATTATTTAATTTTATTTATTATAAGATCTTTTGTTTCTTTAACACCAAAAAAACTTATAAAAAAACCCATACGTGGACCGTTTTCATCTCCAAAAACAACCTCATAAATTAATTTAAACCAATCTCTAAGATTTTCAGAGTAACCATTCTCTTTTCCAGTAGAATAGATCATAGTTTGAATATCCTCAGGTTTCATTTTATCATCACATTTTTCAAGTGTTCTTACTAAAGCTTCCAAAGCCAATTTCTCATCTTTGTTAGGTTTTTTGTATTTCTTATTCATTTTAATAACTTCATTAAAATACTTAATTGCATATCCAACTAATTTATCGAAAATTGGATACTCTTTTTCAATAATATCCGATTTATATTTTTTCACAAATTTCCACAAAAGTTCTTTATTATTTGCATTACTTGTTTCTACAAGATTAAGTAACATTGAAAATGACATAATCATTTTTTCTTTTGGCACTTTGCTATTATGAACATGCCAAACTGGATTCATCAATAATTGTAGCTCATTTTGATTTTTTGATTTTTCTAAAAAATCTAAATAATCATCAACAGTTTTTGGTACTATGTCATTGTATAATTTTTTTGCTCTTTTGGGGTTTTGATACATGTATAATGATAAACTCTCTGGAGAGGCATATTCTAACCATTGGTCAATAGTGATACCATTTCCTTTCGATTTTGAAATTTTTTCGCCTTTTTCATCTAAAAATAATTCATAAGCAAATCCTGATGGGTTAGTTTTGCCGATTAATTTTACAATTTTTGTGGATAATATTGCACTTTCAATAAGATCTTTTCCATACATTTCAAAATCAATATCAAGTGCATACCATCTCATTGCCCAATCAACTTTCCATTGTAATTTGCAGTTTCCATCCAAAATACTTGTTTCTAAATCTTTTCCTTTATTATCAAAAATTATTATTGATTTTTCTTTATCAATTTTTTTTACTGGTATTTCTAAAACATGACCTGTTTCTGGGCAAATAGGTAAAAAAGGACTATATGTTTTTTGACGCTCTTTTCCTAAAGTAGGCAATATAATATTCATTATCCCATCATAATTTTTTAAAATGGTTTGTAATGAAGAATTGAAAAAACCAGACTTATAAAGTGAAGTTGAACTTTTAAAAATATACTTGAAATTAAAATTATTTAAAAAATTTTTTAACATCTCATTATTGTGTTCACCAAAACTATTAAATTTGTTAAATGGGTCTGGAACTTGGGTAAGTGGTTTATGTAAATTTTTTTCTAATAAATCTTTTTGAGGAACATTGTCTGGGACTTTTCTTAATCCATCCATATCATCTGAAAAAGTAATTATTTCAGTTGGAAAATCTGTCAACTGATTGAGGGCATTAACAATCATTGAGGTTCTTGCAACTTCACCGAAAGTGCCTATGTGTGGAAGGCCGCTTGGGCCATAGCCTGTTTGAAGGGTTATTTTTCCTTTTTTTTCAATGAAGCTTTTTCTCTCTCGAAGCATTTTTTTAGCTTCGACAAAAGGCCAAGCAGTAGTTTTATCTAAATTTTCTTTTTTAATCATGAATAAATCAAATAATATCTTAAATTAATGATTTAAGTAATTCATATAGAGTTGAAATTTATTTACCATAAAATAATGTTCTTTCAAAATGTCTAATTATAAAACTGTTTTTTTTACGCTTGGAATTCTGCAAATAATTCTAGGAATTTTTATGCTAATTCCAGTAATCGTACAATTTATTTACAATGAAGTTGACTCATCCTTTTTTGGAGCTTCAATTGTCACTATTATATTTGGAACATTATTTTTTCTATCAAACTTAGATCATGATAAAAAGTTAAACTTGCAACAAGCTTTCTTATTGACTGCATTATCTTGGCTAAGTATTGCAATATTTGGGTCGCTGCCTTTTGTTTTTTCAAGTATTGAATTTACATTCACCAATGCTTTCTTTGAAAGTATGTCAGGAATTACGACAACAGGCTCAACTATAATTTCAAACCTAGAAAGTATACCAAAGGGAATTTTATTTTGGAGAGCAATTCTACAGTGGCTAGGGGGTATAGGGATTATTGTTATGGCTATTACTCTTATGCCAATAATGAATGTTGGAGGAATGCAATTATTTCAAATTTCAAATAATGACTCTTCGGAAAAAATTCTTCCTAAATCTAAAGAAATAGCTCTCCGATTAATTTACATTTACTCAGGTTTAACAGCTTTATGTGCAATCTCCTATAAAATACTTGGAATGAATATTTTTGATAGTTTAACACACTCAATGACAACAATAGCTACTGGTGGTTTTTCAAATTATAATGAGTCTATTGGTTTTTTTAATAGTGTCTCAATAGAAATATCAGCGATGATATTTATAATTTTAGGAAGTGTACCTTTTATAGCTTATATAAAATTTTTAAGTGGAAATAAAAAAATATTTATTTCAGATATTCAAATTAAAACATTTCTAAAAATAATTTTTCTTAGTATTATTCTGTTATCGATTTATTTAATTTTAAATAATCCAAATCAAATTAATTTTAGATCTATTTTTTTCAATGTTATTTCTATTTTAACAGGCACTGGATATGTTAATGCTCAATATGATGATTGGGGTAGTTTTCCAATAATTTTATTTTTACTTTTAATGTTTATCGGTGGGTGTGCTGGATCAACTACTTGTGGTATTAAAATATTTAGAATTCAAATTCTTTATTCATTTATTTCAAATCAACTAAAAAAAATAATATATCCTAAGGGAGTTTTTGTATTAAAATATGATTATAATCCTGTAGATAATAAACTTATATCCTCAATAATTTCTTTTATTTATATGTATTTAGTAATTTTCTTTACAATAACTGTATTACTTTCATTGTCTGGTCTTGATTTTATTACTGCTATTTCTGGAGCAGCAACATCTATTTCGAATGTTGGGCCAGGTTTGGGTTCAATTATAGGACCAAATGGAAATTTTTCATCTCTTCCAGATATATCAAAATGGGTATTAACTCTGGGAATGATTTTGGGTAGACTTGAACTATTCGCTATATTAGTATTATTCTTACCTTCTTTTTGGAGAAATTAATTATGTCAGAAATTCAAAAGACATCATGGCTTGAGTCTTTATCAGTTTACAAAGATATTAGAATGTTAAGAATTTTACTTTTAGGTTCCATAAGTGGCTTTCCTTGGGTTCTAATTGCAAGTAGCTTAAGTCTTTGGCTTAAAGAGGAAGGACTTAGTAGATCAACAATCGGGTGGGCAGGTTTAATATTTGCAGTTTATGCATTTAATTATTTATGGGCACCACTAGTAGATAGAATTCAAATACCTTTTCTAACAAAAAAACTAGGTCATAGAAGAGGTTGGATAGTTCTAATGCAAATTATAATTCTTTTAAGTCTTTTAGTTTGGAGTGTTATAAATCCTTCACAAAATTTAGCTTTATTAATATCTGTAGGATTAATTATTGCTATTGCATCAGCAACACAAGATATTACTGTTGATGCCCTAAGAATTGAACAAATAAAAGAAAATGAGGGAAAATCAATGGCAGCCGGTGCAGCAATGGCTGTGGTTGGTTGGTGGACTGGATATAAATTAGGAGGAGTTGTTGCTTTATTCACGGCAGAATTTTTTGAAAATCTAGGTATTGTTGACTATTGGCAAACCACTTTTTTAGTTTTAGGTATTTTAATTATTTTAATGAATATTGGATTATTGTTTGTTCATGAACCAATAGAGACAGATAGACAAAACAAACAAAAAGAAACCGACAAATTAATTGAGGAAAAACTTGGTTCTAATAACGCTATTACGAATTTTATAGCTTATATTACAGGAACTATTGGCGGGCCTATTATCAGTTTTTTTAAAAAAAATGGTTTTGCTATCGCAGCAGGAATTTTAGGATTTGTTTTTTTATTTAAAGTAGGAGAGGCATTTATGGGAAGAATGTCTATTGTATTTTATAAAGAAATTGGTTTTTCGAAAGGTCAAATTGCAATTTATTCAAAAGGACTTGGCTGGATAACAACTGTTGTATTTACTTTATTGGGTGGAATAATGGCTATGAGAGCTGGAACAATCAAAACCATGTTTTTTGCTGGAGGTCTAATGGCAGTGACAAATCTTTTATTTGCAGTTTTAGCATGGACTGGAAAATCTGAAATTTTATTTGCAATAGCTGTGATAGCTGATGATATAACGGCTGCTTTTGCAACAGTAGCTTTTGTTGCTTTCATATCATTATTGGTTGATAGAACTTATACGGCAACTCAATATGCCTTACTTGCTTCAATTGGGACTGCTGGCAGAACTACTTTGGCCTCATCATCAGGAGCTTTAGTTGACTGGCTAAATGGAGATTGGGGAACATTTTTTGTTTTAACAACTATAATGGTAATACCATCATTAGTTTGTTTATGGTTAATAAAAAACAAAATTAAAATTGGTGCAAAATAATTTTTATTTTATAGGTAATTTTTCGAACATTTATAAAAAACCTTCGAAAAAATCTGAAGTAACTTCACAGATTATATATGGTGAAAAATTCAAAATTTTAACAAAAAATAAAAATTGGATTAAAATAAAAACTTTATTTGATAACTATAAAGGTTTTATAAAAAATTCAAATTATATAGATAAATTTAGCCCTAATTATAAAGTCAGTACAATTAAAACAAGAATTTATAAAAGACCTGGAATTAGAACAAATGCTTGGCTTCCACTTGCATCAAAATTATCTGTTATAGAAAAAAATAAAAATTACATGAAGATTGATAAAAACAAATGGGTTAAAAAAAAAGACATTAAAAGATTAAATCATAAAAATTGGAATTTTGTAAAAATATTTAAAAAATTTTTAAATGTAAAATATGTCTGGGGTGGAAAAACTTTTAAAGGTATTGATTGTTCAGCTTTATTACAAATATTTTTTTTTTATAATAACTTATTTTATCCAAGAGATACTAAAGATCAAATCAAGTTTACAAAAAAGAATTCAATAAAAAAATTTAAAAAAGGAGATATTATTTTTTGGAAAGGACATGTTGCAATGTGTTTAAATTCTAAACAACTAATTCATGCTTATGGACCAGAAAAAAAGGTAATTATCATGCCAATTGTTGAAACTATCAATAGAATTCAAAAAACTGCCAAACTTAAGATAAAAAGAATATCAAAAATAAAATATTAATTTCTCCCAAAGTCAGGCTTATTAATATCTTGTTTCAATTTGATAATTTTTGATCTTACTTTTTTAGTTTGAATTAGTTTTTTAATAATTGACTTATTATTTTTTGAATTGATATCTTTTTTAAATTGTTTCAAATTTTTTATAAATAAATCAATAGCTTGCGAGATATTATTTCTATTTGTAAAAAAAATATCTCTCCACATAATCTCATTTGATGCAGCAATCCTTGAAAAATCTCTTAAGCCTCCAGCACTATATTTGATTAATCCATAATTTTGTTTTTTTTCAAAATCTTGTGCAGATTTAACTAAATTGTAAGCAATTAAGTGTGGTAAATGACTAGTCATTGAAAAAATTTTATCATGTTTCTCGGCACTCATTACAACTACTTTTGATCCAATTTTTTTCCAAAATTTAATTAAGATATTCATATTATTCTGCTTGGTATTTTTCTCTTTAACAATTATGCACCACCTATCAGTAAATAGATTTTCTTTCCCATTCTCTGGTCCGCTTACCTCAGATCCGGCTATTGGGTGACTTTGAATCCAATGAACACCTTTCTTTAAAAATTTTTTTATAATATTAGAAGTTTCAATTTTTGAAGATCCAATATCAGTAATCAATGTTTTTGATGAAATAAAACTATTAATTTTTAAAATAATATTCTTGTATTCACTCATTGGTGTACAAAAAATGATTAAATCTGAATTAACAACACCCTCTTTTAATGATTTTACAATTGTTCCAGATAATTTTAGTTTTTTAATTTTAGCAATATTCGACTTTGATCTTTCATAAATAAATATTTTCTTTGCTATCTTTTTTTTACTAATTCGCCTTAATAAAGATGAACCTAATAACCCACAGCCAATAATTAAAATATTTTTCATTTTTTTAATATTTGTTTAATAGCACTCATAAATTTTAAGTTCTCTTTTTTTGATCCAATAGTTAATCTTAATTTATTCTTTATATTATAACCTTCTTCAGTTGATCTTAATATAATTCCCTTATTTTTAAGTTTTTCATACAAAAATTTTGCTGAATATCTAGATTTTTCAAAATTAAGTAATAAAAAGTTCGCTGAAACTGAATTTGAATAAATTTTATATGTTTCGAGAAATTTCTTAATTTTTCTGGAATAAAGTAAATTGTGTCTTACTGATTTATTTATAAATGTTTTATCTTTCAACGATTCAGAAGCAGCTAATTGGGCAATACCATTTACATTAAATGGAGCTTTTATAACATTAAGGGCATCTACTATTTTTTTTGATCCATGTCCCCAGCCTACTCTCAAAGATGCTAATCCAAATATTTTAGAAAAAGTTCTTAAAATAAAAACATTGTTCTTATTTTTAAACAAATCTAAACCAGATGAATAATCTTCATTTTTCATATATTCTGCATAAGCATCATCAACAACTAATAAAATTTTTTTATTTAATTTTTTTCTTAAATCTAGTAATTCTTTTTTAGTTAAGTAAGTTCCTGTTGGATTATTTGGATTGGCTATAAAAACAATTCTAGTTTTCTTTGTAACCTTTTTCAAAAGTTCCTTTACTGAAACTTTAAAATTAATCTCTTTTGCAAAAACAACTTTTGCACCAACAATTTTTGAATAAATTCTGTACATTAAAAAACTATACTCTGGGATCAAAACTTCATCTTTAGGTTTTAAAAATAATTGACAGATCATTAGAATAATTTCATCTGAACCTGCACCACAAATAATCTTTTCTGAATTACATTTATAAGCTTGAGAAATTGCTTTTCTTAAATTTTTAGATTTTCCATCAGGATATTTGTCTAGAAATAGATTTTTATTCGAAATTATTTTCTTTGCTTTAGAACTCATGCCTAATGCAGACTCATTCGCAGATAACTTTATAACCTTTTTAAACCTCTTAATTTTTGATTTACCAGGCTTATAAGCATCAATATTAAATTTTTTAAAATCTGGAGTTGTCATTTTTTTAAATTTATGAGCCCTTTATAAATAAAATTACAAAATTTTATAGATAATAAGAGGTTTTTTTAAAAAATTGACATAATAAATAAGTTCTAGTAAAAAAATTATGCGCTGATTTATCTGAATTGCGAGCGCTTAAAAAAAACCGCTAAAATAGTTTTTTTTCTCACAATTCAAAGTAGGCTTAAATTATGAATATTGAGAAAAACATAAAAACTTTAATTGTAAAAAAACCGCTAAAATTAGACTGTGGAAAGACTATCAAAGATTTTCCGATTGCCTATGAAACTTACGGAACTCTTAATTCAAAAAAAAATAACGCAATATTAGTTTTTCACGCCCTAACGGGAGATCAATTTGTAACCGGAATAAATCCTGTAACCAACAAAGAGGGCTGGTGGAATTATGCCGTAGGTCCTGATAAAGCTATAGATACAAATAAATATTTTGTTATTTGCTCTAATGTAATTGGTGGATGCATGGGGTCATATGGACCAAGCCACAAAGATCCTGAGCAAAATGTTTTTGGAACAAATTTTCCAGTTATCACTATTAATGATATGGTAAATGCACAATATAATTTACTCGAACATTTTGGTATTGATAAACTATTTTGTATAACTGGTGGTTCAATGGGCGGAATGCAAGTTCTTCAATTTATTAGTAACTTTCCTGATAAATCTAAAACAGTAATACCGATAGCAACCACCTCTAGTCATTCAGCACAAAATATCGCTTTTAATGAATTGGGTAGACAAGCTATAACTGCTGATAGTGACTGGAAAGATGGAAGCTACGCATCGAACAAAGCTAATCCTGGTAAAGGATTGGCGGTAGCTAGAATGGCAGCTCACATAACATACTTATCTAAAAAGGGATTGCAGGAAAAATTTGGAAGAAAACTACAAGAAAGAGAAGATCTTAAATTTGGATTTGATGCTGACTTTCAAATAGAAAGCTATTTAAGATATCAAGGCTCAGTTTTTGTAGATAGATTTGATGCAAATAGTTATCTTTATATAACTAGAGCAATGGATTATTTTGATTTAGCGAAACAATTTAATGGTAATCTTTCAGATGCATTTATAAATACAAAGGCAAAATTTTTTATAATCTCATTTACTTCAGATTGGCTTTATCCAACCCAGGAAAATAAAGATATTGTAATTGCCTTAAACTCTATAGGAGCTGATGTTGGATTTGTAGAAATTGAGTCTGATAAAGGTCATGACTCGTTTTTATTAGATGTGCCAGATTTTTTGGGTGCACTGAAGAACTTTTTAGATAAATCATATGATGAAAATTAAATTATGAAAAATGAATTTAAAGTAATAGCAGATTTAATTGAAAAAGATAAAAAAGTCTTAGATGTAGGTTGTGCTGACGGAACTCTTATGAAGTTTTTAAAAGATAATAAAAATATTAATATAAGAGGATTAGAAATTTCAAAAGAAAAGGTACAGGAGTGTATTGCAAAAGGTTTAACTGTAATTGAAGGAAATGCCGAGAAGGACTTAAAACAATTTCCAGATAAGTCATTTGATTACGTTGTTTTAAGTCAAACACTTCAAGCTTTTCTAAATCCTGAATTAGTTTTAGATGAACTTTTAAGAGTTGGAAAAAGAGCAGTAATTACTATTCCTAATTTTGGATATTGGAAAGTTAGATTTCATTTATTATTTAAAGGAACAATGCCAATTACAAAAACTTTGCCGGATGAATGGTATAACACACCAAATTTACATATGTGTACAATCAAAGATTTTTTTCATTTTATTAAATCAAAAAAGATTAAGATTTTTAAATCTCTTGCTTTAAATGATCTTAATACATCATTAATAAATGATAGTAATTTAGGGGTTAAAAATTTGTTTGCAGATCTTGGTATATTTCTAATAGAAAAATAATATGCGCGTTGAAATTATATCTTGTCTGAAAGATAACTATAGTTATTTAATTGTAGATGATAATAATAATTCTGCATGTGTTATAGACCCAAGTGAGTCTAAACCGATAATAGATTTCCTAGAAAATAAAAATATAAAATTAAATTATATTCTTAATACTCATCATCATTATGATCATATTGGCGGAAATAAAGACTTAAAAAAAAAATATAAATCAGTCGTTGTAGGTTTTAAGGAAGACTCAGATAGAATACCAGAAATAGATATTTTGATAGATAATAATCAAATATGGAAAGCTGAGAATTTTGAAGCTAAAATAATACATGTTCCTGGGCATACCTCTGGTCATATTTGTTTTCATTTTTTTAAAGAAAAATTAATTTTTACTGGAGATACACTCTTCTCTCTTGGTTGCGGAAGAATATTTGAGGGTTCTTATGAACAAATGTTTCAGTCTTTAAACAAAATTAAAGTTTTGCCGAAAGAAACAAAAATTTATTGTGGCCATGAATATACTTTTAATAATGCAAAATTTTGCAAAAAATATGATTCTGAAAACAAAAATTTACAAAAAAAAATAGAAAAAATAGAAAAACAACTAGAAAATGGAATTCCTACAATTCCTTCAACTTTAAAAGAGGAATTAGAGTGTAATATATTTTTAAAAGCAAAAGATATAGAAAGCTTTACAAAATTAAGAGATTTAAAGGATAATTTTTAGCTAATAAGCTTGACTAAGAGGTGGCTCTGATTATATTGCGATAATTAAAAAAAATTTAAAGCTATGTCATTTGCAGTAATACAATCAGGTGGAAAACAGTATAAAGTAAAATCTGGTGAAATATTAAAAGTTGAAAAATTGCCAGATTCAAAAGAAAATTCAAAAATAGAGTTTAAAGAAATTTTAGCTTATGGTGATAACAAGGCCATAGAAATAGGTGCACCGATTGTTCAAGGAGCAAAAGTTGAAGCAGATTTAATAAAGAATAGTAAAAATAGAACAATTTTAATTTTTAAAAAAAGAAGAAGACAAAATTCAAGAAGAAAAAATGGTCATAGACAACAATATTCAATGATAAGAATTAATAAAATTTTTTCAAAAGATGGTAAAATTTTGTCTGAAGCTGAGAAAATTTCTAAACCTTCAAAAAAAGAAGTGTCGAAAAAAGAAGTAAGTAAATAAATAGGTATAATTTATGGCAACAAAAAAAGCAGGTGGATCATCAAGGAACGGGAGAGATAGTGCTGGAAGACGACTTGGTGTTAAAAAGTACGGAGGGGAAACTGTAATACCTGGTAATATAATTGTTAGACAAAGAGGTACAAAAATATTTCCTGGAGAAAACGTAGGTATGGGGAAAGACCATTCAATTTTTTCAGTGGTAAAAGGCAAAGTAGTTTTTAAAAAAACTAAATCAGATAGAACTTTTGTTTCAGTAAAACCCAATTAATAGTACAACTTAACAATAGCGTTGTATTATGAAATTCTTAGATCAAGTAAAAATTTATATTAAAGCTGGAAATGGTGGTGATGGATCTCCAAGTTTCAGGAGGGAAAAATTTATTGAATATGGTGGACCAGATGGTGGTGATGGTGGAAATGGAGGTTCAGTTATATTGAAGGCAGAAAGAAATCTTAACACTTTGATTGATTATAGATACCAACAACATCATAAAGCAAAAAGGGGTGATAATGGTTCAGGTCAAAATCGAACAGGGAAAAGTGGGGACAACTTAATCCTTAAAGTTCCATTAGGAACACAAGTTTTTGAAGAAGATAATAAAACCTTAATTTTTGATTTTATGAAAATTGGAGAGGAATTTGTTGCAGCTGCTGGAGGCAAAGGTGGACTTGGAAATACAAGATTTAAAAGTTCAACCAATCGAGCACCAAGGAAATTTACCAAAGGAACTCTTGGTGAGGAATTTACTATTTGGCTTCAACTCAAGACGATAGCTGATATGGGAATAATTGGTTTACCTAATGCTGGGAAATCCAGTTTGTTAGCGGCAATTACAAATGCAAATCCTAAAATTGCAAATTATCAGTTTACAACTTTAAATCCAAATCTTGGTGTTGCAAGCTATGATGATAAAGAAGTTACTATCGCAGATATTCCAGGCTTAATAGAAGGAGCTCACAAAGGTACAGGTCTCGGTATACAGTTTTTAAAACATATTGAAAGATGCAAATCTCTCATACATATGATTGATATTACTAATGATGATATTAAAAAAAGTTATAATCAGGTTAAAAATGAATTAAAAAACTACAGCACTAAACTATCAAAAAAAAAAGAGTTAATAATTTTAAACAAAATTGATTTAATTGATAAAAAGAAAGTAAAAGATATTTTGAATAATTTCTCAAAGAACATTAAATCTGAAGTAATCACAATGTCTACATTTGAAAAAAAGACTATATCAAAAATTAAAGCAAAATTAATATCTTATGTATCTTAAGAACTCAAAAATAATTGTAATAAAAATTGGATCATCTTTACTAGTTAATAATAAAAAAGAAATTAGAAAAAAATGGTTATCAAGTTTTGCAAAAGATATAAAAAAACTAAAAACTAGGAACAAAAAAATTATAATCGTTAGTTCAGGGGCAATAGCTCTTGGTTGTAAAAAAATGAATTATGAAAAATCTAATCTTAAATTAGATAAAAGCCAAGCAATAGCTTCTGTTGGTCAAATAGAATTAATGAATTTATTTTCTCAAACATTTTCAAAATTTAAATTAAATATTTCTCAAATTTTACTAACTTTGGAAGATACTGAAGAAAGAAGAAGATCAATTAATGCAAAAAGAACTTTTGAAAATTTATTTGAGCTTGATTACATCCCAATAGTAAATGAAAATGATACAATAGCTACAACTGAGATAAAATATGGTGACAACGATAGATTAGCATCTCGAGTAGCTCAAATAACTAATGCAGATACTTTAATTTTATTATCTGATGTTGATGGACTATTCAATAAAAACCCTAAGTTATTTAAAGATGCTAAATTGATTAAAAAGGTAAACGATTTTAAAGATTTAAAAGATATTAATATAAAAGGTAAAACAGAATTTGGTAAGGGAGGAATGAATACTAAAATTGAAGCAGCAAAAATTTGTAACTTGGCTGGTTGTAATATGATTATTGCTAATGGATTATATCTAAATCCTATAGATCAAATTGAAAAAAAAAATGATTGTACTTTATTTATTTCAAAAATATCAAAACTACAGGCTAGAAAAAAATGGATAATTAGCTCTGTTTCTCCTAAAGGAGAACTTACAATAGATGAAGGTGCAAAAAAAGCTCTCATTAATGGAAAAAGTTTATTGGCCGCAGGTATTAAAAAAGTTTCTGGAAAATTTAATAAAGGTGACCATATAAAAATTATAGATATCAAGCGGAATGAATTTGCAAGAGGATTAAGTTCTTTTTCCTCTGAAGAAATAATTAAAATTCTAGGATGTCATTCAAATGAGATCGGCAAGATACTTGGTTATATTTCAAAATCTGAAGTAGTACACAAGGATGATATGGTTAAGATATAATGAAAAACTTATTAATTAATATAGGAAGAAAATCAAAAAGAGCATTTATTCACAAACTAAGCTCAAAAAAGAAAGACAAGATTTTAAAAGATTACTACCTGCTTATTAATAAAAATAGAAAATTAATTATTAACGAGAATATGAAAGATATCAAAAATGCTTTAAGGAAAAAGATAAAAGATAATTTGATACAAAGACTTAGGTTAGATGATAAAAAAATTTCAAATATAATTAATTCAATAAAAAAAATTATTAAATTAAAAGATCCTACTAATATTATATTGGAAAAATGGAAAAGACCCAATGGATTGAATATTTCAAAAATATCAATTCCTATTGGTGTTATAGGTATAATTTATGAAAGTAGACCAAATGTAACATCAGATGTAGCCTCTTTATGTTTTAAGTCTGGAAATGCAATAATACTAAAAGGTGGTTCAGAGGCATTATACTCAAATCTAATTCTTTCGAAATTATTTAGAAAATCTTTAAAAAAAAATAATGTTGATGAAAATTTTGTTCAATTTATAAATTTAAAAGATAGAAAAGTAGTTGATTTTTTATTAACTCGAATGAATAACTTTATTGATGTAATTATTCCAAGAGGTGGGAAAAGTTTAGTAAAAAAGGTTCAGGATCTTTCAACAGTTCCAACTATTGGTCATTTAGAAGGAATTTGTCACTCTTATGTTGACAAGGATGCAAATCCTGAAATTGCAAAAAGAGTAATTCATAATGCTAAACTAAGAAATACAGCTATATGTGGTGCAACAGAAACAATTATCCTTCATGAAAAAATTATTAAAAAAATTGGAAATAAAATTTTAAAAAATTTAGAAAGTAATGGATGTAAAATTATTGGCGATGATAAAATTAAAAAATTTTATAACAAAAAAATTAAAAAAGCTTCAATTAAAGATTGGTCAAAAGAATATTTAGCACCAATTGTTTCTGTTAAGTCTGTAAAAAATATTGATGAAGCAATATATCATATTAATAAATATGGAACTATGCATACTGATTGTATCATTACACAGAATAAAAAATCTGCAAAAAAATTTCTAAAAGAAGTTAAAAGTTCGATCGCAATGCATAATACTTCTACACAATTTGCAGATGGGGGCGAATTTGGATTTGGAGGTGAGGTAGGAATTTCAACAAATACACTTCCTCCAAGAGGTCCTGTTGGTCTTAAGCAGCTTGTTTCATACAAGTATCAAATCACTAGTAAAGGTGCAATAAGGAAGTAGCTTGAATTTAAGAAAAAAAAAAATTGGAATTTTAGGTGGTTCTTTTGATCCAGCCCATAAAGGACATTTGGCAATATCAAAAGAAGCAGCAAAAAGATTTAAACTTAAAAAAATAATTTGGGCAATAACAAAAAAAAATCCTTTTAAGAAAAAAAGTAGTTTAAACCTTTCGACTAGAATTAAATATTGCAAGAAAATTATAAAAAAAAATAAATTAATTGAAGTAAAATTTTTTGAAACAAAACTTAAATCCAATAAAACCATAAATCTTATTAATTTTTTTACTAAGAATAAAAAAAATGAAATTTATTTTTTAATGGGTGCGGATAATTTAATTAATTTCCATAAATGGCATAAATGGAAAACGATTTCTGAAAAATGTAATATTATTGTATTTGATCGTTATGGTTACAAAAAAAAATCCCTTAATTCAAAGACATATAAAAGCATTAATAGAGAAAAATTGAAATTTATAAAATTTAATAAAGTCAATATTTCTTCTTCTCAATTAAGAAAAATTTGATAATCTTTATCTAAATAATGGATAATATTTCTGAGTTAAAAAAGACTGTTGTTAAGACCCTAGATATTAATAAAGCACAAGACATAATTACCATTGATCTCAAAGATAAAAGTTCTATGGCCGATTATATGATTATCGCAAGTGGAACTTCTTCGAGGCATATCCAGTCTTTATCTGAGCAAGTTTTAGAAAAATTAAAAGATAGTGGAATTAAAGATTCAAAAATTGAGGGGAAAGATAGTACAGAGTGGAAACTTGTTGATGGTATAGACTTAATAGTTCATATTTTTCATCCTGAAAAAAGAAAATTTTATGAACTTGAAAAAATGTGGTCAGAATTGATTCCAAAAGAAAAACTAATTATATGATCAAAAAAATATTTAAAATAATTATTTTATATTTTTTTATTTATTGTCATGGGGTTTCCTCGTCTGAAAATAATATTTATGATAAGATTGACTTGTTTGGAGAAGTTCTAGAAAAAATAAATAAAGAATATGTAGATGAAATTAATCAATCTGAAAGTATGGACTCAGCAATCAATGGTTTGCTTCAATCTCTCGATCCTTATTCAGCTTATATGTCACCTGAGATATTTAATGAAATGCAAACTGAAACGAGTGGTGAATTTGGTGGACTTGGCATTGAAGTGAGTATGGAGTCAGGGGTTGTTAAAGTTATTTCACCCATAGATGACACTCCAGCATCTAGAGCTGGAATTAAAGCAGGTGATTATATAGTTAAGATAAATAATATTCAGGTACAAGGAAAATCATTAAGTGAAGCAGTAGATTTAATGAGGGGTCCCGTAGGTTCTGGAATAGAATTAACAATAAGAAGAAGAGGAGAAAAAAAAGCTTTAAAATTTAATATTATAAGAGAGATTATTCAAATTAAGTCAGTTAAATCAGATTTATTGGAAGAAAATATTGGATATATAAGATTAACTTCTTTCAATGAAAATAGTGAAAAACAAATAAAAAAAGAAATTAGAAAATTTGAACAAAATAAAAAAGTAAAAGCATATATACTAGATTTAAGAAACAATCCTGGTGGCTTGCTTTCTCAAGCAATTAAAATTGCTGACTTTTTTTTGAATAATGGAGAAATTGTATCTACAAAAAGTAGGAAAAAATCTGAAAATAGAAAATGGTTTGCAAAAGAAGGCGACTTAACAAATGGAAAGGCAATAATTGTATTAATTAATTATGGATCTGCCTCAGCATCAGAAATAGTAGCAGGGGCATTAAAAGATCATAAAAGAGCAATCTTGTTAGGTGAAAATAGTTATGGAAAAGGATCTGTACAATCAATTATTCCTTTAAAAAATAACGGAGCAATTAGGTTAACAGTAGCCAAATACTATCTCCCTTCTGGTAAATCAATTTCTGAAGTTGGGGTATCGCCTGATATTGAGATCAATGAGGAGACAGATAATTTTAGAATAAAAACAGAAACAGATAACCAGTTAAATTATGCCATTAAACTACTTAATGGTTAAGATGTTAGAAAAATTCAAAAATTTACCACTTCGAACTGGTGTTGGCATAGTTGTGCTAAATAAAAAAAATAAAGTTTTTGTTGCTAAAAGAATTGATAATCCAAAAAATTTTTGGCAGATGCCTCAAGGTGGAGTGGATAAGGGAGAAAGTTTTTTAAATGCTGCTTACAGAGAACTAGAGGAAGAAACAGGTATGAAAAATTTAGAATTTATAAAAGAAATTGAAGGAACGATGACTTATGAACTCCCTGAACATTTGCTAGGTATAATCTGGAAAGGAAAATATAAAGGTCAAAAACAAAAATGGTTTTTGATGAGGTACTTAGGAAATGACAATGATATAAATATTAATACAAATAATCCAGAATTTTTAGAATGGAAATGGATAGATTTGAATGAAATTACTGAAGTTGTAGTTGATTTTAAACTTCATGTTTACAAAGAACTTAAAGAAAAAATTAAAAAAATAATTAATTAATAGTCCTTAAAACTTGTATTTTTTGATCTGTTAAGAATTTAGATTGATCACTAACATCGGGCTTATTTGACTCTTCTTCTGCAATTTTGATTAGCTCATTAATTTTACCTTTTTCAATTTGTTTCAAATTAAAAATCGAGCTTGTTAAAACAGATAAATTATTATCTTTAAATTCAACTATGCCATCTTCAACATAAAATTTTTCTTCTCCAGATTTTGAATTAATTGTTATTATTCCTGGTTTTAAAAAAGAAATTATGGAAATATGATCTTTCAGTATCCCCATTTCACCTTCAAATGCTGGTACAACTACCTCAGTCACATCCTCTTTAGATAAAAAGGATTTTTCTGGATTTACTATTTCTACTTTAAATTCCTCACTCATTAAGCGGCATCTTTTTTCATTTTTTCAGCTTTTTCTATTGCTTCTTCAATCGTACCAACCATATAAAATGCTGCCTCAGGAAGATGATCGTATTCACCTTTACAGATTGCATCAAAACCTTTAATTGTTGACTCTAGATCTACCAGTTTGCCTGGTGATCCAGTAAATACTTCTGCAACAAAAAACGGTTGTGATAAAAATCTTTGTATTTTTCTCGCTCTTGCAACAGTTAATTTATCTTCCTCAGATAATTCATCCATACCTAAAATTGCGATAATGTCTTGTAAAGATTTATATGTTTGAAGTACTTTTTGAACTTCCCTAGCAACTCTATAATGTTCATCTCCAACTATTCTAGGATCAAGAATTCTTGAAGTAGAATCTAACGGATCCACTGCAGGATAAATACCAATTTCGGCAATTTGTCTTGATAGTACTGTTGTTGCATCTAGGTGAGCAAATGAAGTTGCAGGCGCTGGATCAGTCAAATCATCTGCTGGTACATAAATTGCTTGCACAGAAGTAATAGATCCCTTATTCGTTGTTGTAATTCTTTCTTGTAAATTACCCATATCAGTAGCTAAAGTAGGTTGATAACCTACCGCTGATGGAATTCTTCCCAAAAGAGCTGAAACTTCAGAACCCGCTTGTGTAAATCTAAAAATGTTATCTACAAAGAAAAGAACGTCTTGACCTTCTTGATCTCTAAAATACTCTGCTACAGTTAATCCTGTAAGAGCAACTCTGGCTCTAGCTCCTGGAGGTTCGTTCATTTGACCATAAACTAATGCTGCTTTAGATCCTGAACCATCTTTTTTAATTACCCCAGACTCTATCATCTCATGGTAAAGATCATTTCCTTCTCTAGTTCTCTCACCAACACCAGCAAAAACAGAAAAGCCACCATGTGCTTTTGCAACGTTGTTAATCAATTCCATAATTAATACAGTTTTTCCAACTCCAGCACCTCCAAATAATCCAATTTTTCCTCCTTTTGCGTAAGGTGCTAACAAATCAATTACTTTTATACCTGTTACTAAAATTTCTGTTTCAGTTGATTGATCATTAAACTCAGGTGCAGATCTATGAATTGGCCAGCTCTCCTTTGTTTTGACCGCGCCTCTTTCATCAATAGGTTCTCCAATCACATTGATAATTCTACCTAAAGTCTCTGGTCCAACAGGAACTTTAATTGGTGCATTTGTGTTTACTACTTCATCTCCTCTTTTTAATCCTTCTGTAGCATCCATCGCAATAGTTCTAGCAGTCGACTCTCCTAAGTGTTGCGCGACTTCTAAAACTAAACGATTGTCTCCATTTTTACATTCTAATGCAGTTAAAATTTCTGGAAGTTCTCCATCAAATTTAACGTCTACTACTGCCCCAATAACTTGTGTAATTATACCTTTGCTCATAATTATAAACTTTCTGCTCCTGATATGATTTCTATTAGTTCTTTTGTAATTGCTGCTTGACGACTTCTATTATACTCAATAGTAAGTTTGTCAACCATTTCACCTGCGTTTCGAGTTGCATTATCCATTGCACTCATTCTTGCGCCTTGTTCGCTAGCTGAATTTTCTAACATTGCCTTAAATATTTGTGTAGAAATATTTTTGGGTAATAAATTACTTAAAATTTCATCTTCATCTGGCTCAAACTCATAACTTTCTTCTGACTTATCTTCATTATTTTTTTCAGTATTAAGTGGAATGATTTGCTGTGCTTGTGGAATTTGGGTTATTACATTTTTAAATTGGTTATAAAATATAGTACAAATATCAAATTCGTGTTTTTCAAATCTATCAATGATAGTTTTTCCTACTTTTTCAGCGTCAAAATAATTTGCATTTTTTGAATTTTTAAAAGATATATTTTCTATTATTTTATCTCCATAAACTCTCTTCAGTTGATCATTTCCTTTAGATCCAACAGTAATAATTTTTAATTCTTTACCTTCTTGTTTTAATTTTAAAAAATAACTTTTAGCTTTTTTAATTATGTTAGCATTAAATCCACCACATAATCCTCTATCAGAAGTCATTATAACACAAAGATGAATTTGCTCATTTCCTGTGCCTGATAAAAGTTTTGGAGCATTACTCTTATCAGAAACACCATTAGATAAATTTAAAATAATATTATTCATTTTTTGAGAATATGGTCTTCCTTTCTCTGCGCTATCTTGAGCTCTTTTTAGTTTAGCGGCAGCAACCATTTTCATGGCTTTAGTAATCTTTTGAGTAGATTTTACACTACTAATTCTTTTTTTTAGATCGTCTAAACTGGCCATAAATTAATTAAGATTTAAAGTTTTTTTTCAAATTAGATATTACTTCAATTAAACTTTTTTCAGCTTCTTCCTCCAATTTTCCTGAATTTAAAATTGACTCAATAATTTCAGGTTTATCAGACTTACATCTATCGATTATTTTATTTTCGAAATCTGCAATATCTTTTAAATCTATATCATCAAGATATCCCTTAACTCCACAGAACACTGAAATAACTTGTTCTGCAACCGTCATTGGGGAGTACTGTTTTTGTTTTAAAAGTTCAGTTAATTTTGAGCCTCTATTTAAAAGCTGTTGAGTTGAAGCATCTAAGTCAGAACCAAATTGAGCAAACGCAGCCATTTCTCTATATTGAGCCAACTCAAGCTTCATTGAGCCTGAAACTTTTTTCATTGCTTTTGTTTGAGCGGCAGATCCAACTCTAGAAACTGACAATCCAACGTTAATAGCAGGTCTAATACCTTGGTTAAATAATTCTGTTTCTAAGAATATTTGTCCATCTGTAATTGAAATTACATTGGTCGGGATATAAGCAGATACATCACCACCTTGCGTTTCAATAATTGGAAGCGCTGTTAAAGACCCTCCACCATGTTCATCGCTCAATTTAGCTGCTCTTTCTAGTAATCGACTATGCAAGTAAAATACATCTCCTGGATATGCTTCTCTACCTGGAGGTCTTCTTAATATAAGTGACATTTGCCTATATGCTACTGCTTGTTTTGAAAGGTCATCATAAATAATTAGTGCGTGCATTCCATTATCTCTGAAAAATTCACCCATCGCACAACCTGTGTAAGGAGCTAAAAATTGTAAAGGTGCAGAATCTGAAGCTGTCGCTGCAACAATAGTTGTATATTCCATTGCACCAGCTTCCTCTAAAGTTTTTTGGATTTGTCTTACTGTTGATCTTTTTTGTCCAACTGCAACATAAATACAATATAGTTTTTGTTTCTCATCACCAGACTCATTTATTTTTTTTTGGTTAATTATCGCATCAATTGCGACTGCTGTTTTTCCGGTTTGTCTATCACCAATAATTAATTCCCTCTGACCTCTTCCAATTGGAACAAGGCTGTCGATTGATTTTAATCCTGTTTGCATTGGTTCACTAACAGATTGTCTTGGAATAATCCCAGGAGCTTTTACTTCAACCCTACTTTTTTTGACTCCTTTATCAAGAGCACCTTTTCCATCTATCGGATTTCCTAATCCATCAACAACTCTTCCTAATAATTCTTTACCAACTGGAGTATCAACAATACTTCCTGTTCTTTTTACAATATCTCCTTCTTTAATATTACGGTCATCTCCAAAAATAACTACTCCAACGTTTTCACTTTCTAAATTTAAAGCCATACCTTTAGAGCCATCTGAAAATTCAACCATTTCTCCAGCCTGAACATTGTCTAAGCCATAAATTCTTGCTATTCCGTCACCTACAGATAAAACCTGACCTACTTCAGAAATTTCAGCTTTTTCACCAAAATTTTTAATTTGTTCTTTTAATATTTTTGTCACTTCTGACGGATTAATTTCCATATTATGCCTCTATCATTCTAGTTTCTAATTGTTGTAATTTTTTTTTAATAGAAGTGTCAATCATTGTGCTACCAATTTGCACAACTAAACCTCCAATTAAACTTTGATCATGGGTGTAGTTTAATTTTATTTCAGACTTAAAATTATTCGACAATTCTTGTGTAATTTTGTTTATTTCATCTTGTGTTAAATTTTTAGCCGATTTTATCTCTGCTTTTAATTCTCCTCTTTTTTCATAACAAATCTCATTAAAGTTTTTTAAAATTTGCCGAACATAAAAAAATCTTCTTTTTGTTATTAAAAAACTTAAAAAATTTTTGAATAAGATCTCTAAATTAAAATTATCAGATATTTTTTTTATAATTTGGTTTAAAATAACTCTACTAACCGTAGGATCTTTTATTAAATTATTAAAATCTTTACTGTTTGAAATTAATTTCAATAATGCATGAGAATTCTCCTCAATTTTCGACAGAGAATTAGACTCATTAGCTAACTCATATAGAGCTAAAGAATATCTATTAGCTGAGGTATCAGAAAATCCTTTATTATTACTCAATTTATTACCTTTAAATGTAAGTGATTAATTTTAAAATCACGCTTTAATTAGCACATGCAATTATAGTCTTCAAGTAACACATTTACAAAAAACCGTTTTTTTTGGGCTTTAATTAAAGCTTATTGGATCAACATCAACTGATAGTTTTATTCCTGATGAAAATTTATATTTTGAAATTATTAAAGCTAAAGAGTTCTGTAATTTTAAAGTTTTTGAACCTCTTATAAGTAGTCTAACTCGGTATTTTCTCTTTAATCTAAATATAGGTGCACTTACCGGACCTAAAACTTTTCCATGAATTTTATTTTCAATTGACAATTTAAATTTCACAGCCTCTTTTTCTAATTTTGCTTCATTTTCTCCTGTTAAAATTAGAGATATAAATCTTTGAAAAGGAGGAAGGTTATTTTTTTTTCTTATTTCTATTTCTTTATCCAAAAAAACTTCTGGATTTTTATTAGTAATATCTGAAATCATTTTGGTATTGTAATTATAAGTTTGAAAATAAACTATTGAAGATTGACCTGTACGACCAGCTCTACCAGATAACTGATGATATAATTGTAAATTTTTTTCAGCACTTCTTAAATCATGACCTTGAGAAGATAAATCAATATCTACTACCACAATACAATTTAAATTTGGAAAATGAAAACCTTTAGATATTAATTGTGTACCAATTAAAATTTGAGTTTCATTATTAATTATTTTTTCTAATTTATCTTTTGAACTTTTTTTGTTCATAGTATCACTGGAAAAAATCTCAATTTTTTTTGACGGAAAATTTTTCTGTACCTCTTCAAAAATTCTTTCTACACCTGGCCCACTAAATATAAAATCACAAAGTCCATCTTTAGTACAATTTCTCTCTAGAGAAGATTTAAAACCGCAGTAATGACATAACAAATTTTTTTTATTTTTATGATAAACTAAATTTATTGAACAATTTGGACAGGAAAAACTATAATAACATTTCTTACACAAGACATTAGGTGAAAAACCTCTTCTATTTAAAAAAAATAAAACTTGATCTTTTTTTTCTAAATGAGAATTTACTTTATTAATTATCTCCTTAGAAATCCAAGATTGATTCTCTAATTTAATATTATTTAAATTTATTATTTCATAATTTGGCAAAGAGGCATTTTTATACCGCTGAGTAAGTTTAGAAATATTATACTTTTTTTTTTTAATATTTTCGTAAGTTTCAACTGATGGAACTGCAGTAATTAAATTAACAGGGATATTTTCAAATGATGCCCTTGAAATTGCCATGTCTCTTGCATTATATATTACTCCTTCATCTTGCTTGTATGATTGATCGTGCTCTTCATCAACAATGATCAATCCTAATTTTTTAAACGGTAAAAATAATGATGATCTTGCTCCTATAACAACTTTGATTTCATCATTTATAATTCCATTCCATATTATTTCTTTTTTTTTTTTAGTAATACCTGAATGCCATATTGCTGGTTTAAAACCAAAAAACTCTATAAACTTTTTTTCGAATTGATTGGTCAGACCGATTTCTGGTAACATTATCAATCCTTGAAAACCTTTTTCTAGGATTTTTTTTAAAGCTTCAAAATAAACGATTGTTTTTCCTGATCCAGTTGTGCCCTGTAATACATGAACATTAAATTTCTGATTTGAAATATTAATTTCATTTAAAGTTTTTTTTTGTTCATTTGTTAATTCAAAAAAATTTTTTTGAATTTTGTTATTAAATTCGCAATTGAACTTTGTATCTAATTTTTCAACAGCTTTTCCACTTAACAAAACAAGCTTTAAAGCCATTCCTTTTGGAACAATATTGTATTCTGAAAACCAGTTTAAAAATTGTAATGTCTTTTTTTTTAAATTTGGAGTTTTTAATTTTCTAATTATTTTCCTAACTTTAAAACTTTTATTACTATTTTTCTCAAAATTATCCCACACAACACCTATGATTTTAGATTTGCCAAAGGGCACTTCGACAAAATCTCCAATTTTTAATTCGATATCACTTTCATATGTAAATGGATAATTAAAGATATTTGGTAAAAGAATCGGAAACTTCATATTTTGATAATATGAAAATATTTTAAGAGTTTATCTGCATTTTTAACAGATATTTATTATATTTAAGAAACAAGACTTCTAAAACCAGTTTTATTCATCTACTCTCCAAATAAGAATTTAAAATAATCCACAATATAAATCGAAAAATTCGATTGTATTGCTAAATTATTTAAATACTATCAAAACTTAATTTCTTAGTCTATAAGATAGTAAATTTTTAATACAAATAAATTTAATTATTAAAATCAGATTTGTAATTTGTTTCAAAAAACGTTAGTTTAAAAATTTTATGGGTGCTACAATTACATATAATAAAAAATATTTTAAAAAAAGAAGAAAAGAACAAATTAGTTTAACTAAATTTGTCTCAACACCTCCTTTCCCTAAAAACGCATTAATTGAGTTAACTAATGCTTGTAACCATGCGTGTCTTTTTTGTAAAAACTCACACCAACTAAGGAAACCCACTTATTTATCTTTACAGACTTACTCTACATTTATTAAGCAAGCAGTTAAATTAGGTTTAAAAGAAGTCGGTTTATATGCAACAGGTGAACCCTTTATGACAAAAGAAATTGAAAAATATATTTTATTTGCAAAAAATAATGGTGTTGAAAGAGTTTATATAACAACTAATGGCGCGTTAGCTGAAATATCAAAAGTTAAAAAATGTTTTGAAGCCGGATTAGATAGTATTAAATTTTCTATTAATGCTAGTAATAAAGAAGATTATAAAATTATTCATGGTAAGGATGATTTTGAAAAAGTATTAAAAAATTTAAAAGAAATTTATAATTGGAAATATAAAAATAAATTAAATTTACAAATTTTAGGAAGTTGTGTTTTGGTACCCTCAATGCCTCATACAAAAAAAGAACACTTTAAAATTTTTAATGAATATTTTGATGACTCTTTATATGTAGAATCTACTTCTCAGGGAGGGCAAAAATTTGATTACCCATTACCTGAAAATGATTTGAAAAAAATTTTTACAACTTTAAATGAGGTAAATGAAAAAGATTTAAAACCTTGTTTGATGGTTTTTAACAGGTACCACTTAACAGCAGAGGGATACTTAAGTGCATGTTGTATTGATTATAACCTTAATCTTGTATTTTCAGATATAAATAAAGAAAATTTGATAGAGTCATGGCACAACAATGTAATAAAAAAATTAAGAGAAAAACATATAAACAGAAAACTTGATAATACAATTTGTCACTCATGTCTTACAAATAGCAAAAAACCTTACAAAGCTATCAAAAAAGTCTCTTCAAATAAATTTTCAGTCGAAAAATTTGAAAAGATTGAAAATAAATTAATAAAAAGATTTCAACTTAAAACCTCTAGTTAATTTTATTCTTAAGTGGATGAAATATATTTTTAAAAATTTTCGTATAATTAATTTTTCTTAAAATGAAAAATTTGATTATTCTTATTCATATAAAAGAATAATTTAGGATTTTCCTATAAAATCCTATAATTTAATTTAAGAGTGTATTGCTCTTTTATCTACCGATAATGCTGCTTCTTTAACAGCTTCTGAAAATGTTGGATGAGCATGACAAGTTCTTGCAATATCTTCTGAACTTGCGCCAAATTCCATAGCAACACCAATTTCCGCAATTAATTCACCAGCATGAGGACCTATTAAGTGTGCTCCTAAAACTTTATCTGTTTTCGCATCTGCTAAAATTTTTACAAATCCTTCAGCATCATCAATAGCTTTTGCTCTTGAATTGGCCATAAATGAAAATTTTCCAATTTTATAATCTATTTTTTTTTCTTTTAACTGTTCTTCTGTTTTGCCGATTGAAGCAACTTCTGGCGTTGTATAAACAACTCCAGGAATAGTATCATAATTGACATGACCTGACTGACCAGCAATATTTTCAGCAACCGCTATTCCCTCATCTTCAGCTTTATGTGCAAGCATAGGGCCAGCTATTACATCCCCAATAGCATAAATATTATTTTGATTAGTTTTAAAATTTTTATCCGTTTTTATTCTTTGTTTATTATCAAGTTCAATTCCTGCAGCTTCAATATTCAAACCATTGGTATTCGGTTTTCTACCAACCGAAATTAAAACAACATCACAGTCAAAATCTTTTTTATTTCCATCTTTGTCTGTAGTTGAAACTATTGCGCCCTTATTATTTTTTTGTATTTTTTCAACTTTGTGCTGCATATGAAA
This sequence comes from uncultured Pelagibacteraceae bacterium, assembly GCA_902555945.1. GTDB lineage: Bacteria > Pseudomonadota > Alphaproteobacteria > Pelagibacterales > Pelagibacteraceae > Pelagibacter. Next base: position 23,411 of record CACDUS010000010.1, on the reverse strand, counting down.
CTTCATTCCTTGTTTTTTTAAAATTTTCATAAACTCTTGAGAAATTTCCATATCCATTCCAGGAGTAATATGGTCTAAAAATTCTACCACATGAACTTCTGCTCCTAATCTTGACCAAACAGAACCCATTTCCAAACCAATATATCCTCCTCCAACAACAACCATTTTTTTTGGAACTTGCTCAATTTTCAAAGCTCCTGTCGAAGATAATATTATTTTTTCATCAAAATTAATTCCAGGTAGTGATGCTGGAACTGATCCTGTGGCAATTACTATATTATCTGCTCTAATTGTTGTTTCTTTGTTATTGGCATCTTTTATATTAATCTCATTTTTTGACTTGAAGTTTCCATGGCCTTTAAAATATGTGACCTTATTTTTCTTTAAAAGAAATTCTACACCTTTAGTCAAAACTGTTACGGCTTTATCTTTACTTTTCATCATTTTGCCCAGATTTAGTTTTACTTCGCCAACTTCTATACCTTTATTTGATAAATTTTTAACTTTATGAAATTCTTCTGATAAATTTAATAAACTTTTAGATGGAATGCATCCAACATTAAGGCAGGTTCCTCCCAGTGAACCTCTAGACTCTATGCAAGCAGTTTTTAATCCTAATTGTGCTAATCTAATAGCGCAAACATAGCCACCAGGACCACCTCCAATTACTACTGCTTGAAATTTATCTACCATTTAAATATCTAAAAATAACCTTCTTGGATCTTCTAAATTTTCTTTTATCATTTTTAAAAATGATACGGATTCCTTACCATCAATTATTCTATGATCATAAGAAAGTGCTAAATACATTATCGGTCTAATCTTGATTTCCCCATCAACAACAACTGGTCTATCAACAATATTATGCATGCCCAATACACCAGATTGCGGAAGATTTAAAATTGGAGTTGATAACATTGAACCATAAACTCCACCATTGCTTATGGTAAAAGTTCCACCTTGAAGATCTTCTATGGTAAGTTTACCATCTCTGGCTTTTTCTGAAATTTGTTTAATATTTTTCTCAATATCTGCAAAAGATAATTCATCTGCATTTTTTAATACTGGAACCACAAGACCTTTATCTGTGCCTACTGCAAAACTTATATTATAATAATTTTTGTAAACAATTGTATCACCCTCAATTTCTGCATTAACTGCAGGAAAGTTTTTCAATGCAACAACACAAGCTTTAACAAAAAAAGACATAAAACCTAATTTAACACCATACCGATTTTGGAAATCATCTTGATTTTCTTTTCTCATATTCATGATATTCGACATATCAACTTCATTGAAAGTAGTAAGTAATGCAGCATTTTCTTGTGCTTGCTTTAATCTTTTAGCAATGGTTTGTCTTAGTCTGGTCATTTTAATTTTTTCTTCATGACCATATTTAATTTTTCTTTCTGAAGGAGGTGGATTTACTCCCATTAAATTTATTAAGTCACCCTTTAAAACTCTCCCATCTTTTCCAGTTCCTTTTATTGATGAAATATCAATTTTATTTTCAGTCACAATTTTTCTCACTGCAGGAGATAAATTTTGATCATTTTTTGATTTAGTCTTTTTTGGTTCTTCTTTGATTTCTTCTGTCAAAATTAATGGTTTTTCTTCTTCTGCTTGAATTTCAGTTTTTTCCTCAAAAATTTTTGGCTCTTCCTCATCTTTTTGAGTTTCTAACTTAATTACATTATCCTCTTTAACTGTTGGCTGAATTTTTTCTATTTCCTCTGTCTTTTTTAAGACTGAACCATTCTCAGAAACAGATCCTAAAAGAGCACCAACTTCAACAATTGAACCATCTTTTGAATTAATCTTAGTCAACGTCCCTGAAATAGGTGATGGTACTTCTAAATTAACTTTATCAGTTTCTAACTCAACAATTGGTTCATCAGCCTCTACTGTATCTCCCTCATTTTTTAACCATTTTGAAACTGTGGCTTCTGTTATACTTTCACCAAGAACTGGAACTAAAATTTTTTCACTCATTATTTATTATTCAAAAACTTTCTTAATAATTTCTTGTTGTTGAGAAATATGTCTTTTAACATATCCAGTTGCAGGAGACGCATCAGGACTTCTTCCAATATAAGAAATTTGACTATTATTAGCTTTAATATTGTCCAATGTCCATTGGATATAGTCTCTTACCGAAAACCATGCTCCCATATTTTTAGGTTCTTCCTGACACCAATAAAACTTAGCTTTTTTAGAATAAGGCTTAAGTTCTTTAACAAGACTTTTTGCTGGAAATGGATATAGCTGCTCAATTCTATAAAAAACTATATCATCTTTTTTTAGTTTTTCCCTAGCTTCCAAAAGATCAAAATAAATCTTACCAGAACACAAAATTACTTTCTTAATATCTTTTGATTTTTTAAGTTTTATGAAGCCCTTGCTCTTTGGATCAATAGCATGATCCCACAAAACTCTATGAAAAGAATTTTTTTTACTAAAATCTTCAATATTTGAAACGCAGTATTTATGACGTAATAAAGATTTAGGTGTCATTATAATCAACGGCTTTCTAAAATCTCTATGCATTTGTCTCCTCAAAGCATGAAAATAGTTTGCTGGTGTTGTGCAATTCATAATTTGCATATTATCATTTGAACAAAGTTGTAAAAATCTTTCTAATCTTGCTGAAGAATGCTCGGGACCTTGACCTTCATATCCATGAGGCAGCAACATCACTAAACCAGATGCTCTAGACCATTTTCTTTCTCCAGATGCTATAAACTGATCAATTACAACTTGAGCTCCATTTGCAAAATCTCCAAATTGTGCTTCCCACAAAGTCAAAGTATTTGGTTCTACTAAGCTATACCCGTACTCAAAACCTAAAACTGCTAGTTCAGATAAAAAACTGTCTACAACTTCAAAATTTTTTTGATTTTTTGAAATATTATTTAATGGAATATATCTTGAATTATCTATCTGATTTCTTAAAACCGAATGTCTCTGACTAAATGTTCCTCTTCCAGAGTCTTGCCCAACCAATCTTACAGGATAGCCTTCTTCCAATAATGAGCCAAAAGCTAATGATTCTGCTGTTGACCAATCGATACCTAAACCATTTTTTACACTAAGTTTTCTATTCTCTAAAATTTTTGAAATGGTTTTATGGATATTTATTTCACTTGGAATAGTATTAATCCTATTAGAGATTTCTAATAATTTTTTTGTATCTGATCCAGTAACACCTCTTTTATCTTTTCCCCTTTCAGGTTTATATCTAGACCAAGTTCCTTCAAACCACTCAATTTTAGGTTTATAATCTTTCGCAGTTTTAAACTGCTCATCTAGTAGATTCTTAAATTTTTTTATAGACTCATTTAAAAAATCTTTAGAAATTGACTTATCGTTTATTAACCTTTCACCATAAACTTTTACAGGTGAAGGATGAGATTTAATTTTTTGATACATTAACGGTTGTGTGAATGAAGGTTCGTCACCCTCATTATGACCAAATCTTCTATAACAAATTAAATCTATCACAACATCTCTATTAAATTTTAATCTAAAATCTGTTGCTATTCTTGCAGCATAAACTACTGCTTCTGGATCATCACCATTTACATGAATTATTGGAGCCTCAACCATTTTTGCAATATCTGATGGATACGGTGAAGACCTTGCAAATCTCGGACTTGTAGTAAATCCAATTTGATTGTTAATTATAATATGAATAGTTCCTCCAGTATTGTGACCCGGTAATCCTGACATTGCAAAACATTCCGCAACAACTCCTTGACCTGCAAAAGCAGCATCACCATGAATTAAAATTGGAATAACCTTTTTTCTTTCTTTATCTTTATGAAAAAATTGCTTAGCTCGTGTTTGCCCAAGAACAACAGGATTAACAGCCTCCAGGTGAGATGGGTTATCGGTTAAACTAACATGAACAGAATTTCCATCAAACTCTCTATTAGAAGAAGCTCCTAAGTGATATTTTACATCTCCAGCACCATCTTCTGAAGAGCTGATTTCTCCTGCAAACTCATTAAAAATTCTTTTATAGGATTTTTGCAAAACGTTAGCTAAAACATTAAGTCTTCCTCTATGAGACATTCCTATTTTGACTTCTTTTACTTTAGACTGTCCTCCAATTTTTATTATTTGCTCTAATGCCGGGATTAAACTCTCACCACCATCAAGCCCAAATCTTTTTGTGCCAACATATTTTGTGTGTAAAAATTTTTCAAACCCCTCAGCTTGAATTAATTTATTTAAAATTGCTTCTTTACCATTTTGAGTAAATTTAAAATCATCAGTCTTTTCAACTCTATCTCTGAACCATTTTCTTTCTGTAGGATTAGAAATATGCATAAATTCATATCCAATAGACCCGCAATATTTATCTTTTAAGAAATGTAATATTTCTCTTATATTTGAATATTGTTTATTTGTTACTCCGTCTAAAAAGATTTTTTTATCATAATCATCTTTTTTAAAACCATATGAATCGGGATGCAATTCATCCAAATATTCAGATTTCATCATGCCTAATGGATCAAGCTTAGCTATAAGATGACCTCTCTGTCTGTATGATCTAATCAGTGCTACTGCTTTAATTGAATTTGCATTAGATTTGATTATCTCTAATTCATCTATCTTACTATTTTCCTCAGAAACCTTCTGAAGATTTTCAATAGAAATTTTATTTTTTTTAGGGCTCCACGAAGGACCATTAAGTTCATTAACTACAATGTCTACCTCATCACCGATTTCATCAAAATAATTTTTCCAACCCTCTGGTAAGCTTTTATCTTTATTAATGTACTGTAAATACATCTGTTCAATAAATGCACTATTAGATTTACTTAAAAATCCTGTTTTTTCAAATTCTAGATTTTTTGATGAAGACATCTTTAAATTTAATATAATCCTTGAAAAGAATATTTCAATTAGACAATTTATTAAAAAGAGTTTTTCCAATTTTTGAAGGCGAGTTGGCGATAGTAATGCCACAATCTTCCATTTTTTTTATTTTATCTTGAGCTCCACCTTTTCCACCAGAAATAATAGCACCAGCGTGTCCCATTCTTCGCCCAGGAGGAGCTGTAACACCTGCAATAAATCCAACCATTGGTTTCTTAATTTTATGATTTTTAACAAATTCTGCTGCCTCTTCTTCAGCAGTTCCTCCAATTTCTCCTATCATTAAAATTGATTGTGTCTCCTCATCGTTTAAAAATAAATCTAAACAATCTATAAAGTTTGTGCCATTTATTGGATCTCCTCCAATTCCAATACAAGTTGACTGACCAAGTCCATTTTCAGTTGTTTGAGCAACAGCTTCATAGGTTAATGTACCAGATCTAGAGACAATGCCAACTGATCCTCTCTTGTGAATATTGCCTGGCATAATACCAATCTTACACTCGTCAGGAGTTATAATTCCTGGACAGTTTGGACCAATTAATCTTGAATTTGATTTTAATAATCTTTGTTTTACTTTGAGCATGTCTTGAATAGGAATACCCTCAGTAATACAGACTATTAATTTAATTGATGCATCAATTGCCTCAATGATTGCAGCTGCTGCAAATTTTGCAGGGACATAAATCATTGTAGCATTTGCACCTTCGGAATCTTTGGCTTCCTTTACAGTATTAAAAACAGGAAGTCCTAAATGTTTTTGTCCACCTTTTTTAGGTGTAACACCCCCAACCAGTTTTGTTCCATATTTAATTGCTTGTTCTGAATGAAACGTTCCATGTGAGCCAGTGAATCCTTGGCAAATTAATCTTGTTTCTTTATTAACTAAAACTGACATTTATTTAATTGCCTCAACAATTTTTTTAGCCGCATCATCAAGGTTTTCGGCAGAAATTAATTTTAAACCAGAATTATCTAGTATTTCTTTTCCCTCTTTAAAGTTTGTGCCCGCTAATCTTACTACAAGTGGTACACTAATATTAATTTCTTTTGCTGCATCAACAACACCTTGGGCAAGAATATCGCATCTCATAATCCCTCCAAAAATATTTATTAATATTCCTTTTACGTTTTTGTCTGACAAAATTATCTTAAAAGCAGCTGAAACTTTTTCTTTTGAAGCTCCTCCTCCAACATCTAAAAAATTAGCTGGCTCTTCGCCATATAACTTAATTATATCCATTGTTGCCATAGCTAGTCCTGCGCCATTGACCATACAACCAATGCTTCCATCTAATTTTATATAAGCTAAGTCGTGTTTACTTGCCTCAATTTCTGCTGGATCTTCCTCATTTAAGTCTCTAAGTTCTAAAATTTCTGGATGTCTAAACAAAGCATTACTATCAAAATTAACTTTTGCATCTAAACAAACAATTTTTTTTTCTTTAGTTAATATTAGTGGATTTATTTCAACCATATTTGCATCTGTCTTAATAAACATTGTGTAAATTGATTTAATTAGAGAAATTGCTTCGTTTTTAGAACTACCCTCTAAATTAAAAATTTTAATTATTTTTTCACAATCTTCGTTTGAAATTTCTTCATTTAATTCAACTTTAGTTGTCAAAATTTTATCTGGAGATCTAACAGCTACCTCCTCAATATCCATTCCTCCTTGATCGCTAGTAATAAATGCAATTTTTGAAGTAGCTCTATCTACCAAACAAGATAAGTAAAATTCTTTTTCGATGTTTGATGATACTTCCACATATAATCTTTTTACTTCTCTTCCTTCTGGACCAGTTTGATGAGTAATTAATTTTTTTCCTAGAAGTTCTTTTGCTGATTTTTCTAATTCATTTAAATTATCTAAAATTTTTACACCACCAGCTTTTCCTCTGCCACCTGCATGGATTTGAGCCTTTAAAACATATTTGTCTGTTTTTAATGATCTGCATTTTTCTAAAAGTTCTTCAACAGTGAAACCAAATACTCCTTCTGGTACAACCGCGCCAAATTGTTTCAAAATTTGTTTAGCTTGATGCTCGTGAATATTCATTATTTAGCTAAATCTGTATCTATATTAGATGCTGCTTCCCAAAGTTTTTTTACAGCTTCTACAGAGTGGAGGAATTCAGATTTTTCTTTCTCATCTAAATTTATTTCCTCAATTTTTTCAACACCATTTTTACCTACAATAATTGGAACACCAGCATAAATATCTTTAATTCCATATTCTCCATTTAGATAAGCAGCACATGGGAGGATTTTTTTCTCATCTTTTAAATAAGCTTTAGCCATCTCAACTCCTGAAGCCGCTGGCGCATAGAAAGCTGAACCTTTTTCCAAAAATTTCACAATTTCCGCTCCACCATCTCTTGTTCTTTGGTTTATTTCTTCCAATCTTATTTGAGAAATTTTTCCTTCTTTAACTAAGTCTAACAAGGGTTTGCCAGAAACTTTAGTAAATCTTGGTAAAGGAACCATTGTATCACCATGTCCACCCATTACCATTGCCTCTATTTCTCTTACAGGAACATTAAATTCTTCAGACAAAAATAATTTAAATCTTGAACTATCTAATATACCAGCCATTCCTACAACTTTGTTTGGTGAAAGCCCTGAAAATTTTTGAAATGCCATTACCATTACATCTAAAGGATTAGTAATACATATCACAAATGCATCTGGGGCATTTTGTTTTATCCCCTCAGCAACTTGTTTAATTATTTTTAGATTAATTCCAAGAAGATCATCTCTACTCATTCCAGGTTTTCTTGGTACACCTGCTGTGATAATTATTACGTCTGAACCTTTAATATCTTTGTAATCATCAGTTCCTGAAAACTTTACATTGAAACCATCAACTGATGATGACTGAGCAATATCCAGAGCTTTACCTTTAGCTATCCCACTAGCCACATCAAATAAAACTACTTCATTAACTAATTCTTTTATTCCAATTAAGTGTGCGAGAGTTCCACCAATTTGGCCTGCTCCAATTAAAGATATCTTGCTCATTTTCTCCTTTTTTTTATTTCATTGTTGGCATCACAAATTCGGCATTTGAACGAATCCCAGAAGGCCATCTTGAAGTTATAGTTTTTAGTTTAGTATAAAATTTTATCCCCTCCATACCGTGCATTGCACTGTCACCGAATAAAGATCTTTTCCAGCCTCCAAAACTATGGAAAGCCATTGGAACTGGTATTGGAACATTTATTCCAACCATTCCAACTTGAATTTTACTCGCAAATGTTCTTCCAGCATCACCATCTCTGGTATAAATGCTAACTCCATTTCCATACTCATGATCATTTATTAATTTTGCAGCTTCCTCAAAAGTTTTAACTCTAACAACTGACAAAACAGGCCCGAATATTTCCTCTTTATAAATTCTCATTTCTTTTTTTACATGGTCAAACAAACAACCACCTATATAAAATCCATTTTCATATCCTTGTAATTTTAAGTTTCTTCCATCAACTAATAATTTTGCTCCCTCTTTTACTCCTAAATCAACATAACTTTTTACTTTTTCTAAGTGTTCTTTTGTAACTAAAGGGCCCATTTCAGAATTTTTGTCCATTCCAGGTCCGACTTTTAAAGCCTCTGCTTTTTTTGATAACCTTGATACCAACTCATCTCCAATGTCTCCAACAGCAACTGCAACTGATTGTGCCATGCACCTTTCACCCGCCGATCCATAAGCAGCTCCCATCAAACCATTTACAGCACCATCAAGATCACAATCAGGCATAACAACTAAATGATTTTTAGCACCACCTAATGCTTGAACTCTTTTTTCGTTTTTAGCAGAATTTTCATATATATATTTTGCTATAGGAGTTGATCCTACAAAGCTTACAGCCTTAATATCTTTATTTGTAAGAATTGCATCTACAGCCTCTTTGTCTCCATTTACAACATTAAAAACACCATCTGGTAACCCTGCCTCTTTTAAAAGTTCTGCTAATCTTATTGAACATGATGGATCTTTTTCTGATGGCTTTAATATAAAAGTATTTCCACAAGCAATAGCTATCGGAAACATCCACATTGGAACCATAGCTGGAAAATTGAATGGTGTAATTCCTGCAACGACTCCTAAGGGTTGTCTTATAGACCAACTATCAACGTTAGTTCCAACGTTTTCCGAAAATTCTCCTTTAAGTAAGTGTGGAATACCACATGCAAATTCAACAACTTCAAGTCCTCTAGTTAAAGATCCTTTTGCATCTTCATAAACTTTTCCATGTTCTGCTACAATTAATTGTGTCAGTTCATCTGAATTTTTTTCTATTAACTCCTTAAATTTAAACATTATTCTAGCTCTTTGAAGAGAAGGTTTTAGTGACCACTCATCAAACGCTTTTTTTGCAATTATTACTGCTTGATCTAAATCCTCTTTAGAAGCTAATCTTACTTCTTTCTCTTGTTCTCCAGTTGCAGGATTAAATACTTTGCCTTTTTTGTCAGAAGTTCCTGGTATTATTTTTCCACCTACAAAATGTTCAATTAATTTCATGAATACGATCTTTTAGAGTAAAAATTCTTATTAGTCTATTATTTAAATATTAGCTGTTGCTAACATTTTTTTTATTTCAGCTATTGCTTTTGCTGGATTCAATCCTTTAGGACACGCACTTGTACAGTTAAGAATTGTGTGACAACGATACAACTTAAGTTCATCAGCAACTTTTTTCAATCTAGCTTCTCTTTCCTCATCTCTGCTATCTACAATCCATCTATATGCTTGTAATAAAACTGCTGGGCCTAAATATTTATCACCATTCCACCAATAACTAGGACATGAAGTTGAACAACATGCACACATTATACATTCATATGCACCATCTAACTTTGCTCTATCATCTTTTGATTGAATAATTTCTTTAGTTTCTGACTTAGAATTAGATTTTAACCAAGGTTCTATTGATTGATATTGTTTATATAGGCCATCTAAATCACCAATCAAATCTTTTTTAACTTTTAGATGGGGTAGTGGATAAATATCAATATCTCCATTAATTTCAGAATGCGGTGTTGTGCAAGCTAAACCATTTTTTCCTCCCATATTCATCGCACATGAGCCACAAACACCGTGAGCACAAGATCTTCTATAAGTTAACGTTGGATCTATTTCATTTTTAATTTTATTCAAAACATCTAATACTTTGGAAGGACAGTTATCCATATCAACTTCATATGTATCAATTCTTGGGTTTTCTCCAGTGGAGGGATCCCATCTATAAACATTTACTTTTCTTAGATTTTTAGATCCAGTCTTATCTTTGTAATATTTACCTTTTCTAACTTTAGAATTATCAGGTAAATTAATTTGAACCATTAATAAACTCTTTCCTGGGGTGGAAAATATTGAACTTCATTTGTTAAAGTGGATTTATGAACTTCTCTATAACTTATTTTTGTATCTTTGCCATCACACCAAGCAAGTGTGTGCTGCATAAATTTTTCATCATCTCTTTTAGGGAAGTCTTCTCTTGCATGTGCTCCTCGACTTTCTTTTCTATTAAATGCAGAGTCAACCGTTACAACTGCTTGTCTAATTAAATTATCAAATTCTAATGTTTCAACTAAATCAGTGTTAAATATTAAAGATTTGTCTTTTACAGACAAACTATCTAAACCATCAAAAGTTTTTCTTATTTCTTCAACACCTTCTTTTAAAGTTTTTTCTGTTCTAAAAACTGCACATTTAGATTGCATTGTTTTCTGCATTGAATGTCTTAATTCTGCAGTTCCAATTTCCCCATTAGCATTTCGGATTTTATCAAAGCGATCTAAACATTTTTGAGTTTCTGTCTCACTTATTTCTTCATGTGGTGATCCTGGCTTAATAAGTTCTGCAGCTCTTTTGGCTGCCGCTCTTCCAAAAACAACTAGATCAATTAACGAGTTTGAGCCAAGTCTATTTGCACCATGAACTGAAACACACGCTGCCTCTCCAATTGCCATTAAACCTGGGACTGTTTTTTCTGAACCGTTCACGGTCAAAACTTCTGCTTTATAGTTTGTTGGGATACCACCCATATTATAATGAACAGTTGGCACAACTGGAATTGGTTCTTTAGTAACATCTACATTAGCAAATAATCTTGCAGCATCAGTTATGCCTGGTAATCTACTCTCAATTATATCTTTATCTAAATGACTTAGATTTAAATGAACGTGGTCTTGATCTTTTCCAACACCTCTTCCTTCATTAATTTCAATAGACATCGATCTACTTACTACATCTCTTGATGCTAAGTCTTTTGCTTTTGGTGCATACCTTTCCATAAACCTTTCGCCCTTAGAATTTGTTAGATATCCTCCTTCGCCTCTTGCACCTTCTGTTATTAATGTCCCATGTCCATAAATTCCTGTAGGATGAAATTGAACAAACTCCATATCTTGTAAAGGCAATCCTGCTCTTAAAACCATTGCATTGCCATCTCCAGTACAAGTGTGAGCAGATGTTGCTGAATAATAAACTTTACCATAACCACCTGTTGCAATAATTACAGTATGAGCTCTAAACCTGTGAATAGTTCCATCGTTTAAATTCCAAGCAATTAATCCTTTGCAGGCTCCATCTTTCATTAATAAATCCAACGCAAAATATTCAATAAAAAATTCTGTTTTATGCTTTAGCGCTTGTCCATACAAAGTATGTAAAATCGCATGACCAGTTCTATCAGCAGCAGCACAAGTTCTTTGTACGATCCCATTTCCATAATTTTTAGTCATACCACCAAATGGTCTTTGATAAATTTTTCCATCATCTGTTCTGCTAAAAGGCACACCATATTTTTCTAGTTCTATAACTGCTTTAGGCGCTTCTTTACAAAGATATTCAATACTATCTTGATCTCCTAACCAATCTGCACCTTTTACTGTATCATACATATGCCAACGCCAATCGTCTTCACCCATATTACCAAGTGCAGCTGAAATACCACCTTGCGCGGCAGAAGTATGACTTCTAGTAGGAAAAACTTTTGAAATACATGCTGTCTTTAGCCCTGCCTCACTCAAGCCAACCGCAGCTCTTAAACCTGAACCACCAGCGCCTAAGACTACCACATCATATTCATGATCTATAATTTTATAAGAACTCATAACCTAGACATTAATATAATTGTAATTAATGGAATTACCACCGCCGATGCATACAAAAGTCTGTTTGCGACATTTTTGATTTGATCATTTTTAATATAATCTTCAAAAACCTCGCTAATACTTAGTGCTGAAAAAAAATAAGCATTAATAATGAACAAACTAAATAAAAACTTTGATAATGGGCTCGTAAAAAAATTTATAACAACAAAGTAAGATTGATCATAGATTGTAATAAAATTTAAAATAAACCATATCATTAATGGAACTAATGTTGCCCCACTAATTTTTAGAAAAATCCATTTTTTAGTTGCATTTATCATTTTAAAGAAAATTTTTTCCAATTAAATAGAAAGCTATTGTTAAAATTATCGATCCAAATATTACAATCAACCCTGTTATTTTTGTCGTTCTAAGTTCAAAACCATATCCTAAATCCATAATCAAATGTCTTATCTCACTTAAAATTTGAAAAGAAAAAGACCATGTAAGTCCTAAAATAAAAAATTTACCTATTAATGAACTTAAAAATAAATTTATGGATTCATAATTACTTTCACCAAAAACAATGAGTGAGGCTAATAAGCAAATAAATGAAATTGCAATTATATTTATAATTCCCGTAATTCTATGAGATATAGATACTAAAGATGAAATGTGCCATTTATAAATTTGAATATGAGGGGATAATGGTGTTTTATTTTCCATAAAAATTATTCTTAATTAGTGTCTCAGCAATTTCTACTGCATTCAAAGCCGCGCCTCTTAAAAGGTTATCCGAAACAATCCACAAATTTAATCCATTTTTTATAGTCTTATCCTCTCTTATTCTTGAAATGAATGTTTCATCTTTTCCCTCAGCTTCTAATGGAGTTACATATCCACCATCAACTCTTTCATCAATTACCTTACAACCATCAAAATTATTAAGTGCATCTTTGACTTTTTCGATAGAAAAAGACTTTTCAAATTGTAAATTCACTGACTCTGAATGTGAAACAGAAATAGGTAATCTTACACAAGTTGCTGTTAAATCAATTTTTCTACCTAAAATTTTTTTTGTTTCATTGGTCATTTTTAATTCTTCTTTTGTGTAACCATCATCTGAAAATATATCGATATGGGGAATAGCATTAAAAGCTATTTGTTTGGTAAAATTTTTAGATGTTACTAATTTACCATCTAAAACTAATTTTGTTTGCTCAATCAATTCATCCATTGGTGCTTTACCACCACCTGAAACTGACTGATATGTAGAAACTACTATCCTTTTAATTATAAAAAGGTCATGCAAAGGTTTTAAAGCGATCACTAATTGTGCTGTTGAACAGTTTGGGTTAGCAATGATATTTTTTTTAATATTTTTTAAATCATCCGAATTTACCTGTGGAACAATCAAAGGGACATCTTGATCCATTCTGTAGAAACTTGAATTATCAATTACTAGACAATGTTTAGCTGCTTTCTCTGCAAATTTTTCTGAAATTTTCCCCCCAGCTGCAAAAAAAGCAATTTTAACTTTGGAAAAATCAAAATTTTCTAAATCAAAAATCTCATGTTCTTTACCTTTAAAACTAATTTTTTTCCCAGCACTTTTGGATGAAGCAACTAAATATAGATTATCAATAGATAGTTCTTTTTTTTCAAGAACTTCTAAAGTTTTTCTTCCAACATTTCCTGTTGCTCCTACAATTGCAATATTCATGATGTAGGTTTTATACTAGATGAAAGGCAAATCGCAAACTTTTACAGCTAAAGAATTTCCTTCAATTTCCAACGATCCCATTGTAGATGGTTTGCAATAAGGCTCATTTATCATTGCAATTCCTATAACTTTTTTAAAATGTGGCGAATAACAAGCTGATCTTAAATCACCAATAAAATTTCCCTTATCATCTTTAATATTTAATGATTTGGTTAAGTTAATTTTATTAGTATCTATTTGGACTCCCATTAATCTTCTTTTGATACCTTCTTGTTTAATTTTCTTTAATTTTTCTTTACCTAAAAAAATTATTTCAGATTCTAAGTTTACATATTTATCAAAGCCACATTCAAAAGGATTGTCATTATTATCAAAATCATTTCCATAAGATAAAAGGCCACTTTCGATTCTTTCTATAAGATTTGGGCAGCCAGGTTTTAAATTAAATTCTTCACCTATTTCAAAAAAATAATCATAAAGATCTAAACCAGATTTGGTATTTTCTACATATACTTCAAATCCTCCTTGTTTAGACCATCCAGATCTGGCAATTAAATGCTTAACACCTCTAAAATCAAAATAATCAAAACCAAAAAATTTTAATTCATTTATTTTTTTTCCAAAAACTTTTTCCATTAAATCAAATGATTTTGGTCCTTGTATTGCAATTATGTCGACATTAGGTTCAAAAATTTGAACTTCAAAATTATTCCCAGATGCAAGGCCTTTAGCAAAAAAAATAACATCTGAATCAGCAATTGAAATCCACCATCTATCTTCAGCTAATTTCAAAATTACAGGATCGTTTACTAAGTTTCCATTATCATCAATAATAGGACAATAATAACACCTTCCTATTTTTGATTTTGACAAATCTCTACAAGTCATCAGTTGAACAAGTTTAGCTGCATCTTTTCCATAAATTTCCACTTGTCTTTCAGCTGCAACGTCCCAAACTTGAACGTCTTTTTTAAGATGGTTACATGAATCTTCTACAGAACCAAATGCAGCAGGTAGCAACATATGATTGTAAACGGTGTATGCAGTGACACCTTGTTTTTCTATTCTTGAAGTATAAGGAGTACTTCTTATTCTTCTTGATTTTGCAATCGAATAATTTTTCATGAATTTAAAAATTCTAAAATCTTTTCTCGCATTTCAAAAGCTTTTTCAATCATTATCATATGTCCACACCCCTTAATTACATGCGTTGTTGAGTTTTTTATTAGACCTGAGAATTTTTTTGCTGTCTCTAGATTAACCATTTTATCTAAGTCCCCAAAAATTAATAAACTAGGAAAATTTATTTTTTTTGCTGCCTCAGTGCCGTTGGAGTAATTATTACATGCATTTAAATCAACTGCTAATATTTCACTTATATCTCTAGGAGATTGAATTATTTTCTCTACAGGATTTCCACCAATAAATTTTTTTGAACCCTCATACCCCCATTTCATCATTAATTTAACAGCGTCTGAATCTCCATTTTGAGAAAGTTCTATTAAATCAGGATGAACAGGCATTTTGTTTGATCCTCCAACAAAAACTAATTTATTTATTCTATCTTTATATTTGTTTGCATACTCAAGTATTTCTAAACAGCCTTGAGAATGACCAACTAAAATTAGATTGTCTAAATTTAATTTGTAAAATACTTTTTCTAACCAATCAGCAATTTTTTCTATACTATCTAAACAAGGTCCGTCAGAGTTTCCATGGCCAGGTAAATCTATTGATAATACATTAAAATCATTATTTGAAAAAAATTGTTCACTTAGAGACCAAACAATGTGAGAAAGGCCACTTCCATGTAAGAATACTATGGTTTTTTTTGTGATATCTAAACCTTGACCTGCATCTGATGCATGAATGTTTCTATTTTCTATTTGAAATATCAATTACTTACCTAAAATTTTTTTCTTAGCTCAAACTTTTGAATTTTACCAGTTGAAGTTTTAGGTAAATCACAAAAAACTACTTGTTTTGGTACTTTAAATCCAGCAAGTGTTTCTTTACAAAAACTTATTAATTCTTTTTCTGTTACGGGTTTGTCTTTAACCATTTCAATAAAAGCACATGGAACTTCGCCCCATTTATCATCTGGTTTAGCTACTACCGCAGCAATAGATACAGAAGGATGTTTTGATAAAGTATTTTCTATTTCAATTGAAGAGATATTTTCACCTCCTGAAATAATGATATCTTTTGATCTATCTTGAATCTTAACATATCCATCAGGGTGCATGACAGCTAAATCTCCAGAATGAAACCAGCCTCCATCCATTGCTTTAGATGTTGCTTCTTTATCTTTAAAATATCCTTTCATAACAACATTTCCTTTGATCATAATTTCACCAATAGTTTTTCCATCTTTAGGAACCTCTGTCATTGTTTCAGGATTCATTACCGCTATTCCCTCAGTATTTGGATATCTCACTCCTTGTCTTGCTTTAATCTCGTTCTGTTTTTCTTCATCAAATTCATTCCAAGCATCATTCCAAGCACATTGCGTAACATGTCCATAAGTTTCTGTTAATCCATAAACATGCATCACTTCAAAACCTAACTCTTTCATTTTTTTAAATATAATACTTGGTGGTGGTGCTCCAGCAGTTAGCACATAAACTTTTTGTTTTAATTTTTTTCTATCAGTCTCTGGTGCGCCAGTAATCATGTTCAGTACTATTGGTGCTCCACCAAAGTGAGTTACATTATGTTTGTCAATTAATTCAAATATTTTTTTAACATCAATATTTCTTAAGCATATAGTCCTTCCATTTAACATAGGAATAGTCCACGGGTACCCCCAACCATTACAATGAAACATTGGAACAATGGTTAAAAAATTTAATCTATTTGGCATATTCCAGGCAACTGCACTTCCAGTAGACATAAGGTATGACCCTCTATGATGATAAACAACTCCTTTTGGATTTCCTGTAGTACCAGACGTATAACTTAATGATATTGCTTGCCATTCATCCTCTGGCATTTTCCACTCATAATTTTCATCACCAGTATTTAAAAAACTCTCATATTCTAGTTCACCGATTTTTTCACACTTAGATTGATCTGCAAATTTATCATTAATATCAATTATTATAATTTTTTTTTTTATAGAACTTAAAGCCTTTTTCACTTCTACATGAAGTTGTCTATCTACGACTAATACTTTTGCTTCACTGTGATCCAAAATATAAGCAATTGTTTTAGCATCTAATCTAATGTTAATAGTATTTAACACTGCTCCTGTCATTGGCACAGAATAATGGCCTTCAAAAATTTCTGGAGTATTAAATGCTAAAAAAGAGACTGTATCACCTTTTCCAACACCAATTTTATTAAGTGCACTAGCAAATTTAACTGTCCTTTTATAAACCTGATCCCAAGTATATTTACGGTCCTCATAAATAACTGCTTCATAATTTGGATAAATTTCTTTAGCCCTTTTTAAGAAAGTTAAAGGAGTTAATGGAATATAATTTGCATTATTTTTATCCAAATTAGTATCGTAATGACTCATTTTAATTAAATTTGAAATTCATTAAATTTGAACTACCAGAGACACCTGACTTATAATGTTGTTCAACTCTTGGTAACACTTTGTCAAAGTAAAATCTTGCAGTATTTATTTTATCATCATAGAAGTTCTTATTTTCATTATAATCTTCAAAGCTAACCTCCAAAACCTTAATCCATGCATACGCAATTGACACGTAACCTAAAGTTTTCAAATAGTCGTTTGCAGCTGCACTCACGTCATCTTTTTCTGTTTTAGATTTATCAATCATCCAATCACTAAATTTTTTCAATACACTTAGATGATTATTAAATTCTGATATAAATGGTTTAATTTTTTCATTATTAGATTTACATTCAGATTTTACCTGGTCTAAAAATTTATTGATTATACTCCCATTTTTATTTGATAATTTTCTAAAAACTAGATCAGCAGCTTGAACTGAGTTTGTTCCCTCATATATGGGTGTAATTCTGTTATCTCTATATAACTGTTCTATTCCCTGATCTTTTGTATACCCATAGCCCCCATGAATTTGCATTGCATCACTGGTTATTTCCATAGCCAAATCTGTAAATAATGATTTAACCACAGGAGTCATCAGTGAAACATAGTCAGACGCCTCTTGACGAACTTTTTCATCTGGATGATACAAACTAACTTCAGTCTGTTGAGATAACCAGAAACATAAAGCTCTCTCACCTTCAATAATTGACTTCATATTTAATAATGTTCTTCTAATATCTGCATGTTCAATAATAAAATCAGCTCCATTTTTTGATTTCGTCTTATTTGTTTTTCCTTGTTTTCTTTCTTTTGCATATGACAGAGAGTTTTGATAAGCAATTTCTGAAATACCTAAACCTTGAATACCAACAACTATTCTCTCAAGATTCATCATCGTAAACATGGCACTCAAACCTTTTTCTTTATTACCAATCATATATCCAGTGGCATCATCAAAATTTAAAACACAAGTTGCTGATCCTTTTATACCCATCTTAGTTTCTATCGATCCTGTTGAAATCCCATTTCTAGGTCCTATAGTTCCATCATCTTTAACAATAAATTTAGGTACTAAAAATAAACTTATTCCTTTTGTTCCTTCAGGAGAATCATCAGCCCTTGCTAAAACTAAATGAATTATATTTTCAGTCAGATCATGATCGCCAGAAGTAATGAAGATTTTTTGTCCAGTTAATTTATAAGTTCCATCAGATTGTTTTTTTGCTTTAGTTTTAAGTAAGCCTAGATCAGTTCCACACACCGGCTCTGTCAAGCACATCGTGCCGCTCCATTTACCTTCAACTATTTTTGGTAAATATTTATTCTTAATGTCGTCTGTGGCATGATGATTTATACAATTGTACGCACCGATACTAAGTTCACTATAAAGTTTAAATGAAAGACTAGCTGAGGATAACATTTCATCGAAAAAAGCACTTACTGTTTTTGGCATACCTTGTCCTCCATATTTTGGATCACAAGATAATGATGTCCATCCATCCTCAATATATTTTGTATATGCTTCTTTGTAACCAGGAGGAGTTCGCACGACTCCATTTTCTAAAACTGCTGGATTTTCGTCTCCAGCTTTTGCAAGCGGTAATATAAGATTTTGATTTATCTTTGCTGCCTCTTGTAAGATATCTTTGACAAGGTCTGGGCTTACATCTTTATATTTTTCTAATTCATTATAATTCTTGTTGTTTCTCAATTTTTCAAAAAGAAACATCATGTCTTCTACTGGTGCAGTGTAGCTTGGCATAAAATTAGTTTAAAATAATTAATTGATTATTGCAATTTTGAAATTATCGCATCACCCATTTGGGATGTAGAAACTTCCTTCGTTCCATTGGATAAAATATCTTTTGTTCTCAATCCATCATTTAGCACGTCTTGCACTGCTTTTTCTAGTGCTTCAGCTTCTTTATCTAAATCTAAAGAGTACCTTAAAGCCATAGCAAAACTCAATATTGTTGCAATAGGATTTGCGATACCTTTCCCAGCGATATCCGGCGCAGATCCATGGATAGGCTCATACATAGCTCTCATCTCACCATCTTTATTTTTAGCTCCCAATGATGCAGAAGGTAAAAGACCTAATGAGCCTGTCAACATTGATGCTTGATCTGATAACATATCTCCAAATAAATTATCTGTTACAATCACATCGAATTGTTTTGGATTTCTAAGTAGTTGCATTGCACAATTATCTGCGAGCATATGACTTAACTCTACATCTTTATATTCTTTATCATGTAGTGTTTGTACTTCTTCCTTCCAAAGTTGACCTGCTTCCATGACATTTGATTTTTCACAAGAAGTAACTTTATTAGATCTTTTTTTAGCTAAATCAAAAGCAATTCTGGCAACTCTTATTATTTCACTACTTGTGTAAGTGTGAGTATTAACTCCTTTTCTCTCACCATTTTCAATAGGTTTAATTCCTCTTGGTTCACCAAAATAAATTCCTCCGGTTAATTCTCTAACGATCATTATGTCTAGACCAGAAACAATTTCAGGTTTTAAAGTTGACGCATCAACTAATTGCTTAAAACAAATTGCAGGTCTTAAATTTGCAAATAATTTTAACTCTTTTCTTAACTTTAAAAGTGCTCTCTCTGGTTTTTTAGAAAACTCTAAGTTGTCCCATTTAGGACCACCAACAGCACCCAACATAACAACGGCACTTTCTAAAGCTTTATAAAAAACTTCATCAGTAATAGGTGTCCCATGTTTATCGTAAGAACAACCACCGGCTAAATCTTCATCTATTTCAAAATCTAAAGATTTTTTATCATTAAACCAATTAATTATTTTTTTTACCTCACCAATAACCTCAGGTCCAATTCCATCTCCAGGGAGTAATAATATTTTTCTTTTTTTTACTTTAATCATTAATAATCCACGGTTTTTGGTTTCTTAAATTTTTTTCAAAATTTTCAATTTTGTCAGATTTTTTTAAAGATAATGCTATATCGTCAAGTCCTTCAAGAAGACATTTTTTTTTAAATGAGTCGACTTTAAATCTTACTTCATTATTTCCATAGATTATTTTTTCTTCATTCAAATCTACTGAAATTTCTTCTTTTCTATTTGCATATTCTGATAACTCTTTAATTTTCTCATCATCAAGAATAATTGGTAAAATTCCATTTTTAAAACAATTACTGAAAAATATATCTGCAAAACTAGAACTAATAACACATGTAATACCAAAATCTAATAATGCCCAAGGAGCATGTTCTCTAGATGATCCACAGCCAAAATTCTTACCTGCTATCAATATCTTCGAATTATTAAAAGGATTTTGATTTAAAATAAAATCATTGATAGCTTTTCCTTTTTCATCATATCTCATTTCATAAAATAAATTTTTACCTAGACCCGTTCTTTTAATTGTTTTTAAAAATTGTTTTGGAATGATCATATCTGTATCAATATTTACTATAGGTAAATATGCAGGAATACTTTTTAATGTTATAAATTTTTGCATTAGTTTTGATACTTTCTTACATCATCTAAATTTCCTGAAATTGCTGCAGCAGCAGCCATTCCTGGACTTACAAGATGAGTTCTTCCACCTCTACCTTGTCTTCCTTCAAAATTCCTATTTGAAGTTGAGGCACATCTCTCCTCTGGTTTTAATTTATCTGCATTCATTGCCAAACACATTGAACAACCTGGTTCTCTCCATTCAAATCCTGAATTTACAAATATTTTATCTAAACCTTCTTGTTCAGCTTGCTCTTTAACTAATCCAGATCCTGGTACTACCATTGCATGTACATGTGACGCAATTTTCTTATCTTTTAAAATTTTCGCAGCTTCTCTTAAATCCTCAATTCTTCCATTAGTGCAGCTACCAATAAAAACTTTATCTATTTTTATATCTCTGGCTGCCATATCTGGCTTAAGACCCATATATTTTAAAGCTCTTTCTATTGAATTCTTTTTATCTTCATCTTTTACAGAATTTGGATTTGGAACTTTGCCATCTATTGTAATAACATCTTGAGGTGAAGTTCCCCAAGTTATCATTGGTAAAATTTCTTTAGCTTCTAAACTAATTTCTTTATCAAATGTTGCATTATCGTCTGATTTTAAATTTTTCCAGTATTCAAGAGCTTTGTCCCATTTTTCACCTTTGGGTGACATTGGTTTTCCATTTAAATATTTAAAAATTTTTTCGTCTGGTGCAATTAATCCTGCCCGTGCTCCGCCTTCAATAGTCATGTTACATATGGTCATTCTTTGTTCAACACTTAAAGAGCGAATTAAATCACCAGCATATTCAACAACGCAACCAGTCCCACCAGCGGTTCCAATTTTTCCAATTATTTGCAAGATTACATCTTTTGAAGTAACACCTAATGGAAGTTTTCCATTTACATTTATTCTAAAATTTTTTGCTTTTTTTTGAACTAATGTTTGTGTTGCCAAAACATGCTCTACCTCTGATGTTCCAATTCCAAAAGCTAAGGCTCCAAATGCACCGTGAGTAGCTGTATGACTATCTCCACAAACAATTACAGTACCTGGTTGTGTAAATCCTTGTTCAGGACCAATGATATGAACAATCCCTTGCCTCTTGTCATCCATACCAAAAAGTTGAATTCCAAATTCCTTACAATTATTTTCTAAAGTATCAACTTGAATTTTAGACTCCTGATCCGCAATTCCATTTGTTCTATCTGTTGTTGGGACATTATGATCTGCTACTGCCAAAGTCAGTTTTGGATGTCTTACCTTTCGATTAGAATTTCTCAAACCTTCAAATGCTTGAGGGCTAGTAACTTCATGAACAAGATGTCTATCTACAAAAAGTAAAGCCGTCCCATCTGATTGCTGGTCAACTAAGTGATCATTCCAAATTTTATCGTATAATGTATTAGGCATTGAAAAAAAAATTATTTTTTTTCTGGTGAGCTTTCTGTTTTCTTTCCAGCTTCTTCCTTCTTTACTTCTGCTTTTGGAGTTTCTTCTTTTTTAATTTCTGCCGTCGGTGCAGCCTCTACTTTGGAAACTTCTTCTTTTTTATTATCTGGTTCTGGAGTAACTGGTGCTAAGTTTTCTTCAGTTACTGTCTCTGGTTTCACATCAATATCAATACCAATTTTCTTTCTTATTTTCTCTGCAATTCTAGCTGATTTACCAGTTCTGTCTCTTAAATAATATAATTTAGCTCTTCTAACTTTTCCTGAACGAATAACTTTTATTGAATCTATTACGGTTCCAAATAATGGAAATGTTCTCTCTACACCTTCTCCAAAAGAAATTTTTCTAACTGTAAATGAAGAATTTAAGTCTCTGTTTTTTTTTGCGATACACACACCTTCGAAATATTGAATTCTTTCTTTTTTTCCTTCTGTAATTCTTACTCCAACTTTTACCACATCACCTGGAAAGAACTCTGGCAGTTTCTTTTCAGAAAGAATTTTTTTAACGTTGTGTTGGTTTATTTCTTCTATTGTTTTCATTTTAATATTTAGCAATTTAATCCTTCTTATATTTCTGCCATAAATCTGGTCTTCGGACGCGTGTTATAGCCTCAGATTGAGATAAACGCCAGTCTTTAATTTTACTATGATCTCCTGATAATAAGACATCTGGAACCGATTTTTCCTCCCAAATCTGCGGTTTTGTGTATTGAGGATACTCCAAAAGACCATTTTCAAAAGTTTCATCAGAAACTGATTTATCATTTCCCAAAACACCTGGTAAAAGTCTCAAAACACTATCGAGAACAACAAGAGCTGCTGTTTCTCCACCTGATAACACATAATCCCCTATACTTATTTCTTCAATATTTCTTGTAGATAAAATCCTTTCATCAACTCCTTCAAAATGTCCACAAATCAAAGAAAATGATTTTTCTTTTGATAAATCTTGAGCAAGCTTTTGATCAAATTTTTTTCCCTTTGGTGAGAGATAAAAAATCCTTTCTCCATTATTAACATTTTGATCAATAGAATTTGCCAACACATCGGGCTTAAGTAACATTCCTGAACCACCACCATATGGAGTATCATCCACTGTCTTATGTTTATCTTTCGCAGCATCTCTAATATTTATCACATTTAGGCTCCACAAATTTTTAGCTAATGCTTTACCGTAAAGACCTTTGTTTAAAGGACCCGGAAAAACTTCTGGATAAAGTGTAAATAATTGAGTTTG
>CACDUS010000009.1 GCA_902555945.1 uncultured Pelagibacteraceae bacterium | reverse complement strand
TTAAGTTTATGATTAATTTTCGGTATATTTAAAGCATTATGACCAAGATCTAATTTAATTTCATCATCTATTAATTCTGATTGAAGCTCTCTATAACTTTTCGTGTTTAATTTATTTCTATAAACTATTTTATATTTATATAAATATTTTCGTAGAAATATAGGAGGACGAAATTTTTTATTATTATCATAAACTATACCATAAAATTTTATCTTTCTAAATAATAGCGGCAAAATGAAATAAAAACTTTTTGGAGTTAAGATGTAAACTTTTTCATATTTATTAAAAAAAATATCAAAAAAAATCAAAATTTTGTTAATAATTGTTAGGTTAAATTTAATTTTTTTTATTAAAACTTTCTTAAAAAAAAAGGAAAAACCCTCATTATATTCAGATAAATAAAGCGTTATATTTTGATAATGTGATATTAAGGATGATATTAATGTTATTGATGTAAATAAATCACCTGCTCTATCATTTTTTAATATAAGAATTTTTTTATTAGTCATTATTGATTATTTCAAAAAATTTTTTTGAAGCTGTTAACCAGGAATTTTGTCCCCTTTTAGATATTAGATTATTTCTTATTTCATTCCACATATGATCATTTTGATACATTTCTAAAATATCTTTAGCAAAATTATGTTTGTTCTTTGATATCAATCCAGTTATATTATGTTCAACTCTTTCTGAAAGCGATCCAATACCCATTGTAACTACTGGAATACAGAGTTCTGATGCTTCAAGAGCTGATAAACAATATAATTCTGCTTTGTGTCCAGGTAAAATTATCATTCTAGCTTTTGATATTTGTTCAATGAATGCCTCTTTATTTAACATTTTACGATTAAATATATTATATTGTTCTAAATTTTCATTGATGGGAGTAATTAACAATTTGTAGTCAAAATTTTTATTAAAAATATTTTCTTTCCATACATCAATTAAAATATCTAAATTTCTATCTTGTCTTGATGTAAAAAATGATATTTTATTATCGTTATAATTTGAAATTTTTTTACTTTCAAAAATTTCATCCACCCCATAGTTAATAATGTCTATCCCGTAAATTGAAAAAATTTTCGACATTTTGGATTTATGATAATTTCCTAGCAAAAGATATTTAGGTTTGTTTTTAAAATAAGAAAAAAATTGTTTTTTTCTTAATGATTTTTCAATTGATAGTATTGAATGTGAAATTACAAATTTTTTTTTACAATTAAATTTATCAAGGATTTGTGTGTCATTATTTGAAATGACAATATCAAAATTGTTCTTAAATTCATTAATTCTATTCAAATTTAACCATGAATAATTTTTTAACAAATTTTCTTTTTTGCAATTAGAAAAAACAGCTATATTTAATCCTCTTTCACTCAATTTTTTTGAAAGATTTATAAAAATTGACTCTGCACCTCTTAATTTTTGATTATTTATATCTTCAAAAGAATATTCAAGTTTATTCGTATCAACAAAACATATTTTCATGATTGATTATTGATTAACTTAATATCGTTAAAAACCATTTCTTTTATAAGAGATTTAAAATTTGTTTTTGGTTTCCATTTAAGTATTCTGTTTGCTTTATGTATATTTGCTTTTAATGTATACTTGTCATTTTCCCTGTATAATTTTTTGTCTTTAATGACAAATTTTCTATAATCAAGTTTCAAATAAGTGAATGCTATTTTTAAAAAATCTCTTACTGAATGTAATTTGCCACTACCAATAACAAAATCTTGTGGTTTTTTTTGTTGTAGCATTTTCCACATAGCATAAACATAATCTCTAGCATGTCCCCAATCTCTTTTTGCATCAAGATTTCCTAAAAAAATTTTATGTTTTTTATTTTTAGTGATTTTTGCTAAGTTGAATGTTATTTTTCGTGTAACGAAATTTTTATTTCTTCTTGGTGACTCGTGATTATATAAAATACCTGAACATGCAAAAATTTTATATGCTTCTCTATAATTTTTAGTTAAGTGATATCCAGTAACCTTTGAAATTCCATAGGCTGATCTTGGATTAAAAATTGTTTTTTCATTTTGACTATTTTGTGATGAGTTTCCAAAAATTTCAGATGATGCAGCAAAATAAAATTTAGTTTTTGGAGAAAATTCTTTAACAGCAGATAAAAGATAATGTGTTCCATTTATATTTGGATTCAAATTAAAAAATTCATCTTCAAATTTATAATTTATAAAACTTTGAGCTGCCAAATGATATATTTCATTTGGTTTGATTTTTTGGATCAATTTTTTTATTTTTGAATAATTATTAATGTCGAATTTTTTTAATGTTATTTTTCTTTTTATCTTTTTTAAATTTTGGTAATCTATTTTTTTATGGGGATTACAAAGTCCATATATTTTGTATTTTTTCTTTATTAGTAATTCAGCTAAATATGAACCATCCTGTCCACTTATACCTGTAATTAAAGCTACTTTTCCCATAGGTATGATTTGGTATTTTTGATATTTAAAGTTTTTTTGACAATATAGTCGGCAACTAATGTTGAATTAAAATATTTAAAATAAAATTTTTTTCCTTTTTTGGCTATTTTTTTCCTTTGCGTAACATCTTTTTTGTATTTGTTAATTTTATAACTTAAATCATCTATATTCTTATAAAAAACAACCTCATTATCTGAAAAAAAGTCATTTAAATAAGTCTTTTCATCTACAAAAGTTAACAAACCATTAGCAACTAGTTGAGCTATCCTATCACTACTATAATATTTAATTGGTCTTCCCCTGCTTAAATTTAAAGCCATAGATGATTTAGACAAGCAGTCTAAAAATTTATCAGACCATATAGGTTGGATATTGTTCATTCCATATACATCAAATTTTATTTGATTATTTTTTTTAATCAACTTGTTTAGAAAAACTTCTCTATTATCTTTTTTACCTTTTTTTAATTGACCTCTATGTACTCCATGACTCATAGCAAAAAATACATCATTTTCGCAATCATGTTTATAATTTTCTAAAATTTCGAATGATTGATCGCAAGGATTGGGAATAAAATATGCATTATCTAATCTAAAATCTAACGAATTTGGATCAGTAGTAAGAAAAGTTGCATCTACTAATTTATCTTTGTTTAAAATTCTATTTTTATTATTCTTAAAATCAGGACCATATTTACTAACAGGGTCTAAAAACCATTGAGCAATTTTAACATCATTTTTTTTGAAAAAATTTAAAGTATCTTCATTTATTGCATCAGCATGACCTAAAATAACAAGATCAGGCCTAAAATTATTATAATTTTCAAAAATATTCGATTGTAGAGATTTGATACCAGATAAATCTTTAATACTTTTGTTTTGATGTATGAGATCTCTGTCACTGATTGCTAAAACATTATGACCTAATCTCAATAAACCGTTATTAATTCGTTTTCCAGTATTATAGTGTAATCTTCCATTAAATCTATAATTGAAATTAGTAATATGCATTATTTTCAAAATTGAATCTTTATTTAAAACAACATTTAATCTTCTTAAAAATAGATTTCGCGCATTATCAATAATTTCAGTAACGTGTTCATGAGTTAAATAAAAATCTCTAAAATTTAATTTTTGATATTTGATTAAATGATTTTTATTATTGATTAGTTTATCTAATTTATTGGTTAGATTTTTTTCATTGATTTCATCTAGAATAATAGCTGATTTTGATGTTTCCGGAAGACCACCTTTATTACTAATAATTACCGCACATCCTCTACTAGCTGCCTCTAAACTTGTACGACCAAAAGGTTCATCCCATTTTGAAGGGACTACAGCAATACTTACTTTTTTTAAAAAATTTAAAATAAATTTATTACTCTTAAAACCTAAAATTTTTAATTTCTTATGATTAAAAGATATATTTTCTCTTCTTTCATCACCAATAACAACAGCATTCCAATCTTTATATTTATTTAAAATATTTATTACTGATTTACCAAAAACATCATAACCTTTGGCAGTATTTAATTTACCTACAAAAGAAATTATCTTTTTTTTATTCCTAAAATTTATGTTTTCTCTATTAGTAGATTGATAGCAAATAATTGTTTTATCTATATATAATTTTGGATCTTTGATATTTAAAAAAAACCTATTTTGAGACCATTTGCTATTAAAAAAAATTTTATCAACATTATTTAATAAAAATAATCTTTCTTTTAAACTTTTAGATCCATCCATAGATAAAGGATCATTATGAAAATAAAAAAAAATCTTATTTGGAAATTTTTTTTTAATATATTTTATATATGCGGGTCGATTATGTACTTCAATAATTCTAGTTTTTTCTTTATCTATGATTTTTAAAAATTCTTTAACATATGTTATGTTTGAACTTTTAAAGTAACTTTTATTAATCTCTATATTTATGTAATTGTTTGATAAAAAATTTTTGGTATTTGTTGAACCATATATTTTACAATTATTTCGAAATTTACTTTTTTTATCAATATCATTAATAAAAAGCGAAACTGCCCCTGCTTGATTGCTAGTGTAGTTTTCTTTAAAAGGAAGTAAAATTGCTATACTCATAAAGATTTATTAAAAATATACATTCTTTTATTTCTATCATGTTTCAATTTATATTCATAAGACATTGCTTCAGATTTTGATGAAAATTTTTTTTTATATATAAGTTTCCACTTATGTCCTTTTGTTGATTTGGCTCCTCTATTACTATTATGCAAGATAATTCTTTTTTTTAAATTAGATGTATATCCGACATATGTTTTTTTTTTGATAGATGAAACACACCTGATCATATAAACAAAATATGACATTTTATTGAATTATGGCGGTCCCTAGGGGAATCGAACCCCTCTTTCGAGGATGAAAACCACGTGTCCTAACCGATAGACGAAGGGACCAAAATGCTGTTTTTTTATTGTATAAATAATTATTAATCAAGTCTTAATTAAATTTTTTGTTTTATTTTGATTACCTTTTTTAAATTGGTAGCTTTATGAGTAATCAAAGTTTCAGAAATGAATTCATTATTGTGAATTTCAATGCCTGAAACTAAATCACCAGAAGTAATTCCAGTAGCACAAAAAATTGAGTCACCAGATATAATTTCATTTAGATCATATTTTTTTGTTAAATCTTTTACACCCATTTGTTTTGCTCTAGATTTATCATTTTCATTATCAAATAATAATTGACCTTGAAAAAAACAATTATAGGCATCCAGTGCAGATGCAGCAAGAACACCTTCGGGACCTCCTCCAATACCTAAAAATAGATCAACATTATACTTTTTATTAGTAACTAATAGAGCTCCAGAAACATCACCGTCAGTAATTAATTTAATTTTAACATTTAGTAATTTTAATTCATCAATAATTTCTTTGTGTCTAGGTCTTTCTAATATACATACCGTTAAATTCTCAGGTGTTTTATTTTTATATTGAGCTAAATTATCTATATTTTTCTTAATATTAAAATCTAAATCAATTACATTTTTTTCTTTAACATTGGCTGAAATTTTTTTCATATATGTTTCTGGTGCACTAAATAAACTTTTTTTTTCACCAACAGCTATAACTGAAAGTGCCCCAGGTAAATTATTGGCAGCAAAATTAGTTCCCTCTAAAGGATCTACAGCGATATCTAATTCTGGACCATTATTAGTGCCCACGTTTTCACCTATGTATAGCATTGGAGCTTCATCAAGTTCACCCTCTCCTATTACAATTTTTCCTTTAATATCAATTTTATTTAATTCATTACGCATTGAATCAACAGCAGCTTTATCTGCAGCAATCTTATCTTTTTTTCCTACAAACTTAAAAGCTGATAATGCGGCTTTTGATGAGATATTTAAAAAAAGATTTTCGAATTTATTATGAAGTGTCATTAAGTTTTTATTTCAATTTCTTCATGTAAATTTAATTTTGCTTCAAATTCTCTTAATCGTTTCCAAACAGAAATTAATTCGACAATTGTGGACCAGCTTTTTACTAAATATTGTAGAGAACCCTCAACTCTTCCAAATGCACGGGTAATTTGTTGGACAAATCCTAATGTAATTGCACCAGTAACAATAGTTGGTGCTAATGCTAAATAAGGAACAATGACCATCCCTTGGAAATAACTCCATTTAACAGTATTAAAATATAAATAATGAAAATATGATTTATAATGTATGCCTCTAACTCTATTATATAGTTGCCCTATTGTTGGTGGGGCTGCTCTTATAGGATCATCTTCACCATGTACTAATTCTTTTCTGTAACCGGCTTCTTCTTTTTGGATATCATATTCAATTCCTGGTAATTTTATACCCACAGCTGCTAATAATAAAGTTCCTCCTAATGCAGAAATAATTGCAACCCATACTAAAGCGTGATTCACTTCACCTATCCAAGGTAGAACATCAATTTGTTTTGATAATCCCCATAAAATAGGAGTGAAAGCAATGAGGGTCATAACACTATCTAAAAGACCTGTTCCTAAACCTTCCATAATTCTTGCAAATTTTAAAGTATCCTCTTGAACTCTTTGTGATGCACCTTCAGTCAGTCTAGCTTTTAACCATTGATCATGATAATAATTAGCCATCGATGTTCTCCATCTAAAAACCCAATGACTTGTAAAAAAACCTGTAAAGACAGCAATTAATATCCAAAGAGCTGCTATTTTTGCAAAGGTAAATAAATAGCCAATAAATTCTTTTTCTGTAACTGAATTTGGTGTTGTTAAAGCCTTTTGTAAAGTATCATAAAATTCACCAAACCATTCATTAATCTTTACATCAAGCTGAACTTGATACCATGTAGAAATCAAAATAAAAATGGAACCAAATATACTCCATAAAAACCATTCTTTTTGAGTGAAAAATTTAAACATTTATTTATCTAAGAAAGTTGTCAGCGTATGATTTTTTTACTGTTTTTCTTTTTTTGGGCTCAACAATTTCATACGAAATTTTCATTTTTTTTGCATAATTTATAGCAAGGTCTTTTGTTGAAAATTCAAGCTTTAGTTCTGATAAAGTGTCAGTTGAACTTTCCCATCCCATTAAAGGATTTTTAGATGGATCTTTTGTTTCAAATTCTAAAACCCATTTGTCAGTTTTACCTTGTCCTGATTGCATAGGACTTTTGTTAGGAATATATATTTTTGCTTTTTTCATAAAGTGGTCGGAGTGGCAGGATTCGAACCTGCGACCCTCTGGTCCCAAACCAGATGCGCTACCAGGCTGCGCTACACTCCGAGAGATGTACTAATACAGTACTTATCAAATATTTCAAAGTATAAAGATTGTTAAAATAAAGG
Organism: uncultured Pelagibacteraceae bacterium; assembly: GCA_902555945.1. Taxonomy (GTDB): domain Bacteria; phylum Pseudomonadota; class Alphaproteobacteria; order Pelagibacterales; family Pelagibacteraceae; genus Pelagibacter. Next base: position 58,005 of record CACDUS010000009.1, on the reverse strand, counting down.
TAATTTTATATGAATCTGATATAAAAATATTATGATTATTGAATGCATTAATTGTTCAAAGAAGTTTGATGTAAATTCAGATCTTATACCTTCAGCTGGGAGGACTATTCAATGTGGTTCGTGTAATCATATTTGGTTTCATAAAAAAAATCATGAAAACCAAATAAATTTATCTGAAATTAAACCTCAAATAAAAGATATTTATAAAGATGATATTGTTAAAAATGAACCTAAAATTAAGCCAGTAAAAAATAAACAAAAACTCTCAAAATTAGAAAAAACTGAATCCAAGGGCTCAGAAATAGTTAAGTATAAACCAAAATCTAATTTTACCTTAGGGAAATTATTATCTTATATAGTAGTTGTAATAATCTCATTTACAGCAATAATCTTAATTCTTGATACCTTTAAAATACAATTGTATGAATTATTTCCAAAATTAGAATTTTTTCTTTTTAGTCTATATGAAACATTGAAAGATATTCAATTATTTATTAAAGACTTAATCTAAATATGATAAATTATATATCTAAACCTTTTAAGTGGTTTTTTAAACTTGAAGCTGCAAGTGGACTAGTTTTATTATTTGCTGCTATTTTGGCATTAATAATAAGTAATTCAAATTTATCTGAATTATATTTTTCTACTCTAAATAAATATTTATTTTTAGGTATTAATAATTTCGGATTGAAATTATCTATTATACATTGGATTAACGATGCCCTGATGGCAATATTCTTTTTTTTTGTTACTTTAGAAATCAAAAGAGAATTTTTACAAGGTGAACTTTCAAATATAAAACAAGCTTTACTACCAATAATTGCTGCAGTAGGTGGCATGTTAATTCCTGCTTTATTTTATGTTTTTATAAATTTAGGCGATAGCGAAACTTTAAATGGATGGGCTATACCCTCAGCTACAGATATTGCTTTTTCTTTGGGTGTTTTATCTTTGCTTGGAAAAAGAGTTCCTTTATCATTAAAAGTATTTTTAACTGCTTTAGCAATAATTGATGATTTAGGTGCTATAGTAATTATTGCCCTATTCTACTCAGGAGATTTGAGCATCAAGTATTTAGTTTTAATGTTGTTAGCTTTTATTGTTTTATTATTGATCAACAAATTTAATATTAAAAAATTTCTACCTTATTTAGTTGTTGGGTTTTTCCTTTGGGATTTTACACATAACTCAGGTATTCATGCTACTATTGCTGGTGTTTTGTTAGCTATGACAATTCCTCATAGAAAAAAAGAAAAAGATTTTTCTTTATTAATAAAAATAGAACACGCAATTAGTCCGTACGTTGCTTTTGGAATAATGCCATTATTCGCATTTGCTAATGCTGGAGTATCTTTAGAAGGTTTATCTTTCGCCTCATTATTAGATAAGGTTCCACTAGGTATAGTACTGGGACTATTCCTAGGTAAACAACTTGGTGTATTTATATTTTCTTATGTATCTATAAAATTAAAAGTAGCTCAAATGCCTAATGATACAAGTTGGTACAATTTTTATGGCGTGGGAGTTCTCACAGGGATTGGTTTCACTATGAGTTTATTTGTAGGAAATTTGGCATTTGCTGAAAACATGCAATATATGGATGGTGTTAAAATAGGTGTACTCACTGGGTCCTTATTATCCACTTTATTTGGTTATTTTCTGATATTACTTACACCAAATAAACCTAGTAAATGAATAAAGTAATATTTTTGTTATCTATAATTATGTTTTTTTTTAAATCGTCAGCTACTGCAAACTATGAAAAAAAAATTTATGATTTTAGTATAGAAAGTATAACTGGCGAGACAATAAATTTTAAAGATTACAAAAATAAAGTTATCTTAATTGTTAATACTGCCAGTTATTGTGGTTTCACAAAACAATATAATGAATTACAAGAATTATGGGATTTATACAAAGAAAAAGGTTTGATTGTTCTTGGTGTTCCATCTAATTCATTTAATCAAGAAAAAAATAACAATGCAGATGTAAAAGAATTTTGTGAAGTGAATTTTAATATTAATTTTCCACTCACAACAATAACAGAAGTTAAAGGTAAAAATGCTCATGAAATTTTCAAATGGGCAAAAGAAAACCATGGTAAATCAGCTGTTCCTAAGTGGAATTTTCACAAAATTTTGATTAATAAAAAAGGTAAGATAGAAGATACGTTTGCATCTATTACAAAACCTATGTCAAAAAAAATAATTAAAACTATAGAAAATATTTTATAAATTTAAAGTCAATCCATCATGAGCAGGAATAACGTTTTTAGGCAGCATTTTCTTAAGAATTTTATAATCTAATACTGGTGATAAATTTGTAAGAATAGCTTTTTTTGGTTTAAATTTTTTAATTACAGCTAATGATGATGCTAAATTGAAATGTGATGGATGAAAATCATACCACAGACAATCTATAATTAAGTATTTAAGGTTTTTAAAATATTTAAAATCTTTTGTATAAATTTTGCTTACATCACTTATGTATGCTAGTTTTTTATTAACAATAAAGCAATTTGATTTGACTTTTCCATGATCAACCATAATTGACTGAATATAAATTTTTTTTTTATCATCTTTTGTAATCATATATTTTGGCAATTTATGAAGTTTTAGAGTTGCAGGATATTCTTTTGAATAGCTATTAAATATGTATGAAAAAGTGGATTTAAGATATTTAGAGGTATATTTATCAGCATAAACATTAAGTTGTTTTTTGTCATTAATGTAAAAAGATCTTAAATCATTTATTCCATGTGTTTGATCCCCATGCATATGAGAAAATAAAACTTTATCAATTTTTGTTATTTTGTGTCTTAAAAGTTGCTGCCGAAGATCAGGAGATGTGTCTATAAGAATATTTTCATCTGAAGTTTTAACTAAAGCAGAACATCGTGTTCTGTAATTTTTCTTATTTTTAGGATCGCAATTACCGAAAAAACCATCAGGTCTTGGTACACCCATTGAACTACCACAACCCAAAATAATAAATTTCATTATTTTAGGTTAAAAAAAAGTTTATTAAAGTTATCTGTAGTTTTTTTAATAAGATCTACTTTGGATATATCTTTAATCTCAGCTAATTTAGCAGCAGTAAAATCAATAAATGATGGTTCATTTTTTTTTCCTCTTTTAGGAACAGGTGCCAAAAAAGGACTATCAGTCTCAATCAAAATATTATCCATCGGAATAGATCTGAAAGTATCTTGTAAAACTAATGAGTTTTTAAAAGTAATGATGCCGCTAGCTGAAAAGAATGAATTTAAAGTCATTAGTTTTTCAGAAAATACTTTTGATCCAGTAAAACAATGCATCAAAATTTTAAGGTTTTCATTTTTATATTCATTTAAAATGTCAAAAGTTTCTTTTTCAGCATCTCTCGAATGAACAATTAATGGTATATTTGTATTTATAGATGCATCTATATGTTCTCTAAAACTTGCTATCTGTTTATCCTTTTCGCTATTATTATAATAAAAATCTAACCCAGTTTCTCCTATTCCAATAATTTTTGAATTTTCATTAAGATTTTCAATGATCTGTTTTGAAGTAATAATATTTGTTGAGGTTTCATGTGGATGAATTCCAATAGTACCATATATCATCTCATCCCGATTGATTAATTCTTTAACTCTAGCGATACTTTCAAAAGATGTTGATATAGTTAGTAATTTTTTTATACCTGCATCTTTAGATCTTTGTAGGACGTTGGGCAAGTCACTTAGTAATGGTTCGTGATCTAAATGGCAATGTGAATCAATCATTATTTTTTTCTATTTTTTTAAAAAGTATATCTATCTTATTTAATTTTTTACCTTTTATTAAATATTCATTATCTGAAATTGATTTTAATTCTACTTTTTTTTCCTCAATATCAAAAATATTTAACACCTTTAATGACGATTCTGGAATAATTGGATACATTAAAAAACTTATTTTTCTCATAATTTCTAAAGTTGTATAAACGATAGTATTTAATCTAATTCGATCATCCTTTTTTTTCCATGGTTCTTGATCATTAAAATATTTATTTGCTTCAAAAAGAGAATTAACAATATAATCGATGTAAAAATTTATATTTTGATTGTCAATTTTAGATCTAATATTGTCTAAATTATCTTTAAATTTATTTAGTATTAATAAATCTTCATCTAGAAACTTAATCTCAAGTGGAATTTTTCCATCACAATTTTTATTTGCAAAAGCAGTCACACGTTGACATAAATTTCCATAGTTGTTAGCTAAATCACTATTGATACAATCTTCCAGTCTTTCTTGAGATATATTTCCATCATTTCCAAAAGAAACTTCTTTAATTAGATAATATCTTAAAGGATCTAAACCATACTCTTTTATTATCTCTAATGGATCTAGTATATTTCCCTTTGATTTAGACATTTTTTCTTCCCCTGATAATATCCATCCATGGCCATAAATTCTCTTTGGTAAGTCAATTTTCGCTGCTAATAAAAAAGCAGGCCAATAAACAGCATGGAATCTAAGTATATCTTTTCCTATCAAATGTATTGTGGCTGGCCAAAACTTTTTAAATAAATCATCATCTTTATTAGGATAATTTAATGCACTTAAATAATTTGTGAGGGCATCAAGCCAAACGTATATCACATGGTCTTTATTATTTGGAACAGGTATACCCCATGAAAAGCTTTTCCTGCTAACAGAAAGATCTTTAAGACCGCTTTTTACAAAACTAATAACTTCATTTTTTCTAGACTCTGGAGAAATAAAATCTGGATTAGCTTGATAATACTCTAATAAAGGTTTTTCCCATTTTGAAAGTCTAAAAAAAAAAGATTCTTCTTCAATCCATTCAACAGGAGATTTTGAGGATTTAGCAATTTTTTTTCCATCTACTTCTTCTATTTCATCTTCGTTATAAAAAGCTTCATCTGAAACTGAATACCACCCAGAATACTTTGATAAGTATATATCATCATTTTTTTCAAGTTCGCTCCAGAGATGTTGGACTGTTTTTTTATGTCTCGTCTCTGTAGTTCTTATAAAATCAGTATTCGATAAATTTAAAGTATCTGAAAGATCTCTAAAAGTTTGACTAATCTGATCACAAAATATTTGGGGCTCCTTCCCTGCTTTTTCTGCAGATCTTTGAATTTTTAAACCATGCTCATCAGTACCTGTTAAAAAATTTACATCGAAACCATCTATTTTTTTAAATCTAGCAAAAAAATCGGCTATAATACTTGAATATGCATGACCCATATGTGGTTTAGCTGAAGGATAGTATATAGGAGTAGTTATATAAAAATTTTTATGCATTTAAAATTTTTTCTTTAAATTCCATAAATAAAGATTCGTAATCTAAATTAAATTTTTTTGTATCATTTATTTTCTTTATAAAATATTGGTATTTTAAATGGATATTTAATGATGCATTAATTTTACTAAAATAGAATTCAACAAAATCAAATATAAGATATTCTATTGAACTATTTTTCTTAAAATCACCTTTATTAATTACAACTTCTAAAAAATCTTTTAACGTAAAATTTTTCAAATCATATGAATTTTTTTTTGCGAAATTAATTAAATGAAAAATGTTTCCAGGTGTAAAATAATAATTTACAAGATCTTTATTAATTGATTCTTCTAAATTTGTTCCAATAAGACTTTGTGCTATTTCTAAAGATTCTTCGTGAGAAAGTGAAATTTTAAAATTAATACATCTGGATAATAATGTACGTATAATTCTTTTGTTATTATTGATTAAAATAAAATAGACATTATGAGATGGCTCTTCAATAACTTTTAACAATGAATTAACTGAATTAATATTAAGAAATTCAATATTGTCAATTAAGACAAATCTTGGCTTATCATTTAGTGAAGATTTTTTAAGATTAGAAATTAATTCTCTTATTTGTGCTATATCGATAAACTTTTTATCATCATTTATATCAATAGATGTCAAATTGGTATTTGATTTGTTCAAAATTGTTTTGAAGGATCTATTCTCAGGATTTATGATAAATCTATTTTGATCATAATTATAATCTTCATTTTTCGACAAAACATAGTTGATAAAATGGTAAGCAAGAGTAGATTTGCCTAACCCTTTTTGACCACTTAATAAGATAATATTAGGTAGTTTATCTAAATTTTCTAATTTAATTAATTCATTAATATATTTATCTAAACCAAACAATTTAGTTTGATTAAATGGTTTTAAATCACTCATATTAATTTATCAATCTTCTTTAAAATCAAAGATTTGTTAAAATTTATATCTAAATTTGAATTTATTATTTGATATTTTCTATTTTTTTTTTGTGATAATTTTAAAAAACCATTTTGTACTCTTTTATAAAAAGAATTATTAAATTTATCGTATCTATTTAATCTTTTTCTTAATTTTAGTCGTTTAATCATATTTTTTTGATTAACAATATTTAAAAATGTAAAGTCAATTTTAAAATTTCCTAAAAGATATTTATTTATAGTGTTAATAAGATTTACATCTAATCCTAAACCATAATGTTGATAGGCTATAGTAGAGTCTACAAATCGATCAATCAAAATAGTTTTTTTTCTAAAATACTTTTTTAACATTATCATATTTTCACTTCTTGATGATAAGTAAAGCAATAAATCAGTATTCTTATTAAAATTTGATTTGTTGTTTAGAATTATTTTTCTAATTTTTTCAGAATTTAAACTACCTCCAGGTTCACGTATTTTGATATGATCAATTTTTCTTTTCTTTAAATATTTTGAAACAGTAGAAATATGATAACTTTTTCCACTTCCTTCTATACCTTCAAAAACAATAACGGGCTTTTTAGACATCGCCCCAGATTAAATAATTTAAAGATTTTAATAATCTAGAAAAAATGTTGACTTTTTTTATTTCCTTCAACGCTAGTAAATCATACTCACCTATTAATTCTTCATCATAGATAATTTTTAATTTTGCTAATTTTTGATTCTTTTCAATTGGTGCTTCTATTGGGCCTTCATAAAATACTTTTGCTTTTAATTTTTTCTTTTGACCTTTTTTAATTGTCTTGAAAATATCTTCATTTAAATAAACTTTTACATCTTTTTCTTTACCTAGCCAAACATCAACTTTATAAAATGGCTCATTTTTTTTTGCAATCTGCACTAAATCAAAATTAGTTAAACCAAATGTTAAAAGTTTTGAGCTTTGTCTAGACCTAGAGTTTTTTGTTTCAAAACCACTACCAACAGCAATTAATCTTCTACCATTTTTTTCTATTGACGAAGCTAATGAATACTTCTCAACTGCTAAATAACCAGTTTTAATACCGTCTGCACCCATATTTTTGTACAGAAGTGGATTTCTGTTGCCTTGAGTAATTGGGTCCCCTCCTGTTCTATCCCATGTAAATTCAGTTTCACTAAACCATTTATAATATTCTGGATGATTTTTTATTAAGTAATTTGACATTATTAAAATATCTTTAACTGTTGAATAATTGTCAGGATCATTAATTCCGGATGAATTAGAAAAATTGGTATTTAACATTCCAATCTCTTTTGCTTTTGAGGTCATCATTATTGCAAACTCTTCTTCAGTTCCGGCTATTCCTTCAGCTAATGCTATACAAGCATCATTTCCTGATGCAACAATGATTCCTTTAAGTAAGTTTTCTACTGAAACTTCATCACCAATCATAACAAACATTGAAGAATATCCAGCTGTAGATAGTCTCCATGCTTTTTCAGAGATTATAAATTTTTCATCTAATTTTAAATCACCAGATTTTAATAGATCAAATGCAATTATACTTGTCATAATTTTAGTCATTGAAGCAGGATAAATTGATCTATCAGGTTCTTTTTCATATAAAATTTCTCCTGATAAGAAATCCTGAAGTATTGCAGTTCTTGCTTTAATTTCTATATTTGCAGTTACATTAAAAGTAAAAAGTATTTGTATAAGGAATAAAAATAAAATTTTTTTAAGCATTTTTTAAAATTTCTAAGTTTTCAAAATCAAAGAACTTCATTTTTTCAAATGAGTCTTTTAAAGTTTTTATATCATTAAAGGGTCCTATTAATACCCTAAATTTTGTTTCAGATAGTCGTTTAATATTTATTTTTTTAATAGAAGCTTCTTTTTTGATCCTATCAATCATCATTTGAGCTGATTCTTTGTAGTAAAAATCTGCAACTTTTATTGAATAATTAAATTTCTTATCTTTTATTTTCTTTTTTTTTGACTCTTTTGCATTTAAATCATTTATTTGAATTCCATCAACTGGAGCTTTTTCTGCAACAGATTTTTCTTCTTCAAACATTTTTGTTTTTTTTGCAATAAAAGTAGAGTTTTTTGAAACCAAGACAATCTCAATAAAAGGTTCGCTTTGATCTAATTCTAGTTCTTCAGCTATTCTTTCGCTTAAAATTGAATTATAAAAATTAGAAAATTTAATTCTATTAGATTTTACTTCAGCAATTAAATATTTTCCATTTTCAGGATTAGTAATTTTAACGATAGATTTTCTTTTTAAAGACTTATGAAAAATATTTAAAGATCTTTTTTCCAATCTTTTAATATTAGACAAATTTTCATTATAAATAAGTGCAAAGCCAGAATTTTTATATCTATTTTCAATTTTAATATCTATTTTATTGGATTTTTTATTTAAAGATTGTTCACAACTTAAAAGAAATAAAGAAAATATAAGATAAATAATTAATTTATAATTCATTTTTAAACTTATTTTTTAATGTACATACCGCTAAGGCAAATCTTAATGATCTATTCCATTGAAGAATTATTTCATAATTATCAAAGACAATATATGCAGGATTTAAATTATCTGATCCAGGAATTATATCTTTATCTGGTGTGATTATAGCAACATTGTAATTTTTTTTTAAAAAGTCTATCTCATCGTAATTTTCAATATATTTTTTGAAAAAACTTAATTTTTTTTTATTTTGAAGTTTTTTTGCAGAAACATTTAAATATTTTTTGGGTATATTTTCTTTAAGATTTATTCTGTAAAAACAAGGAGAATTTTTTTTCCAACCTATTTTTTTAAGATAATTTGCTGCTGAAGCATAAGCATCATGTGAATTTTTTAAATCTATATAATTATCAGTATTAAAATCAATAGCATGATTTTTAATAGTAGATGGCATAAATTGAAAGAAACCAAATGCACCTGCCCATGAGCCATATAAGGATTTATAATCTATTTTATTTTCATCAATCAACTTTAGTAAAATTAGTAGTTCTTTGGTAAAAAATTCTGATCTTCTTTTATCGTAACTCAATGTAGCCAATGATGAAAGAATATCCATTTTACCAACATAAGTTCCATAATTAGTTTCAATGCCCATTAATGATAATAAAAGTTCTTTTTCTATTTCAAACTTATTTTCTACAATATTAATTAATTCTTTATTATTTAAATAGAAATCTAGTCCTTTATTTAATTTTTTTGTAGAGGACCTTTTTGATATGTAAGTTTTGGTATCTTCATAAAATTCAGGTTGATATCTATCGTATTTTATAACATTTTTTAAAAACTTAGTATCTCTCATTACAAGGTCAAAAGTTTTCTCGGAAATATTATTAGCTAACGCTCTTTGCTTAAAATCAATTTTCCACTTTTCAAAATCAATATCATTATTTGCAAAAACGTTAGAATTAAAAAAAAACAGAATTAAAAAAAAAAAATTAATTTTTTTCATAAAGATCATTTAAATATATAACTACAGCAATCCAAATAATAATAAAACTTAGAAATTTTACTAATGAAAAATCTTCCCCATAATAAAAATAACCTAAAATGAACTGAAAAGTTGGTGTTATATAAAAAATCATTCCAGTTGGACCTAATCCAATTAATTCTACCCCTCTAACATATAGAAACAAAGGAATCACAGTCATGGGTCCGGCTAAAAGCAAATATAGACTTAATCCTGGATTGTCTAAATTAAAATCATTTAATCCATTCTTGGCAATAATATAAAATGCAATTAAAGCAAAAGGTAAAATATATAAACTTTCAATTAAAAGTCCTATATCTGTGTCGATTTTAATTTTTTTTCTTACTAAATTATAAAAAGCCCAACTAAAAGCTACAATGAGACCCACCCACGGTAATGATTTAAGATTAAAGAAAATTAAAATTATTATTGATATAAAAACTAAAATAATTGAGAAAATTCTTTTCTTATTAAGTTTTTCTCTAAAAAAAATATATCCTAAAAGAACACTAATTATTGGCATTATAAAATATCCAAAACTAGCATCAATAATTCTCTCAGTGGCAACAGCATATATCCATATTGACCAGTTAATAAAAATTAAAAAACCAGATATAAATAAAGCAATTATTTTTTTATTATCTTTAATTTCTTTAAAAAAAATTTTCCATTTTGATAGAAATGTTGTTGTGATAACTAACATTATAGCCGTCCATAGACATCTATGTACGACTAATTCCGCATGTCCAATAAAAGAAACTGACTCAAAATATATAACACCGATAAAACCCCACCAGAAAGATCCTAGTGAAGTTAAAACTAAACCTTTATTAAAATCATTTTTCATACTTATTAAAAAGAACAAAATACTAGGACTAATTAGACTATTTTATAGTTGAATTAAATATTTTTAATTATAAAAGCTTCTTACACGGAGAGATGGCTGAGCGGTTGAAAGCACCGGTCTTGAAAACCGGCAAAGGGGCAACTCTTTCCTGGGTTCGAATCCCAGTCTCTCCGCCACTAAATTACTTGAATTTAAAGTTTTTAAATAAATTATTTATTTTATTGTTTTCAAATTCTATATTTGTATCCAAACCATTGTAAAAATTATAAAGATTATTATCGTCAATCTCTAAAAGTTTAATTAATTCATTTAATTCTTCATTATTCAGTTGATTTAAATACTTATTCGTAAAAGTTCCTAAAAGTTTATCCATTTCTTTTGTGCCACGATAATTCGATCGATAAATAATTTTTTTTTTTATTTGTTCTATATCACTAGTCATAATAGGAATATAATATCAGTTTATGAATATTAAAAGAAATTATAAATACTTATTGTCTGATCTTAGTGCTCTTAAAGGTGTTGGAACTAAAACAACTAATTTACTTAAAAAGAAAAAAATAGATAATATTTTTGATCTCTTGTGGAAATTGCCAAAATCTTACATTGATCGAAGTTTATCATCAAAAATTAAAGATCTCAAAATTGACGAAATACAAACTATAACTATAACGCCTCAAAAATATTTCTTCCCAAGACTAAGAAACTTACCAAATCGAGTTTTATGTAAAGATGATACTGGTGAAATAGACTGTGTTTTTTTTAATAGTTATGAGGGGTATATTAAAAAAATACTTCCTATTGGAAAAGAGGTAACTATAAGTGGTAAGATCAAATATTTTAGAAATAAATACCAATTAACAAATCCTAAATATATTTCTGAAGACGCCTCTATAATCAAACAAAAACATAATAGTTATTCACTAACAGAAGGAATTAGTGAAAAGGTTTATAATAAAATTATATTACAAATAATAAATAATTTACCAAAAATTGAAGAATGGCATTCAAAAAATATACTGAAAAAATTTGATAATATTAGTTGGAATGACTCTATCAAAAAATTACATGAACCAGAAAATATCGGTAAATTTAAAGAAAATTTTTATCAAAGACTTGCATTTGACGAAATTTTCTCAACTTTTCTAGTAAACTCAGAAATTAGAAAAAAGATTAAAAAAATTAAGAAAACTAAAAAAGAATTTAATATTAAAAAACAAAATGAAATAATATCTAAATTAAACTTTTCTTTAACCAAAGATCAAAAAAAAACTCTAGATGAAATTAATAAAGATCTAAGTTCTGAAAATAAAATGTTTAGATTACTACAAGGTGATGTAGGAAGTGGAAAAACAATAGTATCATTACTATCAGCATTTAATACTATTAATTCCGGTTTTCAAGTAGCGGTAATGGCACCTACTGAAATATTAGCAAGACAGCATTATTTATTAGCAAAAAAAGTTTTTCCTAAAAATATAAAAATTGAATTACTCTCTGGAAAATTAACATATAGAAATAAAAAGATTATTTTAGACAAATTATCAAATAAACAAATTGACTTAGTTTTTGGTACTCATGCATTATTTCAGAAAAAAGTTGAATTTAAAAAACTCGGACTAATAATAATTGATGAACAACATAAATTTGGTGTTAACCAAAGAAAAAAATTATCTGATAAAGCTGGAACCAATTGTGATGTTCTTTTAATGACCGCAACACCTATTCCGCGTACTTTGACAATGACAATATATGGGGATATGGATCTTTCAATAATTCGAGAAAAACCTAATATTCGTAAACCAATTAAAACGTATAGCAAACTTGATAAAAAAATTGATGACGTAATAAAATTTGTTAAGAAAGAAATAAAACTTGGTAATCAAATTTTTTGGGTATGTCCATTAATTGAAGAGTCTAAAAAAATTGACCATACATCAGCAGTAAAAAAATCAAAATATTTAGAAAAATTATTTCCTAAACAAGTTTTTTTGCTTCATGGAAAAACAACTGCTGATGAAAAAGAGATTATCTTGAACAAATTTTTAAAAAATGAATTTAAAATTTTAGTTTCAACCACTATCATAGAAGTAGGTATAGATTTCCCTAATGCAAATGTAATAATTATTGAAAATGCAAACAAATTTGGTCTATCACAATTACATCAACTTAGAGGTAGAGTTGGAAGAGGTAATAAGGAATCTATTTGTATATTAATGTTTAAATCAAATTTGAGTGATAATGCTAAAAAAAGAATTAATATATTAAAAGGTTCTAACGATGGTTTTATGATTTCTGAAGAAGATATGAAATTGAGAGGTTTCGGAGATATTTTAGGTTTCAAACAAAGTGGTATTAAAAGTTTTAAATTAGCAGATCCAATTCATAATCATGATCTCTTTATTATGGCTGAAAAAGAAATCAGAAGAATTGAAAATGAAAATGAAGATATAGGTAAATTTAAACCATTAATTAAATTGTATGATCGAGCAGATATTATTAACGATATAGCTTAATTCTTACCAGTGGAAGTTCCTGCAGAAACAATAAATTTAGATGCCTCTTCAAATGTCATATCTAAATAAATAACTTCATCGATTGGAAACATTAATAAAAAACCACTCGTAGGATTTGGTGTTGTAGGAACAAAAACATTAATTAATTTTTTATTTGTTTTTTCAGACATCACACCTTTGTTTTCTTTTGTCGCAAAACCAACGGCCCAAACACCTTTTCTAGGATATTCAACTAAAACTACACTTTTTTTATCATTATCATCTTTATTTGAAAAAGTTTCTGTCATTTGAACTATTGCTGAATAAATAGTTCTTAAAACTGGAATCCTCTTAAACAAATCATCTATAAGTTTAAGAATTCTTTTGCCTAAAAAAGATAAAGATAAACCTCCAACAATAGTTATAAAAACTACTGAGATAATTATCTCTATTCCAGGAATTGCATATGGCAAATAACTATTGGGATTAATATTTTCTGGTATAATTTTTGAAGATATTCCTATGATAAATTTTGTTAGATATAGTGTGAAACCGATAGGAATTAAAACAACAACACCAGTTATAAAATAATTTCTTAAAATAAGCGTAAGTGATTTTCTTTTTTTACTTTTTGTCATTAAAATTAGTTAAAACTTGAATAGATTACGAAAAAAATTGCCACTATGAAAAGGAATAATAATATTTTATTATTTAGATTCATTAATAAATATAATATCAATGTTATTATAAAATGAATAGAAGAAAATTCTTATCTTATATGGGTTGTGGATGCTGTGGTATTATTTTGAATTCATGCACAACAGCGCCAATAACTGAGCGAAGACAGTTAAAAATTATACCTGAAGCTAAACTTAATGCCCAAGCAGCTCAAGTTTATGAACAAGTCAAAGAAAAAGAAAAACTAATCACTGATTCTAAAACACTTACTGAAATTAAAGAAATTGGAAAAAAAATGGAAAAATCCATTGGTGAATATTTTTATAAAGCTAAAATAGACGATCCAACAATAAATTTTGATTGGGAATATATTTTAATAGATAACAAAAAAGTAAGAAATGCTTGGTGTATGCCAGGAGGAAAAATTGCTGTTTACACAGGTATTCTTGAAGTGACAAAAAATACTAATGGCTTAGCAGCAGTTATGGGGCATGAAATTGCTCATGCTGTAGCAAAACATTCAGTTGAAAGAGCTAGCAGAGGAGCTTTGGTCAATACAGGGACACAGTTAATTGATATTTTTACAGGCGGTAAATTATCTCAAATGAATAGAGCAACTGGTATGAACACTGTAGCTTTAATATCTCAGTTAGGAATAATGAATCCATTCAATAGAAAACAAGAAAGTGAAGCTGATTATTTAGGTATGATCTTTTCGTCATTGTCTGGATTTGATATCAGGGAAACAGTAAAAATTTGGGAAAGAATGAAAAAATTTAATAAAGGTAAAACACCTCCTGAATTTATGAGCACTCATCCATCGGCAGAAAATAGAATAAAAAAAATCAATGAATGGACAAATGAAATAATATTAAAGTATCCACCAATTAACATTTCTTAATATTAATGGTGAGCCGTGATGGACTCGAACCATCGACCCATTCCTTAAAAGGGAATTGCTCTACCAACTGAGCTAACGGCCCGTATTCATAACTGAATTTCAATGTATATATAGATTTATTTAGATAATTCAAATAGGAATTTGTGAGACATATAGTTTCTGAATTACAACTTATCTATGTATTTATCATGAAATTCATCAAATGTATCATTCTGAATATTTTCTCTAATTGATGACATCAATTCTTGATAAAAATTAATATTGTGAAGAGTTAAAAGCATAGATCCAAGAATTTCATTAGTATTAAATAAGTGATTTAAATAATTTTTTGTATATTTATTTAAATTAAAATTTTCACAATTTTCATCTAACGGAGTGTCATCGTTTTGATATTTGCTATTTCTTATATTTACACGACCATTCCAAGTGAAAGCGAGACCTGTTCTTCCAGATCTAGTGGGCATAACACAATCAAACATATCTATACCTCTTTTAACAGCACCCAAAATATCAGACGGTGTACCAACACCCATTAAATAATGAGGTTTGTTAGATGGTAAGTTGTTCTTTAAGAAATCAAGAACATTAAACATTTCTTTTTGTGTTTCACCAACAGCTAAACCCCCAACAGCATAGCCGTCAAACTCAATTTTGATTAATTCATTTAAAGATTGAATTCTTAAATCTTCAAAAAGTCCTCCTTGAACAATTCCAAAAAGTGCTTTGTGTGGGTTTTTACCAAATGCTTTTTTTGATCTTTTAGCCCAATATAATGAGAGATTCATTGACTCTTTTATTAAATTGTAATCATCTGATTTTTTTGGACATTCATCCATAATCATCAAAATGTCAGAGTTTAAATCTAATTGAATCTTTATACTTTCTTCAGGACTTAAACAAAATTTTTTTCCATCTATATGTGAATTAAAGATTGCACCTTTTTCTTTATCAATCTTATTCAATTTTGATAATGACATTACTTGAAAACCACCAGAGTCTGTAAGTATAGGAAGATCACAATTCATAAAATTGTGCAAACCCCCTACACGTTTAATTCTTTCAACTCCAGGCCGTATCATTAAATGATATGTATTACCTAAGATTATTTCAGAACCTGTTTTTTTGATATCATCTATTGTACAAGCTTTAACAGTTGCTTGAGTACCAACTGGCATAAATGCTGGAGTTTTAATATTTCCTCTATGGGTTTCTATCAAACCACATCTTGCATAATTTTTTTCTTTTAAAACTTTAAAGGCAAATTTTTTCAATGCCATTTATTTTATAAAGATTTAAAACTTATTATCTTATCTGGGTCTGTAACTGCTCCATTATTATTTTCATCGCCACGTTTAATTTTATCAACATATTCCATTCCCTCAATTACTTTTCCAAAAACAGTATACTGCCTGTCTAAAAAGGGTGCTGGTTTAAAACAGATAAAAAATTGACTATTAGCACTATTTGGATCTGATGATCTAGCCATCGATAGTGTTCCTCTATCATGTGGTAAATCATTAAATTCTTGATTTAAATCTGGTAGATCGGAACCACCCATCCCTGCCATTCTTAAATTAAAATCTTTTGAATTTGAATTACCAAACTTTACATCTCCGGTTTGAGCCATAAATCCATCAATTACTCTGTGGAAAACCACATTGTCATATTTTCCATTATTTGCTAATTCTTTAATTCTTTTAACATGATTAGGTGCCACATCTTCGAATAACTCAATTTTTACTTCTCCATCTTTTAATTTTAAAATCATTATATTTTCCTCCGATATTGATTGATTTGTTATTAAAAAAAATAAAATTAATATCTTTAAAAAAATTCTATTCATATTTTTTTTTTAATAATTTTATAGTACTTTTTGTAGTAAATTTTTTTATGTCACCTTTTAATTTAATTATTTCTTTAACAAATTTAGAGGAAATAATTTGATTTTCAACATCAGACATTAAAAACAACGTTTCAATATTATTATTTAATTTACGGTTCATTCCAGCAAGTTGAAACTCATATTCAAAATCTGATACTGCTCTAAGTCCTCTTAAAATGATGTTTGATTTATATTTTTTACATAAATCTGTCGTTAAAGAAGTAAATGAAATTATTGAAATCTTTTTTTTACTTAATTTAAGATCTAAAAAAAGAGCTTTTTTAACAATTTCAATTCTTTCATTAGAGTCAAAGAGATAATTTTTATTGTCTACATCTGAAACAGCAACAACTATTTTATCAAATAATTTTAAACCCTTTTTAATAACATCAATATGACCAAAGGTAATAGGATCAAAAGTTCCTGGATAAATTGCAACTTTATTCATTAAACTAAATTATCATCAATTTTATCAGCTGTTACAACTTTTTCTTCACCAGATAGTTTAATTATTCTAACACCTTGTGTATTTCTACCAGCAGTTCTTATTTCTTTTACAGCTACTCTGATAACTCTTCCTTTGTTAGTTGAAATCAAAATTTCATCACCTTCGTATACTGGAAATGAAGATGAAATGTTTCCATTTCTTGGAGAATTGATTATTCCAATTATTCCTTTACCACCTCTATTAGTTACTCTGTAATCCATATGAGAAGTTTTTTTACCGTAGCCATTTTCAGTAATTGAGAGAATAAATTTTTCTTTAGCCTTTAATTCAGAATTATTGTTTTTTGATTTTTTTAAGTTTTTGTCATTATCTATTATCGATAATGATACAATTTGATCATTAGGTGCCAAAACTATACCTTTTATACCTTTTGATGATCTACCTTTAAAAATTCTCAATTTTTTTGATTCAAACCTAATACATTTTCCTAATTTTGTGCTCAAAATAATATCTTGATCATCTTTACATATTTTTACACCTACAATTTTATCGTTTGTATCTAATTTCATTGCGATTTTTCCAGAAGCATTAATAGATGAAAAATCCTCTAAACTATTTTTTCTAACTTTTCCATTTGCCGTTGCAAAGACTATTTGATAATTTTTCATTTCACTTTCCTCATCAGGAAATGGCATTATCGAGCTGATTGATTGATGGTTTTTTAATGGCAATATATTGAATAATGATTTTCCTTTTGATGCAGAAGATCCTTCTGGGATTTTCCAAGCTTTAATTCTGTAAACAAGACCTTCTGTTGAGAAAAATAATACTGATGTATGAGTGTTTACAGATAAAGTTTGAACTACAGAATCTTCATTCCTTGTAGTTATTCCAGTTTTACCCTTGCCGCCTCTTTTTTGCGTTTTTACATTATTTAAAGATCCTCTTTTTATATAACCCTGAAGAGTTACAGTGATTAAAACAGATTGTTTTTGAATAGTTTCCTCAATATCATAATTCAATACTGCGTTAATAATTTTAGTTCTTCTAGGTGTTGAATATTTTTCTTTTATATTCTTTAATTCATTACTTATTACTCTTTGTAACTCTTTCTTTGAAGAAATAATCTTTTTATATTTAACAATTAATTCTGCTAATTTTTTAATTTCTAATTCAATTTCATTTATACCTAAAGCTGTTAACTTTTGTAATCTTAATTCTAAAATAGCATTTACCTGTGGCTCTGAAAGTGAATATAAGTTTTTTCCTTTCTTGTTTTCAATTAATGAGATCATTTTTTGAGATTTGTTTATTTTCCATTTTGTCTTTAAAATTGATTTTTTGGCGTCATCAGGAGTTTTTGATGATCTGATAATTTTTATTATCTTATCTAAGTTTTCAACAGAAACGGATAAACCTATTAATATATGAGCTCGTTCCTCAGCTTTTTGTAAATCAAATTTTGTTTTTTTAATTACAACATCTTCTCTAAAGTGTAAGAAATTTGAAAGAAATTCTTTAAGATTACAAGTTTGTGGTTTTCCATCTACGATAGCTAAAGTATTAAATCCAAATGAACTTTCTATTTGTGTATTTTTATATAGTTGTCGTTTAACAGTTTCAGGTTCTACGCCAGTTCTTAAATCAATTGAAACTCTAATACCTTCTCTATTAGACTCATCTCTTATATCTCTAATACCCTCAATTTTTTTTTCTCTGACTAATTGAGCTATTCTCTCGTTTAATACAGATTTATTCACTTGGTATGGAATAGACGTAATTACTAATCTTTCTCTGCCATTTTTCAAACTTTCTATTGAAATTTCACCTCTAATTTTAAATGAACCTCTGCCCTTATTGTAACCTTGTTTAATAATCTCTTTACCAATAATTACGCCTCCTGTAGGAAAATCTGGACCCGGTATATGTTTCATCAATTCTTTAATCTTAATATCTTTGTTTTCAATTAAAGCTAAAGTTCCATCTATAACTTCTCCTAAATTATGTGGAGGTATGCTTGTTGCCATTCCTACAGCTATTCCACCAGCTCCATTTACTAATAAATTTGGAAATTGTGCAGGTAAAACTGTTGGTTCTTTTTCAGTTTCATCATAATTACTTTTAAAAGATATTGTATTTTTTTCTATATCATCAATTAAATACTGAGATACTTTTGACAATCTTGTCTCGGTATATCTCATTGCTGCAGCAGGATCACCATCTATAGATCCAAAATTACCTTGGCCGTCAACAAGAGGTAAACTCATAGAAAAATCTTGAACCATACGAACTAAAGCATCGTAAACAGACTGATCGCCATGAGGATGGTATTTACCGATTACATCTCCAACTATTCTTGCAGATTTTCTAAATTGTTTTGACCAATCATATCCACCTTTATACATTGCATATAAGATTCTTCTATGAACTGGTTTCAATCCATCTCTTACATCTGGTAGAGCTCTACTTACTATGACGCTCATTGCATAAGATAAGTATGATGAGCTCATCTCATCATGCATAGAGATTAATTTAATTTTCTTATCTTCTGGAATTTCTGTTTTTTGCATAAATACTAGAACGGAATTTCGTCATCCATATCATTTGATATTTGTGAAATTTCCTCATTGCTAGAAGATTGATTATCATTAGCTATTCCACTACTCGAATTTCCACCACCCAACATTGTTAAAGAGGAATTATATCCTTGAATAACTATTTCTGTTGAATATTTATCTTGGCCAGATTGTTCATCTTTCCATTTTCTTGTGGTCAGTTGACCTTCGACATAAATTTGCGCACCTTTTTTTAGATATTGTTGAACCACATTTACAAGTCCTTCATTGAATACAACTATACGGTGCCATTCAGTTTTTTCTTTTTTTTCACCTGTATTTTTATCTTTCCAGGATTGACTTGTTGCAAGACTTAATCTAGCAACACTTTTACCATTAACCATTTGTTTGATTTCTGGGTCTGCGCCCAAACGACCAATTAAAAGTACTTTATTTAAACTTCCAGCCATAATATTTTAATATTTGTTAAATTAATTAAATAGATTTATATCACAATTTACTCTGAATATTAATTTTATTAGGTCAAAGCAACAAAAATTATGATTAAAAAGATAGTTATTAAGGGAGCTAAAGAACACAATTTAAAGAATATTTCTTTAGAAATACCAAAGGATAAATTTGTTGTGATTACTGGTCTATCTGGATCAGGAAAATCATCTTTGGCGTTTGATACAGTCTATGCCGAAGGTCAAAGAAGGTATGTTGAAAGCTTGTCTGCTTACGCGAGACAATTTTTAGATAAAATGAAAAAACCAAATGTAGATTTGATAGAGGGACTGAGTCCAGCAATATCAATAGAACAAAAAAATACTTCAAAGAATCCAAGATCTACAGTTGCCACAGTTACTGAAATCTATGACTACATGAGAGTTCTTTATGCAAGAGCTGGAATACCGTATTCACCATTTACCGGCAAACCAATAGAATCTCAAACTGTATCTCAAATAGTAGATAGAATTAAACAACTGCCAAAAAAATCAACAATATATTTATATTCTCCAGTAGTTAGAGGGCGTAAGGGTGAATATAAAAAAGAAATATTAAGTTTCAAAAAAAGAGGATTTAGGAAAATTAAAATTGATGATGTTCTTTATGAAATTGATAAAATCCCAGAACTTAATAAAAAAGTAAAACATGATATTTCTATTCTTGTAGATAGAATAATTTTAAATTCTTCATTAGGAAATAGATTAGCTGAGGCTATAGAAACTTCTATAAATCTAGCAAATGGATTATTATTTGTTGAATATGAAGATGAAACACTTCCAAAAAAATTTAGAAAATTAGAAAAATTAATTTTTTCTACAAAATTTGCTTGTCCAGAAAGTGGTTTTACTATTGAAGAAATCGAACCTAGATTGTTTTCATTTAATAGTCCATTTGGGGCTTGTGAAGAGTGTGAAGGTATTGGAATCAAATTAAATGTTGACCCGAACTTAGTTGTGCCTAATGAAAAAAAAAGTATTGCAGATGGTGCTATTGAGCCATGGGCAAAAACAACTACTATGTATTATGCTCAAACACTATCCTCTTTAGCTAAACATTATGGTTTTTCATTAGAAGATAAATGGTCAAAACTTTCAAAAAAGATAAAAGATATTATTCTTTATGGCTCTGATGATGAAGAAATTAAATTTTCATATGACGATGGTTATGAAAAATATTCTCATAAAAAAACTTTTGAAGGTGTTATAAACAATTTGGAAAGAAGATATCTTGAAACAGACAGTGACTGGAAAAGAGAAGAAATTGCTCAATATCAATCAGATACAAAATGTGAAAGATGCAACGGATTTAGACTTAAAGATGAAGCATTATGTGTCAAAATAGACGGTTTGAATATCAGTGAAGTTACAGAAAAATCAATTTTAGACGCTACACAATGGTTTGAAAATCTCAAAAATAAATTAGATAAAAGACAAGTAAAAATTGCTGAACACATTTTAAAAGAAATTAATGAAAGATTAAATTTTTTACTAAATGTAGGATTGGACTACTTAACACTTTCCAGAGAGTCTGGAACCTTATCTGGTGGTGAAGCTCAAAGAATCAGACTAGCCTCACAAATTGGATCAGGTTTAACTGGAGTTTTGTATGTTTTAGATGAACCATCAATTGGTTTACACCAAAAAGATAATGTTAAACTTATAAATGCTTTGAAGAGATTAAGAGATTTAGGCAATACAGTAGTTGTAGTTGAGCATGATACAGAAACTATGGAAAATGCAGATCATATTATCGATTTAGGTCCAGAAGCTGGTAACAATGGAGGTCAGGTAGTTGCTCAAGGATCAATAAAAGATATTACGCAAAATCAAAATAGTATAACTGGTAAATATCTTTCAAATAAATTTAAAATTGAAATTCCAAAAAAAAGAAGACTTGCAAAAAATGGAAGGTTTTTAGAAATTACAGGTGCTACTGGTAATAATTTAGATAATGTTAATTTAAAAATACCATTAGGAAGTTTAACCTGTGTTACAGGTGTTTCTGGCAGTGGAAAATCAACGCTGGTTTTACAAACTTTGTATAATGCTTTAAATTTGACATTAAACAATAATAAATCTCGAAAAATTCCTAAACCTTTTAAAGGATTCAAAGGTACTGAATTAATTGATAAGATAATTGACATCGATCAATCTCCGATAGGTAGAACTCCTAGATCTAATCCAGCTACATATACTGGAGCTTTTGGACCTATAAGAGATTGGTTTACAAATTTACCTGAGTCAAAAACAAGAGGATACAAGCCAGGAAGATTTTCATTCAATGTAAAAGGTGGAAGATGTGAAGCTTGTGAAGGTGATGGAGTTATTACATATGAAATGCACTTTCTTCCTGACGTTTATATACAATGTGACGAATGTAAAGGTACACGTTATAACAGAGAAACTTTAGAAATAAGATTTAAAGACAAAAGTATTGCAGATGTTTTAAATATGACTGTTGATGAAGGTTGTGAATATTTTGAAAATATTTCAAATATTAAAACTAAACTTTTAACATTAAAAAAAGTTGGTCTAGGATATATAAAAATAGGACAACAAGCGACTACACTTTCAGGTGGAGAGGCTCAACGAATTAAATTAGCTAAAGAATTATCTAAAAGATCGACTGGAAGAACAATGTATATTTTAGATGAACCCACTACAGGATTACATCAACATGATATAAAGAAATTACTCGAGATTCTGCATACTTTTGTTGCTTTAGGTAATACAGTCGTAGTAATTGAACATAATCTAGATGTAATTAAAACTGCAGATTATATTGTCGATATGGGACCTGAAGGTGGTGTAAAAGGAGGAAAAATTATCGCAGAGGGAAAACCGGAAGAAATTTGTAAAATTGACAAGAGTTATACAGGTAAATTTCTTAAGCCGCTCTTGAATTAAAAAAAAGATGTTAATATAAAGCTTTTTAGTATAATATATTTTTATGGGTAATTTACTATCATCTCTATCTAAAACAATACATGCTTCATTAGCACTAGCCATTATTTTGTTTTTGGGATTATTTTATCATAATGACGGCTTTAGCTTTGATCAACTTTTTTGGAGCTGGATTGCAAGATATACTCATGTTGTAGTAGGCATAATGTGGATAGGTTTACTTTGGTATTTTAATTTTGTTCAAATACCAAATATGGCAAAAATTCCCGATGAACAAAAGCCTGCTATAGGTAAAGTTATTGCGCCTGCTGCTTTATTTTATTTTAGATGGGCTGCAGCTTTTACAGTGTTGTCAGGATTGATTTTAGCTGGACTTAATGGGTATTTACATGACGCAATGACATTAAGTATTGGATCTGGAATTCCAAAACATACTGCAATCGGTATTGGAATGTGGTTAGGCATAGTTATGGCTTTTAATGTATGGTTTGTTATATGGCCAAATCAAAAAAGGGCTTTGGGTATGGTTGAATGCGAACCTGAATTAAAAGCTAAGTCTGCTAGAACAGCTATGTTATTCTCAAGAACAAATACTCTTTTATCTTTGCCAATGTTATTGACAATGGTAGCAGCGCAGAATTTATATTAGTTTTTATCTTCTTCTTTAAGTATCGTTTTTTGTGAAACATTTAATCTCACTAAGATTGTATTTGCAATATATATTGAAGAATAAGTACCAAATATAACTCCAAAGATCATAGCAAGCGAAAAACCTTTTAGAATTTCACCTCCAAAAAAGAATATTGAGAATAAAGCGAGTAAAGTTGTTATAGAAGTAATTAAAGTTCTAGATAAAGTTTCGTTAATTGAAATATTTGTAAGTTCAAAAATTTTAATATCAGAATATTTTTTCAAATTTTCTCTTACTCTATCAAAAATAACAACAGTATCATTCATTGAATATCCAACAATAGTTAACACCGCAGCAATGATAGATAAATTTATCTCTAAACCTAATAAAGAAAACATTCCTAATGTTACTATTACATCATGAAATAATGCTGCGATAGCTCCAAGACTAAATTGCCATTCAAATCTAATCCAAATATAAATCAGCATCAATATAAGAGCTATAGAAATTGCTATCACTCCTGATTTTAATAATTCTGCACTTACCTTTGGGCCAACATTCTCAACTCTTCTAAAATCAAATTGATTGCCAAAAGATTTGTCCAATGAAACTTTAATTTGCTCAATAACATTTTTGTTGCTGTTATTTTCAAATTTAATTAAGAAATCAGTGTCATTACCAAATTTTTTTACAGATACATCTCCTAAATTGATAGCATTTAAATTATCTCTTAACGATGAAACATTAATTCTGTCATCAGTTGATCTAAGTTCGATTAAGGTTCCGCCTTTGAAATCAATACCAAAATTAAGACCTTTGAAGGTTAATAAAAATAAAGAAATAATAACTATAGCTATAGATAGAATATTAAAATGGTTGTAATATTTATTGAAAGCAATCATTTAAATCAATCTCTCTTTATCTTTATTTTTGAATACGTATAAGACTGTTAATAATCTAGCTATAAAATAAACTGAAAATAATGTTGTAAATATTCCTATTCCCAAAGTTAAAGAAAATCCTTTAATTGGACCAGAACCCATAAAAAATAAAATAATTGCTGCTAATAAAGTTGTTATATTTGCATCTAAAATAGCTGTTCTTGATTTAGTGTATCCACTATCAAAAGCTATTAAATTATTCTTTTCATTTTTCAATTCTTCTTTAATTCTCTCAAAAATTAGAACATTAGCATCTACTGCCATACCAACGGTTAATATTATTCCAGCTATACCTGGTAAAGTTAATGTAGCTTCAAAAATTGTTAAAATTCCAATTAATAAAAATAAGTTTATTACCAAAGTTATATTAGTTATTAATCCAAAAATTTTATACTTTATAAATATAAATATTATTACAAGTATAAAACCAATTGCTAGAGCAATCATTCCAGCATCAATAGAATCTTGTCCTAAATCCGGACCAACTGTTCGTTCTTCAATTATATTCATTGGTGCAGGAAGTGCGCCTGATCTTAGAAGTAAAGCTAAATCAGTGGCTGATTGAAAAGTAAAACCACCACTTATCTGTCCTGAACCACTTGCTATTGTATCTCTGATAATTGGAGCACTTATTATTTTGCCATCTAAAACTATTGCTAATTGTTTTCCTATACCTGTTGAAGTCGCTTTACCAAATCTTTTAGCCCCTACTCTATCTAGTGTAAAAGAGACAATTGTTTCATTAGTTTCACTATTCATCCGAGGTTGCGCATCAAGAAGATTATCTCCACTCAAAATAATTCTTTTACTAACAATGGCTTCATCTGTACTATCTGAATATTGTAATTTTTCTGTGCCAAATGAATCTTCTTGATTATTTGTAACAAATCTAAATGTTAAATTAGCTGTTTTGCCTAATAAAGATTTAATTCTCATTGGATCGTCTAATCCTGGTAGTTCAACTAAAATTCTATCATTGCCTCTTTTTAATATATTAGGTTCATTTGTTCCAATTTCATCGATCCGTCTTCTAACTATTTCTAATGCTTGATCTTGTGATGATGTTTTAAGATTAATAATTCCCTGATCTGAAAAACTTACATAAAAAATATCATCTTTTTCAATTATATCTAACTGGTGCTTTTTAAATCTTGGATAATATGGATTTAAATCACTTTCTTGACTATTAAATTCATCTATTATCGTTTGTTTCAAATTTTCATCTACAGAAAATAAAAGTTGCTGATCTAAAAGTTTAAGATTTTTTATCCTAATATCTTTTTTTTTAAAATAATTTCTAATAATTGTTGTTAAATTTTGTAATTTTTGTTCAATTACCGGTGTGTTATCAATTTCTAAAAGAAGATATGAACCACCCTGTAAATCTAAGCCAAGATTAATTTTTTTATCTAAAAATTTATTATCAAATTTAAAAAGATTTGATGAAGCGATTAAAATAAAAATTAAAGAAAATAAAAAAACAGTAATTATTCTTAACTTTGAAAAATATAACACTTTATTTCAACAAAATTATTTTTTAACTTCTGTGTTATTCATTAAGCTCTGAATACCAGTTCCTCTAATAACTTCGACAGTAACATTTTCTGCAATTTCTACTTCAACTTTGTCATTGTCAACAACTCGAGTTATCGTTCCAGTAATTCCACCTGAAGTAACAATTTTGTCACCTTTTTTTAAACCTTCAACCATTGCTTTGTGTTCTTTAACTTTTTTTTGTTGAGGTCTTATTAAGAAAAAATAAAAAATAACAAAAATTAATATTAATGGTATAAATTGGCCTATTCCTGAACTTTCCATAAAACTCCTTAATTAAAAAAGAATATTTATACTATCTATACAGTTAAAACAACTTTAATTGAGTGAAATTTTTTCTATATTATTCATATAAGGTCTAAGTGCCTTTGGCACTATCACAGAACCATCTTTTTGCTGATAATTTTCTAAAATAGCAATTAAAGTTCTTCCAACAGCTAAGCCACTTCCATTAAGTGTGCCAGCAAATAAAGTTTCTTTTTTTTGATCTTTATATCTTGCTTTCATTCTCACAGCCTGAAAAGTTCCGCATGAAGAACAGGATGAAATTTCTCTGTATTTATTTTCTGAGGGTAGCCATACTTCTAAGTCATAAGTTTTTTCAGCACTAAAACCCATATCACCACTACACAAAATGACCTTTCTATAAGGTAGCTCTAGCAAATCTAAAATACCTGTTGCACAATTAGTCATTCTTTCTAATTCTTCCATACATTTCGATTGCTCAACAATACTAACCATTTCGACTTTATAAAATTGATGTTGTCTAATCATTCCTTTTGTATCTTTCCCATAACTACCAGCTTCTTTTCTAAAACAAGGGGTAGATGCAACAAATCTCATAGGAAGAGATTTAAGATCTATTATTTTATCTTTAACAATATTAGTTAAAATAACCTCTGCTGTTGGTATTAAAAATTTTCTTTCATTTCCTTCATCTAATTTTACTTCAAATTGATCATTTTCAAATTTAGGAAGTTGGCCAGTTCCATACATAGTATTTTCAGAGGCTAATAACGGTGGTGAAATTTCTTCATAACCATTTTTACTTATGTGAATGTCTAGCATAAAATTTGAAATGGCTCTCTCTAGTAACGCTAATTTATTTTTAACAAATACAAATCTTGAGCCTGTAGTTTTAGTTGCTAGATCAAAATCAAGCATGTCAAGATTTTCACCAATTTGAAAATGAGATTTTGGATTAAAATCAAACTTAGGTATTTTTCCTGATTTTATAACTTCAACATTATCATTTTCATCTTTTCCATTTGGAACATCATTGTGAGGAATATTTGGTATGTTTGATAAAAGTTTTTCTAAATTATCTTTTATTTTTTTTTGTTTTTCTGAAATTTCATCTATTGATTTTGAAATTTCTTTAGATTTAGCAAACAATGATTTATCTTTAGATTTTGATATATCTTTTTTTTCCTTCTCTAATGTTTCTTTTTTTTGGATTAAATCTCTATTTTGAATATCTAAATCTTTTAATTTTTTAAAATCTATATCAATGGATCTTTTTTCGAGAGATTTTTCAAAAGCATTAAAATCTTTTCTAATTTCTTTTAAATTATGCATCAGAATTTTTTAAATTTTTGTTTTCTATAAATTTTACTGAAAAAATTGATAATTCATATAAAATTAATAATGGTATTGCTAAACCAATTTGAGTAATTGGATCAGGTGGAGTCAATAAGGCAGCAGCTGCAAATATAATAACTACAACATATTTTCTTCTTTTTTTCAAAAATTCAGAGTCAACTAAACCTACTCTAGCTAAAAGACTTAGAACAACGGGTAATTGGAAACTTATTCCAAAAGCAAAAATAAGTTTCATGACCAAAGAGAGATATTCATTAACTTTTGCTTCAAGTTGAATTGGCAAATTAGTAGATAAACCACTGCTTTCAAATGATAAAAAAAACTTTATCGCCAATGGCATAATTAAATAATAAACCAACATTCCACCCAAGAAAAATAAAACTGGTGTTAATACTAGATAAGGTAAAATTGCTATTTTTTCGTGTTTATAAAGACCTGGAGCAATGAATTTCCAAATTTGCATTAAGATATAAGGACAAGTAACAAAAAAAGCTGTAAAAAAAGAAACTTTTAAATATGTTAAAAATGTTTCTTGTAGTGCGGTAAAAATCAATCTTCTGTCTGATCCATCATCTTTTACAGCTTTAGCAAAAGGTTCTACCAAAAATCCATATAAATGTTCTGCAAAAAAATAACAAACTACAAAAAAAATTATTAAAAAAATAAAACTATTAATCAGTCTTTTTCTTAATTCTGTTAAATGACTTACAAAGCCACTTTCATTTTCATCATGACTCATCTTTTTTTTCTTCTTTTTTTTCTATTTTATTGTCTTCGATATCTATATTTGAAACTTCATTTTGAATATTATTTATATATTTTTTTGTAGTGCCGATCCAAGAACCAACTTTTTTTAACATAATAGGAAAATCTTTCGGTCCAAGAACTACAATAGCTATTGCAATTACTATTAAAATCTCAAACCAACCAATAGTAGGCATGTGATTTATTCTTTTTTGTTTGTATCTTGATTATCGTCGGAAAGATTTTTAGGTTCGTTGTCATCAGTTACATCTGATGCCATTCCTTTTTTAAAACTCTTAATTCCTTTAGCAACGTCACCCATTAAACTAGATATTTTACCTCTACCAAATAATAATACTACGAGTATTACAACAATTGCTATTTGCCAAATTCCAATGCTCATAAAAAAGTTATAACCTTTTTATTAATAATTTAAAAGTCAAATATGATGATTTATTTTTCTTCCTCTGAGTCAAGAGTGCTATTAAGCATTTCATCAATATTTGAATAAATATCTTCTTTTTTGTCGTCTTGCTTTTCCTTATAAAATTTACCTGTTCCAAAAATAGCATTATCTATATTTGTACTATCAATTAAACCAGCTGCGCCTAGTTCATCTACAGTTGGCAAATCAGAGAGTTTTTGTAAGTTAAAATGACTTAAGAAATCATCTGTTGTTATATATTGAATAGGTTTACCAGGGACATTTTTTCTTCCTCCCGGTTTAACCCAGTTTAGCTCCATTAATATTTCTAATGTATTTGTTCCAAAAGCAACACCTCTAATTTCTTCAATTTCGGCTCTAGTAACTGGTTGATGATAAACTATAATTGCAAGAGTTTCTATTGCTGCTCTTGATAATTTCTTTTCAACAGTTTTTTCCTGTGTCATCAAATTTGATAAATTAGGTGATGTTCTGAATGACCATTTTTTTGATATACAAACTAAATTAATTCCACGTTCTGAATATTCAGATTGAAGTTTTAATAATATTTTTTCTACATCAGTCTTTTTTGAAATTTTATTTTCAATAGTTTCGATGTCCAGGGGCTCGGCTGCAGCAAAAACTATACCCTCAATTTCTTTTTCAATGGAAGAGAGTTTTGTGGGAAAGTTTATTACATTGTCTTTTTTTTTAATTTTTTTTTTTATCATTTGTTTTCTTTTATATAAATATCATCAAATAAGTTTTCTTGTTTAATACTCAAATTGCCTTCTTTAACCAATTCTAGAGAGCCTGCAAATATTCCAGCCTTACCAGTTCGTTTATATTTGGATCCCTTTTTAAAATTTTTTGGTATAAGATCATCCAGTTTTTTCCAGTTTATCAATTTTCCAAAAAATTCTCTTATAGTTTTTATTCCTTCTTCAGTAGTAAATACTGGTAATTTAGGAATATTTATTTTTTGGAAATCTTTAGTCATAATTATTGTTGAGTAAGTCTTTAGTAATTCAAATAAATTAACTTTGTATTCACTATTATAAATCGGTCTAATGCCTGCTCTCATACCTCTAGTTCTAATTTCTCTTCCTAATCTTTTTCTTTTTAACATTTGTTCAGATAACAATCTTATAAGTTCAAGTTTTTTAAGTTGAAGTTTTAATTTTTCTGCGACCTCTTGAACTTTAAATTCTTCTTCTGGTGTGCCTGGTAATAACAATTTAGATTTTAAATAAGCTAACCAAGTAGCCATTAATAAATATTCTGAGGCAATTTCTAAGTTTAAATTTTTTTCTTTAGTTATGAAATCGTGAAATTGATCTGCTAATTTTGTAATTGATATATTTTCTAAATTTACTTTTTGAGCTTTAGCTAGATCTAAAAGAACATCTAAAGGACCATTGTAATTTTCAATATCTACTTTAAAAAATGCAGAATCATTTTCAATCATTAGATAATACTAGCTTAAAATTCTATAAAATTGTGATGTTTTTTTTAAAATAAACTTATTCAATAATGGTGCATTTTTTCCAACAATTTCCATTTCATTTAAATTACCATTACAATGTAAAGCTAAATCACAACCTGCATTAAACGTTTTAATTGTATTATTTTTTAAACTATATTTAAGACTTTTCATTGATAAATCGTCTGAGATTAAAATGTTTTTAAATCCAATTTTGTTTCTTATTAATTTAATTAATTTTTTGGAGTGAGTTACAGTATTTTCATTATCAATTTTGTCAAAAATTATATGTGCAGTCATTGCAAAAAAAGTTTTTTTATTTCTAAAAGGTACAAAATCATTTTTGTTTAAATAGTTTAAATTTTTCTTAACTATCGGAGTAAAATTATGACTATCTACTTTTGCAAGTCCGTGACCTGGAATATGTTTAATAACAGTTCCAATACTGTTTTTGTGAAAATAATCTATGCAAAAATCTCCTATTTTAGAAACTATTTTTGGATTTTTAGAAAAAGATCTATCACCAATTATATTTGAGCTTCCTTTTACTCTTAAGTCTAAAACGGGAGACGTATTGATATTTATACCTATTGATCTGAGTAAATACGATGTTTTATCGATAAATAACTTATAATATGTTTTAAATTCTCTAATATTCTTTAAGTATTTTTTTCCAAAAAACTCAGATGTAAGATTATCAAAAGAAATAATATTTTTTAATCTATTAACTCTTCCACCTTCTTGATCGATTAATATAGGATATTTTCTATCTTTAAAAATTTTTCTAATTGATGAAGTTAGTTTAAATGTTTGTTCAATATTTTTTATATTTCTGGTAAACAAGATAACACCCCAAGGTTTATATTTATTCAAAAATTTTTTTTCTTTTTTTGAAAGTTTAGTAGACTTAATACCAATTATAAAAGCACGTCGTTTATTCATTATTTTCTAATAATTTCCAAAAATTAAATTTTTTTTTTTTCTTATTATTAGTTTGTTCAACATATTCTATGATGTTTTTAGTATCATCTTCTAAAATTGGTAATTTTTCTGCATAAATTTCTATTTTTTCATCTATTTCATTTAAAGCTCTAAAAGATTTCTTTTTGTTGGTGTCAGAAAAATAATATTTAGCTGTAAAAAAAGTAAAAAAAATAATTACTATCACATATATTAAAAATCTAATTTCTTTAAACATTACATTTTTTCAGGAACATTAACTCCGACAATATCCATTCCTGATTTTACAACATTTGATATTGCTTTTAAGAAAATTAATTTATCATCAGTGATTTTTTTATCATTATTTATAAACCTTTTTTCTGAGTTATCTTTTCCTAAATTCCAGTATGAATGAAATAAAGAAGCCAATTCATATAAATAAGTTGGAATTCTATGAGGCTCAAGTTTATTACTTGCAGACTCAATACATTTAGGCCATTCTGAAATTTTTTTTAGTATCTTTATTTCATCACTAGAATATTCAAAATCAAATTTTTTAATCTCTATTTCTGAACTCAAATTCAACTCCAAGTGTCTAAAAACTGAAGCAATTCTAGCATAACAATATTGAACATAGTAAAGAGGGTTATCTTTTGATTTCTCAATGACGTTGTCAAAATCAAAATCTAATTCTACATCGCTACTTCGATTTAACATGATAAATCTTGTGGCATCTTTTCCAACTTCATTTATCAAATCATCAACTGTTATATAATCACCTTTTCTTTTAGACATTTTAAAAGGTTTTTTATCTTTAATTAATTTAACAAGCTGACTAACTTTACAGACAAGTTTATTTTTTGACTTTGATATTGCCTCAACAGAAGAGGAAATTCTTTTTATGTATCCTGCATGATCAGCGCCTAAAATATTTATTAAATGATCAAAATTTCTATCTAATTTATTTTTGTGATATGCCACATCACTTGCAAAATAAGTCCAGGCACCATCAGATTTTTGTAAAGCTCTATCTTTGTCATCGCCAAAATCAGTCGACTTAAATAGTAATTGCTCTCTCTCAACCCAATTAGAAGTATCTTCGCCAGCAGGTGCCTTTATTTTACCCTTATAAACAAAATTATTTTTTTGTAAAAAATCTATTACTTTTTCAACCTCTTGATTCAAAACTAATTTTTTTTCACTTACAAAATTATCATGAACAATCCCAAGACTA
This sequence comes from uncultured Pelagibacteraceae bacterium, assembly GCA_902555945.1. GTDB lineage: Bacteria > Pseudomonadota > Alphaproteobacteria > Pelagibacterales > Pelagibacteraceae > Pelagibacter. The sequence continues at coordinate 25,506 of CACDUS010000009.1, read as the reverse complement.
TTGAGATTTTTTTTAATCAATTTTAAAGCTTCTTCAATAGATAAAGCTGTTAATTTATCTGAAATATTATCAAAATTACTGAAATCAATTTTATTCTTTGAAGAAATGATATTATGAGCAAAATCAATTAAATATGCACCTGGATATAAGTCCTCATTATAAGATGGAAAAGGTTCATTAAATTTTATTTCTCTTATTCTAAAGTAAACAGATTTAGTAAAATTAATAATTTGATTACCATAGTCATTTACATAATATTCTTTTGTAACTTTGTGATTGTTAAATAATAAAACATTTGCAATAACATCACCTAATATTGCTCCTCTACAGTGACCAACATGTAACGGACCTGTAGGATTGGCAGAAACAAATTCAACTAAATATTTTTTCTTTTTTTCTTTTGTATTAATTCCAAAAGTCTTTGAATTTTTGATTATTTCTTGAATAAAATTTGTCCAAAAGATTGGTTGAAATTTAATATTAATAAAACCTGGTTTTACTACAGATATGTCATTAATTAATTTGTCATTCTTTTTTATTTCATCAACTAAAATTTCTGCTAATTCTATTGGGGATTTTTTATTTATTTTTGATATAACCATCGCAACATTTGTTGAAATATCACAATTAAATTTTTCTGGAGGTATTTCAGCAGTTATACCATCTAACTTATCTGGTAAAGAAATAGTTCCTTTTTTGGATAAATCTGTAAGGATTTTTTTTAATTTATCTATGTATTGATCAAAAATATTCATTTAATATTTCTATAAAGATTTATTGCATATCTATCAGTCATTCCAGATATAAAATCTGAAACTGCTCTATATTTATCTTTTGATAATTGTTCTTTTGTAAGAAATTTTCTTGGACTCTTAATTATTTTGTTAAATAAATACTTAATTATTACTTTGCCTTTATTATTTTTGGCTAAAACATTTTTATTATTATACATTTTAGATTTCAAAAAATATCTTATTTCACTTTCAGAATTTTTAATTTTATCAGAAAAATTAACTATTGGAAAATTTGATTTAAATATATCTTTTGTCGTTTTTATTTTATTTAGAGCAATATTTTTCATTGTATTTCCAATTAAATCTTTAATCATTAAATCGATTGAGTCTCTAATAATCTGATAAGTTGCTATTTTATAATTTTTTTTATTAATTTTTTTTCTATATTTAACGTAAATATCTTTAAAAAAGTCTATTTCAACTAACTCTTCTAACTTAAATAGATTTGCTTTTATTCCATCTTGTATGTCGTGATTATTGTAAGCAATATCATCAGATATTGCTGATATTTGAGCTTCTAAAGAGGAATAAGTATTAAAATTAATCATATTCTTAAACTTGGTAATACCTATTAGATTATTTACTAAATCCAAATCATCCACAGGTCCATTATGTTTTAATAAGCCCTCCAATGTTTCGATTGTAAGATTTAAACCGTTAAATCTTAAATATTTATTTTCTAAAAACATTACTATTCTCAAAGTTTGAAGGTTGTGATCAAAACCGCCAAACTCACTCATACAATCATTTAATGCATCTTCACCAGCATGACCAAATGGTGTGTGACCCAGATCATGTGCAAGACTCAAGGTTTCAGCCAAATCTTCATTTAAATTTAGATAGCGTGCTATTGATCTTGCTATTTGAGCAACCTCCATAGAATGAGTTATTCTTGTTCTATAATGGTCACCTTCTGTATTAACAAAAACCTGTGTTTTGTGTTTAAGTCTTCTAAAGGATGCGCTGTGAATTATACGATCTCTATCTCTTTGAAATGGAGAACGATATTTGGACAAAGATTCCTTAAAAATTCTTCCTTTGCTTTTGAATAAACCTATCTTTGAGTATTTTTTCATCCTTTAAAATAAATATTTAAGTATTATATTAGTAATACCAGCGATCAATTATGATTAAAGAAATTAAATTTACTGATAAAGCACTAAAACAGATCAATGTTTTATTATCTAAAAAAGATAAAGGGTCTTTTTTTAGAATCGCTATTAAAGGTGGTGGTTGTTCAGGTTTCCAGTATGAATTTACATTTGACAAAGAAAAAGCTGCAGATGATTTAAATTTCGAGAATATACTAATTGATAAAACCTCTGCAGATTTATTAAAAGGATCAGAAGTTGATTACGTTTCAGAATTAATTGGTGAACAATTCAAAATCACAAACCCACAAACTAAATCTTCTTGTGGCTGCGGTGTTTCTTTTTCTCTTTAATGATTATTTCCTCTTGGAATGTAAATTCTGTTCGAGCTCGTATTGAAAATATCAAAAGCTATCTTCTAAAATATAAACCAGAAATTGTCATGATGCAGGAAATTAAAACTGAAGATGTAAACTTTCCATACGATGATTTTTCAGGAATGGATTACGAAAGTCATGTATTTGGCCAAAAAAGCTACAATGGTGTTGCTATTATTTCTAAAGGAAAATTAAAAAATATTAGAACAGATTTAATCAAAGATAAGTTAAAACAATCAAGAATAATTTCTGCTGAACTTGAATATAAAAAAAAGAATATTCAATTAATAAATATTTATACACCTAATGGTAATCCAGTTGATACTGAAAAATATGATTATAAAAAGAAATGGCTTGATGATTTAATTAAACAATTAAAGTCATTAAGTAAAAAAAATCCAAATATTATTCTCGCTGGCGATTTTAATATCATTCCAGCTGCTGAGGATGTTTATAATCCAAAGAGTTTTGAGGATGATGCTTTATTTAGATTAGAAATAAGAAAAAAGTTAAGAGAGATGATTAATTTAGGGTTTAATGATGTTTATAGACATTTTAATGAAACTAAAGAAGGATATACTTTTTGGGATTACATGAGAGGTGCTTGGCAAAAAAATAATGGTATGAGAATTGATCACTTCTTAGTTTCAAATTCACTAATTGATCAAGTTAAAGGTATAAATATTAATAAAGATCCAAGAGGTCGTGAAAAACCTTCAGATCATACTCCAATTGAAATAACCTTAGCTTAAAGATTTTATTTTATTTACTAACTCTTCGTTAATATTTCGAGGACCTTTGTCTAATCTATTTTTATGTCTTCTCTCACCTGGAAGTCTTACACCATCAAATGATTTCATCTTATCGAAAAATTCATCAGCGTGTTTTTGCCAATTAGTACCTGATGTTTTATCTGGTGAAATTGCAATAATAAATTCTCCTCCACTAGGTGGGCCACCATCATTATTATCTTTTGCAGCTGTTTCAAAACTAAAATTATCACCAACTAATGCACCAGCCATTAACTCAACCATCATCGCTATTGCTGAACCTTTGTAACCTCCAAAAGGAAGTAGTACACCCCCATCTGCTATTGCACCTGGATCAGTAGTCTCTTTACCTTCTTTAGTTAAACCAGTTCCAAGTGGAACTTTATGCCCTTCTCTTTTAGCAACCTGAACTTCACCCATTGCCATTGATGCAGTCGCCATATCATAAACCACTGGAGTTTTTCCAGGTCTTGGCCATGCAAATGAAATTGGATTTGTTCCAAACAATGGTTTAATTGCTCCAGCAGGGGCTACTGCAGGTTTGTATGAAGTACAAGCAAAGGCAACTAAGCCTTCTTCAGCTAATTTTTCTGTCTCAGGCCACATCGCTGCCATATGATGAGAATTATTTATTGCTAGTACAGCAACACCATTTTCTTTTGCAGTTTTAACTAATTCAGGCAAACCTTTACTTAAAACTACTGGGGCTAAACAATTGTTACCTTGAACTTTAATTACTGATGGAGAAATTTTTTTAACTTCTGGCTTTCCTTTGCCATTAATTTTTCCACTTTTTAATCCACTTACATATGCTGGTAATCTAAATAAACCATGAGATAAAGACCCATCTCGTTCTGCATTTCTAATTAGATCAGACAGAATAGAAGCTGTTTCATCATCACATCCATTAGCTAATAAAGTTTTTTTAGCTAAATCAAAAATCTCATCTAATGTTAAGGAAACTGTACTCATCCTATTATTAGATATTATTTATGAATAAAGATCAATTTTTATTTAACAACTTTTAAAAGATTTTGACATGTTGCCAATTAAATCGAAATACAAATCTTTACCTGGATTAAGAGTTGCTCCTAATGGGTCTATAACCCCTGTTGCAACATTGGTATCTTTTGCTACAGCTTTAATAATATCAGGATTGAACTGTGGCTCTGAAAATATACAGCTTACTTTATCGTGCTCAATTATTTCTCTTATTTCAGCTAACTGTTCAGCACCAGGCATTACATCGGTATTTACAGTAAAAGCACCAAGAATATTAATGCCAAATCTTTTTTCAAAGTATTGATATGCGTCATGAAAAACGATTGATTTGAAATCCTTGTTTAATTCAGATTTTACTTTCTTAGTAAGTTTATCTAAATCTTTATGCGCTTTTTTTAAATTTGCTTTATATTTAGCTTCATTTTCTTGATCATTCTCGATCAGGTGTTCTGCCATTTCACTTAAAATCACTTTTGTATTCATTGGATCCAACCAAATATGTGGATCATATTCACCATGCGCGTGTCCTTCATGACCGTGATCATCGTGACCATCTTCTTTATGCTCATCGTCATGTCCGTGGTCATCATGATCGTCCTCTTTTTTGGCATGATCATCGTGATCGTCCTCTTTATGACCATGATCATGTTCGTCAAAAATATTTCTTTCTCTAAATTTAAGTAAAGTTAAATCTTTGATTTCCATTAGTTCAATTTTCTCAGCTTTTTTCGCAACAGATTTTAATGGTTTTTCTAAAAAATTTTCCAAATCCTCACCAACCCAGAATATAAGATCTGCATTTTGTAACATTTTTGCATGAGATGGTTTTAAAGCAAATCCATGTGGAGAAGCATAGCCATCTACTATTAAATCAGGTTTTGCTACACCATCCATTAAATAACTAGCTAATGAATGAATTGGTTTAATTGAAGTAACTACTTTAATTTCAGCATTTGCTGGTACAAAAATAGTTAAGAATGATAGTATTGATAAGATAAATGGTAATTTTTTAATGTTTTTCATATGTTGTATATTTTAATTGTTATAATATAACACTATGTAATAATATAACATTTATTAGTCAAGGAATAAAATGGGCTCAGATCAAAATATACTTGTGAAATTAAATAAAGCTGGTTTTAGTTTAAATAATAAATGGCTTGTGAGAGGAGTATCACTTCAAGTTGAAAAAGGTAAAATAGTTACTCTTATTGGTCCAAATGGATCAGGAAAAAGCACAACAGCCAAAATTGCTTTAGGTATTTACAAAAAGATTGATGGTTCAGTTGAAAAATACACAAATAAAGTTGGATATGTTCCACAGAAGATTTCAATTGATTGGACACTACCACTTAGAGTAAATGATTTCATGGTATTGACTGAAAGTCTTGATAAAGAATCAATAGATGAAGCTTTGTCTTTAACTGGTGTTATTCATCTTAAAGATAAAAATTTGGGCGACTTATCTGGTGGAGAATTTCAAAGAGTATTACTTGCAAGAGCTATTTCAAAAAAACCAGAATTATTGGTACTAGATGAACCTGTACAAGGAGTAGATTTTACTGGTGAGATTGCCTTATACGAACTAATTAAGAAAATTTCTGATGAATTGAATTGTGGTATCTTATTAATTTCTCACGACCTGCATACTGTAATGAGTGCAACTGATCATGTGGTTTGTCTAAACGGTCATGTTTGTTGTTCAGGTTCTCCAATGGATGTTGCAAAAAATAATGAATATAAAGCTTTATTTGGTGAACAAGCTTCTCAAATATTATCAAGATATGAGCATAGACACGATCATGTTCATACAAGCGAAGGTGAAATAAAAAAAAACTAAATGTTAGATGACTTTTTTATAAGAGCTTTAATAGCAGGTATTGGAGTTGCCATAGTCACTGGACCTCTTGGATGTTTTGTTGTTTGGAGAAGATTATCTTATTTTGGAGATACTCTAGCCCACTCTGCCTTACTTGGAGTGACCTTAGCTTATTCAATGGAATTCAATATAGCGTTCTCGGTATTCATTATCTCATCTTTAATAGCTTTAACTTTAATACAACTTCAAAAGAGAACAAATCTACCAGGTGATGCTTTACTAGGTCTTTTGGCTCACTCATCGTTAGCAGTAGGACTAGTGGTCATAGGTTTTTTATCATTTATTAGATTTGATATTATGGGATTATTATTTGGAGATATATTGGCTGTTACTGTTAATGATCTTTTAATTATATGGATTGGAGGAGCATTAATCCTCTTAGTTCTAAAATTAATTTGGAAACCTTTGTTTGCATCAACTGTTAATTATGAATTGGCAGAAGCTGAAGGATTAAATCCTGATAGAGCTAAAGCTATATTTACAATTTTAATGGCAGCCATCATTGCAATATCTATTAAAATGGTTGGCTTGTTGTTAATCACAGGAATGTTAATTATACCAGCTGCAATGGCTAGGAATATTTCATCAAGTCCTCAGAAAATGGTAATCTATTCAATCATTGGTGGATTATTATCTGTGATTTTAGGATTATTTTCTTCACTAGAATTTAATACTGCTTCTGGACCATCAATTATAGCGGCTTCTTTATTTTTATTTATTTTGTCTTTATTAAATATAAAACAATCCATTAAATTGAAAAATTGATGAGGAATCAGTAGAATAAATAAAATGCAAACTCTTTCAAAAAATCAGCAAATCATTTTTGATTTAATTGATAAATCACCTGAACCAATGAAAGCTTATGCAATACTTTTTAATGTTCAAAAAAAAGGGATTAAAGCTCCATTACAAGTATATCGAGCATTAGATAAGTTAGTTGAAATAGGAAAAATTCATAAAATTGAAAGTAGAAATGCCTTTATAGCCTGTCAAAATTCAAGTTGTCAGGTATCAAAAGCTACTGCATTTTCAATCTGTGAAATCTGTGAAAAAGTAACAGAAATTAGCAGTTCAAGTCTTTCTAAATACTTAACTAATTTCAAAGACAAAGATGGTATGAAATATAGTAAATACAATCTTGAGTTTTTTGGATTATGTAAAAAGTGTAGATAATCCTTTATTTTAATAAATTCTTAACATAACTGAAATAATAATAACGAAAGGAAATTTTATGTTTATAAAAAAATATCTAAAGTGGATCAGTACGTTTTTAGTTTTAGTGGGAATACTTCTTACTAATTTAAATATATATCCATTAAATATTTATTTTCATGGATTGGGAGTTGTTGGATGGACTATTGCAGGATTTATGAGCAAAGATAAAGCAATCTTAACAAACTTTGGATTACAAATTCCACTGTTTGTAATTGGTATTTACAAAATTATTTTTTAAATGAAGAATATATTGTTCGTGTGTACAGGTAATTCAGCAAGAAGTATTATTGCTGAAAGTATAATAAATAACGAGTATGACGATATGTATAAAGGTTTTAGCGCTGGAAGTAATCCAACAGGAAAAATTAATGAAGATGTGAAGAATTATTTATTATCAAAACATTATGATCTTTCAAATTATCATTCTAAAAATTTTAATGTATTTATCAAAAGTCAGATAAAAATGGATTATGTTATTACAGTTTGTAATAATGCCAATAATGAAGTCTGCCCTATTTGGCCAAATAAAGATCAGATAATTCATTGGGATATAGAGGATCCTGTAAAATTACTTAATGAAACAAATGATTTAAATAAAAAAGATGAAATTATTGAAAAAGTTTACAATAATATCCATAAAAGAATAAAGGAACTAATTTATGAAAAATAAAAGTCGCTATTTTCTTGCTGAACTATTAGGCAGTTGTTTTTTGGTAATGATTATTGTTGGTTCAGGTTTAATGGCTGAAAACTTAACTAATGACGTTGCTGTGATGTTAATAGCTAATACTATAGCAACAGGAGCGGGTTTATTTGTACTTATTACTGTTTTTGCTGATGTATCAGGAGCTCACTTTAATCCATTTGTAAGTATCGCAATGGCAATAACAGGTAAATTAAAAAAGAAACTATTACCCTACTATATCATTGCTCAATTGGTTGGTTGCTTAATTGGTGTTGGTTTAGCTAATTTCTTTTTTGAACATGAAATTTATGAATTATCTACTAAGTCAAGAGATGGGGTTTACATATTCACGTCTGAGGTAATAGCAACATTAGGACTAATAATAATAATTTTTGGTTCAATGAAGTCAGGCAAAATTGCTGTTGCAGCTAGCGTTGGTCTTTATATTACTGCTGGTTATTGGTTTACATCTTCAACTTCATTTGCAAATCCAGCAGTTGCAATTGCTAGAACATTTACAGAGTCGTTTACTGGTATTAGTTATTTAAATACTCCTTATTATATTTTAGCTGAGCTTATCGGAATGTTAATTGCTGTATTTATTGTTAAAAAGTTATTTTTAGAGAAAAATTGAAAAATATAAAACTTACCAATCGAATAAGTTTAATTAACAAAAAATTTAAAAAAAAAGAGTTTTATCATTATCTTAAAACTTCTAATCTTTCATTAGTAATACCTAAGATTAAAGACAAATATATAGTAGTTTCTCAAAAAAGAGTTCCAATTAATAAAATTAATTATGAGTTTCCTTCTGGGATAGTAGAAAAAAAAGAAACAACTCTGCAATCAGCTCATAAAGAATTAAAAGAAGAAACAGGATATAAATCAAGATCAAAATTGAGTAAAATTATAACTTTTTATACTGAGCCTGGGCGACTAACTACTAAAATTACTGGTTATTTTACGAAAGACTTAATAAAAATTTCAAAGCCAGAAAAAGGTATTAGAATTCATCACTTTAATCAAAGCGATATATTTAAACTAATATTAAAACAAAAATTTAATAATAGTTCTCATATAGCAATGTTTTTATATTTAATAAGAAATATTAAAAATCTATAAACTACAGGTTGTATTAAATTAACTTTTAGATTTTTGAATTATGTGATTAAATTAGTCATATAATGATAATTTGGAGGTGAAAATGGGAAAAAAATTAAAAAAAAATGAGAAGAAAAAAACAAAAATTTTAAAAACAATTGATAGATTGAAAAATAAAATTACGACAAAAGAAAAAAAATTGTCAAAAGTTAATGTTAAAATTGCTTCTCTAGAAAAGAAAGTTGCAGAAAAAAAAGCAAAAAAACTTGCTAAAAAAGCAGAGCAGTCTCCTGCATCTATAAATAATTAATATCAAATAAATCGTCTTACTTCCTTCTCTCTATTGAGAAGGAAGTAAGTAATAATAACAAAATTTAATTATTAGGAAGGAAATAATGAGACTTAATATTTTAAATTTTGTTAAAACTTTATAGATAAACTAAGTTACAAAATTATTTACTTATTGTTAAAGTTAAATGAATTTAAATAATAATTTTTATACAATTATGTACTTGATTTAAAATAAAATACGCTCGATAAATTTTACCGAGCATATTTCTTTAGGGGGAGCTTTTAATTTAATTAACCAATTCTAGAACCATCATTTTTTCTGATAGCTACTATGGCAGATCTTGGAGCAGTTCCAGGTCCATCTGGCCAAATAGAATTACCTTTTTCACCAGGATGTTGAATACCAACAAACATAGTTTTATTATCTTGACTCCAAGTTAATCCTGTAACCTCTGCCTCATTAGGTCCTACAAGAAATCTTTTGATCTCTCCTGTCTTTGGATCTCCATACAACATTTGATTGTTGCCCATTCCAGCGAAATCTCCTGTGTTTGAATAATTTCCATCAGTTTGGATCCATAATCCTCCTTTAGAGTCAAATTTAATTCCATCTGGAGAATTAAACATATTATCTTTGTTTATGTTTTTAGATCCAGCATTTGCTTCTTTATGAACAGATGGATTTCCAACTAGTGCAAATATATCCCATTTAAAATTAGATGAAGCATGATTGTTTCTATCAGCTGTCCATCTAACGATTTGACCATAGTTATTATTAGCTCTAGGGTTAGGTCCATTTACAGATGTATCATCACCACCTGCATTTGGTTTTTTTCCTCTATTTTTGTTGTTTGTTAGAGCAACATAAGCTTCTGCCTTTAGAGGATTTGCTGCAACCCATTCAGGTCTATCCATTGTAGTTCCACCTGCAGCTGATGCTGCCATTCTAGTGTGAATAGCTATTTCAGCTTTGGATTTCATTCCAGTTGTTTTAGGTGTCAACGGTAACCATTTACCTCTTCCATTATCGTTAAATTTAGCAACAAATAAATCTCCATCTTCTAATACTTTGGAGTTGTCACCATTTTGATTATATTTTCTTGATGAAACGAATTTATATAAATATTCACCTCTTTCATCGTCTCCTAAATAAACAATAACTTCATTATTTCTACCAAGTACTACCTCAGCATTTTCATGTTTAAATCTTCCTAAAGCTGTTCTTTTTTTAGGTGTTGATGACGGATTTAATGGATCAATTTCAACAACATACCCTGCTCTATTAGGTTCATTTGGTTCGAGATCCCAATTAAATCTATCATCAAATTTACCCCATGCGTAACCCCAATCCTTTGTTGAAATACCATATCTTTTGAATTCAGGTGGTATATCAGCATTAGGGTCTGTGTTAGAAAAATAACCATTAAAATTTTCCTCACAAGCTAGATAAGTTCCCCATGGAGTTTTACCATTTCCACAGTTGTTCCATGTTCCTAAGGACAATGTTCCCGTTGGATCAGAAATTGTTTTTAACAAATCATGACCTCTAGCTGGACCAGTGATTTCCATTCTTGAATCTGCAGTTATTCTTCTGTTATATTTAGAATCTCTTACTATCTCCCATTTACCATTTGCATTTGATATTTCAAAGATACTAACTCCATGACCAGCTTTACCTTTTCTAACGTCATCTGCAGTTTCTGGTAATTTAGAACTTCTATTATCATAGATAATAGACCTATTCACATATTCATTATTGACTGCAATTATTGTTTTACCATCTTTTGTATAAAAAGTGTCCATACCATCATTGTTATCACCAAAGGCATATTCTTGACTTTCACCAGTACCTCTTGAGTAATGATCAAACCATTTACCTTTGGTAAATAATGGATCACCCCATTTAGCTAAAATTTCCCAATTATATCCTTCGGGCACCGTAATATCATCTTTAGTATTTGCTTTGATTGGCTTAAAATCTATAAGACCAGAAAATGCAGCTTCTGCATCTGTTGGACTTAACATATTAAGACCAGAACCAAGAACAAAGGCTGATGCACCAAACATAGCACTATTTTTCATAAAGCTTCTTCTGCTCATAGCTTTTTTAAGTATATTGTCAAAATCTACCACTTCTGGTGGTGGATTGTTTATTTCATCATATTCATCAATTGATAAATTATGTATCTTAGAATTATTTATTTTCATTTAAATCTCCTTTTTCTTAAGAATTTAATCAGAAAAATATGAAAGAAAATTTAACTAATTATTTAATTTAAATTAAAATAATGTTACAAAAAAAATATCACTCAATTAAAAGTAGTATTAAATTTAATTTATCGTGAATTATTTGAGTAAATTACTCTTGGTTCTAAAAATAATTCTCTAGCAAGAGCTTTAAATCTTTTAGTAACCTGTTTTGAAATTATTTCCTGATGTTGTGATGGAATTTTTAAAAATACAGCATTACCTCTTTTATATAATTTAAATTCTTCAAGGAATATCGTAGATATCGAGGTCAATGATTGTGAAAATCTCAATGCCGCTCCCACTTGTTTGCTTGAAAAAATTTCATTATTATTTAAAAAAGTTAGATACTCCATTTTTGGATTATATTTGATACTGCAGTAGCGCCAATAACATGACAAAGCTAATTGTATTCTTTCTTTGTGAGTTAATCTAAGTAATGGGGTGTTAATCGTTTCTTGAAATACCAATTCGGCTTTTTGAAATGCTCCTAATCCCCAATCCATATGGCTTAATACACATGCCAAATATAATAATTTCTTATTAAAATGTTCATTGCCTTCAAAAACTGGCTGAATAAAATCATAATATTTTTTATAGTTCGATCCTAGATCACCTCTTTTTTTTGCAACATTCTCAAGTGCTTTATGAAAAATTTCTGATTCTTTTGTATCTTTAAAATAGTCAATTGATAAAGAACCTTCACGCAAACCACTTATTGAACAAATTATATTTCTTGGATTTGTAACTCTCATAATTTCATCAAGTATAATGCAACTATAAGGTAAATACGGTGTTCTAGATTTTGAAATATACTCAACTGTTTTAAGTTTAGATTTATTAAAAGATGAAATTTTTTCAACAAACTTAGATAAAACATTGTTATCAATACTATATTGATGAATTATATGCACCGGATGATTATTTTGAAAAAGATGTAATTTAAATAATGCTCGCCAGGTACCTCCAACTAAATATAGATTATTAAATTTCTTTTTTGAAAGCCACTTTTCTTCTCTTAATAATTTTTTGATATATTTTGCTAAATTTCGTTTTTTAACTATAGGATTATTTAATAATCTTAAAACACCAATAGGTAATGAGGTTTTATTAGTTACTATATTTTTTTCTACTCGAGCTAATTCTAAACTACCACCTCCAAGATCGGCAACTAATCCATCAACATTTTCAAAGCCTATTTTAACTCCCTCAGCTGAGCATTCAGCTTCTTCTTCACCTGACAATATATTAATCTTGGTTTTAAAAAGTTTTTCAACTTCGTTAATAAATGGTTTTGTATCAGTTGCTTCTCTTAAAACTGCTGTTGCAATGATTTTTAGATTTGTGATTTTTGAAACATTTAATATTTCAGAGAATCTTTTTAAAACTTTTAAAGCATATTCGGTACCAGATCTGTGAAGTTTTTTGGATTTATCTAAATTTTTTCCAAGTTCACAAACTGCTTTTTCATTAAAAAAAGGCACACGAGAAGAACTAAAATCTTCATAAATTAGCATTCTTATAGAGTTTGATCCAATGTCTATTATAGCTAATCTTGCCTGTTTTAATTTTAAACTATTTTTACTTTTAATTACTTCCACTTTTAATCAATCTTAAGTGCAGTTGTTTAGGCTGCATTTTTAGTTTAGCTTTACCTCTTCCAGATAAGCTCGGATTATTCATAAAATATTCATGAGCTGAAAAGGAATCGTTCTTACTATATTTAATTTTTTTATAATTACCATCAGCTTCAAGTTCCCAGCTCTGATTAGTATCAAGATAATTTGCTAACATTATTTGATCTAAAATTTGCTCATGAACAGTTTCATTTTCAATTGGGACTAGAAGTTCTACTCTTCTATTTAAATTTCTCGGCATTAAATCGGCTGAGGAAATATATACTTTCGCATTTCTATTAGGCATTTTCTTTGTACCATTACTAAAGCAGTAAATTCTAGAATGCTCTAAAAATCTTCCTATGATACTTTTTACAACTATATTTTCTGATCTATCTTTTACTCCTGGTCTTAAACAACAAACACCCCTTACAAATAAATGAATTTTTACACCAGCATTCGAAGCTTCATAAAATTTATCAATAATTTCTGGATCTACTAAAGAGTTCATTTTTGCCCAAATAGCTGCAAATTTTCCATTTTTAGAATTTTCAATTTCAGCATCAATATTTTCATTTAAGGTTTGCCTCATATTTACTGGTGAAATAGAAATTTTATTTAAATTTTTTGGTTTTGCGTATCCTGTTACATAATTGAAAAACTTTTCAACATCTGATGCCATTTTTTTATCACAACTAAATAAAGACAAATCAGTATAAATTTTAGCATTTACAGGATGATAATTGCCAGTTCCTAAATGAAAATAAGTTTGTATTTTACCTTGTTCTCTTCTTAAAACTAGTGATGATTTTGCATGAGTTTTATATTTAGCAAAACCATAAACAATTTGAACACCTACTTTTTCTAAACTTCTTGATAGTTGAATATTAGCTTCCTCATCAAATCTAGCTTTAATTTCAATTAAAGCGGTAACTGTTTTTCCATTCTCTGCAGCTGTTATTAAAGCTTTAACAATAGGTGAGTCTAGAGTTGTTCTATATAGAGTTTGTTTTATAGCTATAACTTTTTTATCATTTGCTGCTTGGTTTAAAAATTCAATTACTGAGTCAAATGTTTCAAAAGGATGATGAACAACTAAATCTTTCTTTTTAATTGTTTCAAAAAAATTATCATTATATTCTTTTAATCTTTCAACTTCTCTAGGCGTAAAATGCTTAAATCTTAGTTTTGGATTTTTTACTTTACATATTTGATCTATATCTTGAATTCCAACAAGGCCAGATACATCATAAATATAGTCAGGATTTATATCTAATTTATTAGTTATAAATCTTACCAATTCGTTATCACTATTTTCAAGAACCTCTAAACGAACAATATCACCCGTTCTACGTCTTTTTAAAGCCAATTCAAAAGATCTAACTAAATCTTCTGCTTCCTCTTGAATCTCTACATCGCTGTCTCTTATTACTCTAAAAATCATTTTCTTTTCTAAATCATGATCTGGAAAAATTTCATTAGCAAAAAAACTTATTACGTCATCTAGAATAACAAACTTCTTATGATTTTTTGAAGACTCTATTTCAATAAATCTAGATAATGCTTTTGGTATTACAATTATTGAGTTTAAAATCCTTTTTTTATTTTTTTTTCTTAACTTCATTACGATTGCTCTTCCTTGATTGATTATAAATGGAAATGGGTGTGCAGGATCAATTGCTGATGGTGTTAATAAAGGGTAAATCTCTTCTTTAAATATTTCTAAAAGTTTTTTTTTATCCTTAGTATTTAAATTAACTGGTTTAACTAAATTGATATTATTTTTTTTTAATTCCATAATCAATTGAATAAAAATTTTGTTCTGTTTTTTTAATAGATTCTTAGTTTCAAGCACTACCTCATCCATTTGCTCTTCAGGTGTCAAACCATCAGAGCTTAGTGAGTCAACTTCTTGTTTTATTTGACTATATAACCCAGCTACACGGACCATAAAAAATTCATCTAGATTAGACCCAGCAATTGATAAAAACTTTACTCTTTCATAAAGAGGATTTTCGATATTTTGCGCCTCTAAAAGTACTCTATCGTTGAATTTTAACCAAGAAAGCTCTCTATTTATATATTTAGATTTCAACTCTTCTTTATGTTGTTTTTTTAAAGCAGTCATATATTTAGATTTTATGTATCAATTATACGTCATGAGACACGCAAAATCTAGTTGGGATGATTTTAGTATTAATGATTTTGATAGACCACTTAGTAAAAGAGGCAAGAAAAATGCAAAAATGATTTGTGAATTTTTTGTTAAAAAAAAATTTGAATTTGATTATGCATTAATTTCATCATCAAAAAGAACAAAAAAAACTTTTCAAATTTTATCCAAGAAAATTAATAAGCCAAAAAAAGTTAATTTTTCAAAAGATTTATATTTAGTTGATGAGAATGCAATTGTAAAAAAAATTAAAGAAATATCTAGTGAATATAAATCAATTTTGATTATAAACCATGAACCATCAGTGAAAAATTTAGTACGAAAACTTACAAAAAATCATAATACGAATAATTTTAAACTAATGAATTATAAATTCCCAACAGCAGCATTTGCAAAAATTGAGTTTGATATAAAATCCTGGAATGAAGTTGAGAAAAAGGGAGTATTAAAAGAATTTATAAGACCTAAAGATCTTCAAGATTCTAAAGAATAACCAGCTGATCTTACTGTTCTAATTAAAGGTTTTGTATTTTGTATGTTAATTGCTTGTCTTAATCTTCTAATATGAACATCAACTGTTCTAGACTCAACATATATATTTTCTCCCCAAACATTGTTTAAGAGTTGTTCTCTTGAATAAACTCTTTTTGGATTTTTGATAAAAAAATCTAAGAGTTTAAATTCAGTTGGACCCAAAGTAATTTCTTTATCTTTTCTATAAACTCTTTTTGTAATCCGATCTATTTTTAAATCAGTAAATTCTACAATGTCTGATGATGATTGAGGTTTAGATCTTCTCAATAAAGATTTAATTCTAGCATTCAATTCTTTTTGACTAAAAGGTTTAGTTACATAATCATCTGCACCTGTATCAAATGCTTTTAATTTGTCTTCTTCCTCCCCTTTTGCAGTTAACATAATGACAGGAATATCATTAAACTTATTATCTTTTTTTAAGTTTTTACAAATTTCAACACCAGATAATTCTGGTAACATCCAATCCATTAATATTAAATCTGGCTGTTTTGATTTTATTTGTTTAAGAGCATCTTCTCCATTTTCTGAATGACTAACTTTATAACCTTCTTTTTCAAGATTGTACTTTAACAAACTAACAATTGATGCTTCATCTTCAGCTATGAAAACATGAGCTGACATAAATCATTTTTCTCCGGTTACAATTGGCTCTGTTCCCTTGGGTCTATCACCTTCTAAATATTCGCCTTTAACTAAATAATAAACTTGTTCTGCAACATTTGTAGTATGATCACCAATACGCTCTATGTTTTTAGTTACAAACAATAAATGGGTTCCATCTTCTAAATTTTTTTCATTTTCTTTAAGATATTTTATAACTTCTTGCATACAAAGATTTGTTAGATCATCTATTTGCTCATCACCTTCCCAAACATTTACTGCCATTGGCGCAGATCTTTCTAGATAAGCATCTAATGTTGATTTTAATTGTTTTTGAACATTGGTAGATACTCTATTCAATGAGTCTACCAAATTCTTTGGAAGATTTTCATTAAGCAAAAGTGTTCTCTTGGATATATTTTTTGCCAAATCACCTATTCTTTCTAAATCTGAAGACATTTTCAAAGCCGTTACTGTCTCTCTTAAATCAATTGCCATAGGTTGTCTTAAAGCAATTAAATTCACAACTTGCTGTTCAATTAAAGTCTCATATTTATCTATTTTTTCATCTTCTTGAATAACAGCTTCTGCAATATTGTTGTCTCTTGTTGTAATGGCTTGAATTGCTTTACCTAAAGAATCTTCACATGCACTTCCCATTTTAATTATATTAGCATTAAGATTTTTTAATTCTTCTTCGTAAGATTTGACTGTATGTGGTGCTTCAGACATTATCCAAACCTCCCTGTTATATAATCTTGCGTTTTTTTATTATCAGGATTCTTAAATATTTTATCAGTAGATCCATGTTCAATCAATTGTCCTAAATGAAAAAAACCTGTATTTTGAGAAACACGTGCTGCTTGAGCCATAGAATGAGTTACAATTATTATTGTGTGCTCTTTTTTTAACTCATCAATCAATTCTTCAATTTGTGCTGTTGCTATTGGATCTAATGCTGAACAAGGTTCATCCATTAATATAACTTCAGGTCTTACAGAAATCGCTCTAGCAATACAAAGTCTTTGCTGTTGTCCTCCAGATAATCCAGTTCCAGGTTCATGCAACCTATCTTTTACCTCTTCCCATAGTGCAGCCTTTTTCAAACTAGTTTCAACAATTTCATCCATTTCTTGTTTTGATTGAGCCATACCATGAATTGTTGGACCGTAAGATACATTTTCATATAAAGTTTTTGGGAAAGGATTAGGTTTTTGAAAAACCATACCAATTTTTTCTCTTAGTCTTACGACATCACAACTTTTATCATTGATATTAAAATCATTAATTAAAATTTCTCCTTTAACACTACAGATATCAATTACATCATTCATTCTATTAAGACATCTTAGGAAAGTTGATTTACCACAACCAGATGGACCAATTAATGCCGTTACTTGATTTTCCTCAATATCTAAACTTATATTAAAGAGCGCTTGTTTTTTTCCATAAAATACATCAACATCTTTTGCTTTAATCTTTATCATTTTAACTCCATTTTTTCTCAAACTTATGTCTTATTATTTGGGCAAATAAATTCATTATTATTAAAAAGCCAAGTAAGACCATTATACATGCCGAAACTTTTTCTACAAATCCCCTTTCAGCACTTTCAGCCCAAATATAAATTTGAACTGGTAAGCTTGCAGCAGGATCCATGGGTGATCCAGGTATCGTGTTAACAAAAGCAACCATTCCAATTAAAATTAGGGGTGCAGTTTCTCCTAAAGCTTGAGCTAAACCAATTATTGTTCCTGATAACGTGCCAGGCATAGAAAGAGGAACTGTATGATGCATTGTGGTTTGCATTCGACTTGCTCCCATAGCAAGTGCTGCCTCTCTTATACTTGGTGGAACTGCTTTTAAAGATGCTCTAGCAGCTATAATTATAGTTGGTAAGGTCATTAAGGACAAAGTGATACCTCCAACTAATGGGGTAGACCTTGGTAATTGAAATATAGCCAATAAAACTCCTAACCCTAATAGACCAAAAACTATAGATGGAACCGCTGCTAAGTTGTTTATATTTACTTCAATAAAATCAGTAAATCTATTTTTAGGGGCAAATTCTTCAAGATAGATTGCAGCTAAAACAGCAACAGGAAAAGCTATCATTAAACAAACAAGTATAGAAAAAATTGAGCCCATAAATGAACTTGCTATTCCAGCTAGCTCAGCTTCTCTTGAGTCAGCATTTGTAAAAAAACTTATATTAAATTTACTTTCAACCTTACCATTTGCAACAAGTTGATCAAAAATTTTTAATTGATAATCGCTTACTCTTC
This sequence comes from uncultured Pelagibacteraceae bacterium, assembly GCA_902555945.1. Classification (GTDB taxonomy): domain Bacteria; phylum Pseudomonadota; class Alphaproteobacteria; order Pelagibacterales; family Pelagibacteraceae; genus Pelagibacter. The sequence goes on along the minus strand of CACDUS010000009.1, from coordinate 6,843 downwards.
TTTGGTCTTCAGGTAAATCTCTTGGATAATTTCCTTTAAAGACTTGGTCTAAATCATCTGAAGCAGTTAGATAAACTTCCTTTGTTTTTCCTATTAAATTAGGGTCATTTAAAAGTTCATTTTTAATTTCTTTTTCAAAAAAATAAGACACCATTCTCTTCAATTCATTTTCTTGATCTTCATTGGCGTTTGGATCTAAATCAGCCATTGATTTTAATGCTATATCGTAATAATCAGCGTCCTGTAAATCTTCTTTAGAAGGATTTTGGTCTAACATCATTAATTCAGCATCGAAAGTTACTGGAACAATAAGCCATGTTTTTTGAAAAGCTGAATAGCCAGTTGAAAAAATTTTAAAAATAAAGATTGTTAAAAATAAAAATGCCATAAAAATTGCACTCAGACCGTATAAGCGAAATCGCTGTTCAGCTTTATATCTTTTATTTAATAATTGTTCTTTATTTTTATTCATATTTTTCTCTATATTTTTTAACTACTCTCAAGGCCACAATATTTAAACAAAGTGTTACTAAAAATAATGACATACCTAAAGCAAAAGCAGCTTGCGTTTTTGGGTCGCCAAAAGCTTGGTCACCAATTAGAATAACTACAATTTGAGCTGTAATCGTTGAAGTAGACTCTAAAGGATTTAAAGTTAAATTAGCAGCTAAACCAGAGGCCATAACAACTATCATTGTTTCTCCAATAGCTCTTGAAACACCAAGTAAAATAGATCCAACTATCCCCGGCAATGCCGCGGGAAAAATAACTCTCTTAATTGTTTCTGATTTAGTTGCTCCCATAGCGTAACTTCCATCTCTTAAACTTTGAGGCACACTTGTAATTACATCGTCACTTAAACTTGAAATAAATGGTATGATCATAATACCCATTACCCCTCCTGCTGCTAAAGCACTTTCAGCTGAAACTTCAAGACCCATTGAAGTTCCTAATTCTTTCAAAAATGGTCCAACAGTTAGGGCAGCAAAAAAACCATAAACAACTGTTGGTATACCAGCTAAAATTTCAATTAATGGTTTTGCATATTGTCTAACTTTAGTTGATGCATATTCAGCTAAATAAATTCCACTCATTAATCCAATTGGGATAGCAACGCACATAGCAATAAATGCAATAAAAAAAGTACCTGCAAAAATAGGGACTGCTCCAAAAGTATCTGAATACATTGTCGGATCTAAAGCCTCAGAAGAATCTCTAACAAAAGCTTTTGCTGGATACCAGTGAGTTCCAAAGACAAAATCAAATAATGGAATTACTTTAAAAAAATCTATAGTTTGAAATATAAGTGAGAAAACTATTCCAACAGTAGTTAATATTGCAGCTAAAGAAGCTGTAAATAAAACTGCGTTCAAAAATTTTTCAACTGGTTCTCTTGTTCTAGAATTAGATGAAATTCTTTTATACGCATAAGCAACAGAGGCAATAATTGCAGATAATACTATAACAACTTTTGAACTTTGAGCTATTGATCGAAGACTTAAATATTTTTCAGCTGAAGCTTCAATAAAAGGTGTAATTTCTCCAGTGAATTGCCCTCGAGACAATGCTTTTGATTTTTCGTATAATAAATTTAATTCATCATCAAGATAACCTTGATTTGAATAATCACTTAAGATTAATAGTTTTACAATTGTGGGCTCAAAAATTGCCCATAATGAAAAAATTATAAAGGCTGGTATTGCACACCAGATTGCAAGATAATAACCATAAAATTGTGGTAATGCAGTTAATCTTTTTTTTGTAGATTGAATTGTATATGCTTTTTTGCGTCCAAAATAATAGCTTGTGAAACCTAGAAGAACAATAAATGTAAATAATATTAAGTTCACAGAATCTCCTTAAGTGAGGACTTTACTCCTTTTTTAAAAAAAAGGGGTCTAAAAAGACCCCCTTTTTAATCATTTGTTAACTGAGGAATAATTAATTACCCATAGCAACTAGCTTCGTAGCATTAGTTCTAGTTGTTTTATACAACTTAGAGTCTAATGGCACTAAACCAATGTCTGCTAAGTAACCACCTTTTCCAATAGCTTTCTTAGTTGTGAATTCTTTCACAAACTCATGTAAGCCTGGAATTACTCCAACGTGTGCTTTTTTCACGTAGAAGAATAAAGGTCTAGCAACAGCATAACTGTAGTCTTGAATAGACTTTAATGACGGTTGTCCACCATCAATACTTGCTGCTTGTAATTTATCTTTTGCAGCTAAGAAATAACTGAAACCAAAGAAACCAAACATTTCTTTATCTTGAGTTAACTTTTGGATGATTAAACTATCGTTTTCTCCAACTTCAATAGCAGCACCATCTTCTCTGTAAAGTTTTTCAGGTTTTTTGTATTTTTTATTTCCAGCTTCAAAACCAGCTTTATAAAGAGCTTTAGCTTCTTTAGTCATACCTTTTTTCATTACTAAAGAATTCCAAGCATCTCTAGTTCCTGATGTTCCTGGTGGGATCATCACTGAAATTTTTTGTTTTGGTAAGCTAGGGTCAATTTGGTCCCAAGTTTTATAAATATTTGGAACTAATTTACCATCAACAACTGTATGAGCAGCAAGTGCTAAATATAATTGTTCTTTAGAAAAGTTTACTGGTTTTGCATCTTTGCTGTAAGCTAATGTAATACCATCGTTACCAATTACGATCTCAACGATATCATTAACACCATTTTTCTTACATAGAGCTTTTTCTTTATCTTTCATAGCTCTTGATGCATTTGTAATATCTGGATGTTGTTCACCTACACCAGCACAGAATAGTTTAGCTCCACCACCAGTACCAGTAGACTCGATTACAGGAGTTTTAAATCCTGAACCACCAAATCTTTCAGCAACAACTGTTGCATAAGGGAATACTGTAGAAGAACCAACTATCTTAATTTGATCTCTTGCTTGAGCAACAGTTGCAATTGAAAGTGCAACTAAAGAAGCAATTACTATAGTTAGTTTTTTCATTATCTTTAATCCTTTCGTTATTTATTAATTAAAAGATGATTGACTCGTATAAATTTATTGAATCTTTAATATTACAGAATTGTTACACTTTTGTTAAAAAGGTAACTTTTTAGTTGTATTTTTTTGATATAATTATTTGATCAATATCAGTTTCTAAGCCACCAATACATGAAACAGGGTTTACCTGTTCATTAAGAGCTAGTTCTTTGGTTGGACGTAAAGTTATTTCTAGTTTTACTAAGTTTACTAATTCTTCTCTAATTTCTTCATCATATCTCCAGCTTGGCCATGAACTTGGGGTTGAAAATATAGAGGTTAAATAGCTTGTAGCCATAGTATATCTATAATTACTCAAATTTTCATTCCTCAATAAAAAATCTCTTACAGAATTAAAAATATTCCTACATCTAAAAGAATCTGAAAAATAATTTTCCTTCTTGAGATTTCTATTCATAGGAACAGAAACAATTAAATCAATTGAATTTTTAGAATACGAGGTAACTACGTCTGTATAAAATTCAGCTTCAGTAACTTCTAAATGATCTTTAATAGAAGGATATGAAGTTTTCAAATCTGCTTCTAATCTAAAAATTCCAATATCAAAAACTGTAAGTTGCTGATTTCTTAATAATGTTGTGATATCTTTAGAAAAAACACTTGTTGTTATAGAGCTTAATAAAAAAGCAAAAATCAAAATATTTTTGAATATTTTAACCATATAAAAAATTAATTAAAAGATTAACATTAATCAAGTAAAGAATTGTTAAAAAAACCTTCTAAAACTATTACAATATAATATTTTTTAAATTTAAGTTTTCGCTGGTAAATAAATTTGAATTTCAGTTCCTTGGTTTTCCTCACTTAGAATCTCATAGTGTCCACGATGTTGAGTAATTATATGTTTAACAATAGCTAATCCTAAACCGGTTCCACCAACCTTGTTACTTTGTTCAAGATCTACTCTAAAAAATCTTTCTGTAATTCTAGAAATATATCTTTGAGGAATGCCAACACCTTCGTCTTTAATACTGATCATAAAATTTTTTTCTAACAATTTACCGTCGCTAATTTTGCTTGATATAAAAATAGACTTATTTTCCTTTGAATACTTAATTGCATTATCTAAAAGATTAGAAAAAACAGTTTGTAATTTTTTTTCATCTCCAATAACAATCGTTGGATTAGCGAGAGATAAATTAATATTTAATTTCTTTCTTTTTAAAATAATCTCAAAATTACTGATGATTGTTTTGAAAAGATCATTTATATCAACTAAAGAGTTTGGCCTTATGTGTTCTTCTAACTCAATTCTTGTAAGTATTAAAAGATCATTAATTAAATTTTCCATTCTATTTGATTGATCAGTCATTATTTTCATAAATTTTTTTTTAGCCTTTTCATCACCAGACGCTGGGCCCTCAATTGTTTCTAATGATCCTTTGATTGCCATTAAAGGAGTTCTTAATTCGTGACTTACATTTGCTACAAAATCAGTTTTAAATTTTTGTGCTTTTGTAATTTCAGTAAAATCTTTTAAAAATAACACAACAGAATCTGGTTCAGTAAATAAATGAGTTGGACCAGGTATGATATAAATCTTATAAAATTGATATGATGGCAGTTCTATTTCAACATCAATATTTTTGGTTTTATTTTCAAAGATAGCTTTTTCAATATTTTCTATTAATTCTGGTTTTCGAATTATAGAAGATATGTTTTTATCAATTAAATTACTTCCAAATCTTTTTAATGAACTTGGATTGGCATATTTAATTATGTTAAATTTATTTAATGCAAAAAATTGATCTTCAAGCTCATCAATAATTACTCTTTTTGTTTTTTCTTCTCTTTTATTAACTATTGTAGCGGTATTTATTGATTTGTTTTTTTTTTGATTAAGTAAATAGAGAAGATAAACTATTACAACTATGAGTATAGTGATGAAATATTCCATAAATTTAGACGGCTTAATTTTGCATCATTACACTTTTTAATGCAATCAAATTAAGAAAAATTTACTAATGATTTGGTGAAATATTATTAAAAAATATTTTTGCTGTTTCTTCCCAGGTAAATTTTTTTGCAAATTCCAGACAATCATTTCTGTCAACTTTTAAAGCTTTATGTGCTGAAACTTTAAGATCATTATCTAAACAATCTATTTTGGACCCTTCAAATATATCTTTAGGGCCTGGAACAGGATAAGCAGCTACAGGTGTTCCACAATTTAAAGACTCACAAACTACAATTCCAAAAGTATCTGTTTTACTAGGGAATACAAAAACATCAGAAGATGCAAAATGTGATGCTAATTCACCATTTGTTTTTTCTCCTAAAAAAATGTCTTTAGGGAATTCTTTTTTTAATTTTTTTAAATCGGGTCCCTTTCCTATAATTATTTTTGTACCTTCTAAATCACATTCTAAAAAAGCCCTTATATTTTTCTCAACTGCAACTCTTCCAACATAAATCCAGATAGGTCTTTTGTGTGGTAAATCAATTTTTTTTGGGTTTTTAAAAGCTCCATGATTTCCTCCTCTAGTCCAAGTAACCATTTTATTATCATCTATACCTATATCGATTAATTCTTTTCTCATAGACTCTGTAGTTACTAAAATTCTCTCTGCCTTGTTGTGAAAATTTGCTAAGAATTTTTCTGCCCATTTTGCAGGTATAATTGGAAAGTATAGTTTAAGATATTTATCAAATCTTGTATGGAAACTAGTAGTGAACTTTAGATTATTCTTCAAACAATATCTTCTTGCCATAGTCCCTATAGGACCTTCTGTAGCGATATGAATTGCATCAGGTTTTATTTTCTTTATTAAACTACCAACTCTTGGCCAAACATTAATTGATAATCTAATTTCATTATATTTCGGCATCGGAAAAGTTAAAAATAAGTCAGGTGTAATATATTCTATAGTATGACCTTGTTCTTTTAATACATTACCTGTTTCATGTAAGGTTCTAACGACACCATTTACTTGGGGGAAATATGCATCTGTCGCAATTAAAATTTTCATTAATTATGAAGCTTTTTTAAATTCTTCGGTTTTGATTGGTTTGATTATTTCTTTATCGTCTAAATATTGTTCTCTTATTTTGTCCCAATATAATATTTCAAAACTACCATCATAATTTTCGGCTAATGCAGTGCAAGATTCAACCCAGTCTCCACAATTTAAATAATTGACCCCATTAAAATCTCTATCCTCGGCATGATGGATGTGACCACAAATAATTCCATCAAATTTTTTTCTTTTTGCATAATTTGAGACTGTTTTTTCATATTCACCAATATATTTAACTGCGTTTTTGACTTTATATTTCAAAAATTTTGCAAGAGACCAATATTCTTTTCCTCTCAACCTTCTAAAAAAGTTAATTATTACATTTAATTGTAACAATAAATTATAGGCTATTGATCCAAGTTTAGATAACCATTTAGCATGTTTCATAACCCCATCCCAAGCATCACCATGAACAACAACATATTTTTTTCCAGCATTTGTTTCATGAATAACTCTATTAACCATATGGATGTCACCAAAATGCATTGGGATAAATTTTCTTAACATTTCGTCATGATTACCCATTATGTAGAAAACTTTAGTACCATGCCTTGCTTTTCTTAAAATTTTTTGAATTACATCATTATGTTCTTGAGGCCAAAAAAAACTTTTTTGCATTGCCCAGATATCTATAATGTCTCCTACAAGATAAAGATTTTCAGATCTTGAGTTTTTAAAAAACTCTAAAAGTTTATTTGCCTGACAACCTTTGGTACCCAAATGTACATCAGAAATAAAAATACTTTTATATTTAAGTATGTTAGGCATTTAAAAAATCATTATTTAACACAACTGT
>CACDUS010000008.1 GCA_902555945.1 uncultured Pelagibacteraceae bacterium | reverse complement strand
CCAAATATGTTCAGGATTTAATAAATAGTGTTGAGTCAGATTATATTTTTAGCAATAAACCAATAAATAGATTTAAAGTTGTTGATGTTGATAAAAATAATAACAAAAGGGAAAGACTCTCAAATCTTAAAAAGAAAATAAATTCAATTGAAAATTGTAATTTAAAAAGTAATTCTAAAAACTTAGTATTGGGTGACGGTGATATTAATAGTCCTATTATGATTATAGGGGAAGCTCCAGGTGTGGAAGAGGATAATTCTGGATTATCTTTTCAAGGAGATGTTGGAAAATTATTAAATAAAATGTTATTAGCAATAGAGATTAAAAGAGAAAAAATCTACACAACATATTCAATAAATTTTAGACCCCCAGAAGACAGAAAACCATCCAGCCAAGAAGTCAAAAGATATTCAACATTTTTGAATGAACATTTGTCCATAATAGACCCTAAAATGATTATATTAATGGGTAGCACTGCAATGGAATCTGTAACGGGTATAAAGAATAATATTACTGATGAAAGAGGGAAATGGAAAGAAATTATTATTGGAAATAAAACTTTTCCAATCATGATAACTTTCAGTGCTTCTTATTTAATAAGATTCCCTGAAAATAAAAAATATTCCTGGGAAGATTTAAAAAAAATTAGACAAAAGATTCAAGAATTAAATATAAAAATTTAATGAAAATAGTTGCAGGTGTAGATGAAGTTGGTAGAGGAAGTTTAATAGGACCAGTCTATGCTGCTGCGGTAATACTTAATAAAAATGTAAATAAAAAATTATTAAAAGATTCAAAGAGTTTAACAAAAAATAATAGAGAGTTTTTAGCAAAATATATAAAAAAAAACTCAGTTTGGGCTGTAGCCAAAGCATCAGTCAAAGAAATTGAAAAAATCAATATTCTTCATGCAAGTTTATTAGCAATGAAGAGATCAATTAAAAAACTAAAGGTAAAACCAAAACTTGTTTTAATTGATGGAAACAAATTACCTGAAATTAAAAATTACAAACTAAAATCAATTATAAAAGGAGATAAAAAAATAGCTTCTATTTCAGCAGCTTCAATAATTGCTAAAGTTACACGTGATAAAATGATTTCTAATTTAGGTAAAAAGTTTAAGGGTTACCATTGGGAGAAAAATTATGGTTACGGAACTAAACAACATTTAAAAGCAATTAAAAAGTTGGGAATTACTACTCATCACAGAAAAACTTTTTCACCAATTAATAAAAAAACCTAAGTTTCACGTAGAAACACAATATCTTGTTGTATCAAAAAAGATCAGCACAAATTGAATCCAAATAATTCAATCATAGGTTGACCCAAGAATCTTTTTGAAGTCTAATTTATTTATAAAAATGAATTTAGATTTAAAGAATAAATTAGTTAATGGAGATAGTTTAAGAGAATTAAAAAAAATTCCTGATGAAACTTTTGATTTAATTTTCGCTGACCCTCCTTACAACTTACAATTAAAGAGTGAATTAATAAGACCTGATAGATCTAAAGTAAGTGCAGTAAATGATAAATGGGATCAATTTGAAAATTTTAAAAAGTATGATGACTTTACTTATTCATGGTTAACTGAATGTAAGAGAATTTTAAAAAAAGATGGAGCTATTTGGGTAATTGGTAGTTATCACAATATTTTTAGAGTTGGGACAGCAATTCAAAATTTAGGTTTTTGGATTTTAAATGATGTTATTTGGAATAAAAAAAATCCTATGCCTAATTTTAGAGGAACACGTTTTACGAATGCCCACGAAACTTTAATTTGGGCCTCTAAGTCTGAAAAATCAAAATATACTTTTAACTATCAATCCTTAAAATGTTTAAATGATGATCTTCAAATGAGATCTAACTGGGAATTGCCAATTTGTAATGGTTCTGAAAGACTAAAAAAGAATGGTAAAAAAGTACACTCTACCCAGAAACCTGAGGCTCTTCTTCACAGAATTTTATTAGCGACCTCAAATAAAGATGATTTAATTTTAGATCCTTTTTTAGGATCCGGAACTACAGCAACAGTTGCAAAAAAATTAGGTAGAAATTATTATGGAATTGAAAAAGAAAAAAACTATTTTAAAGCTGCCGAACAAAGACTTAGAAAAGTTAAACCTATTGAAGATGATTATCTTGATACTTTACAAAACGGTAGATCTAAGCCAAGAATTCCATTTGGTTCATTAGTTGAATTAGGAATAATTAAACCAGGAACTACTATTTTTGATAATCAAAAGAAAATTAGTGCAAAAATTAGGGCCGATGGCAGTATCAAACATGCTCAAACCGAAGGCTCAATACACAAAGTAGCTGCAACAATACTTGGTGCTGAAAGCTGTAATGGATGGACTTATTGGCACTTCAATCTAAATGGTGCGACTGTTCCTATTGATCATTTAAGACAAAGACTTATCAATAACAACTAACTTTTATAGATTTTACCTAAATAAGAATTTAAAAATTTTTTATTTTTCACTAGTTTTCTCAAAAAAATATTTCTGGTTAATATAGTCAAAGGGTTAGATAAATGAAAAGTAAACTGATTAAATTTTGACCTAATATTAACCATCTTTGTTTTGTTTACTCTATTTTTAAAAAAATCTTTTTCTGTATTATTTTCTATACTTTTAAATAATTCATAAGCACCTTCAATTGACTGTGACGCGCCTTGGGCAAATGATGGGGGAAAAGCAAAAAAAGCATCTCCTATAAAATGAATATTATTATTTTTTGTTTTAAAAAAATTATTACTAACAAATACTGGAAATATTCTTAATTCCTTAATTCCATCTAAAAATTTTTTCATTTCTAATGGAAAATTATTAAAAATTTCTTTAATAAAATTTTCATCACTAAATAAAGAGTAATTTTTTTGCTCATTTGAAGAGAGATTATATTTTATTATTGAAATAAAATTCAAATCTCCATTTGGGTTTACTGGATAAATTACATAATGAAAATCAGGACCTAGAAATAACGAAATATTTTTTTTGTCGATAATATTTGAGGAACTGGGAATAATTCCTCTTATAGCCAATGTGTTGTTGTATTTTAGCTGAATTTGATTTTTTGAAATAAGGTTTTTACTTCTCGAGAAAACCCCATCTGAAATGATTAAATAATCACAATCAAAAGTTTCATTGTTCTCAAAACTAAGTTTAATTTTTTGATTTTCTTGATCTATCTTCGAAATACTATAATTGGTTTTGATTAAGTTCTCTAAATCTTTTTTTAGAAAATTAACTAAATCTGACCTTTTCAAAGTTGTATACTTGCAGTCTTCTGAATTAAAATCTGAGATCTTTAAATCACATATCTTGTTTGAGTTTTTGAATGAGTAAAAATTAATCTTATCTGGGTTAAATTTTTTATCATTTTGAAATTTGCTAAATCCAATTTGATTTAAAAGCTTTACACTATTCACTGATAATTGAATTCCATAGCCTTCCTCTAAATTAGTAAAACTGTTTTTTTCATAAACTGTAATTTCGTAATTTAAATTTTTTTTAAATAAGTTGGCAATGAACAAACCTGAAATACCAGCTCCAATAATAGCAACTTTTTTCATCAATTTTTCTCTAAATATTGAACAACTTTCTTTGTAAATGATGGCAACATATATATATTCATTTTTTTTCTATCCACCCAAAAAGATGATGGAAATTTCTGATTATCTTTTAAGTATTGAATTTTTATATTCATATTCATATTAGACATTTTAAAATTTAAATTTTCATTAAAATTTTTAGGATTAGATAATTCTTCCATAGGAAAAATTGATAAATTTTTCAAAAATTTGAATTTAGTATTTTTAATTAATAAATATCTTTGATTTTTTTTATAAACTTTAAGTATAAAATATTTATCTTTATTTTTCTTAATACTCTTAGACAAAGTAAAATCTTTCTTTTTAAAAGATTTACAACTTTTTGAAATTGGGCACTGATCACATAATGGATTACTTGGTTTACATATTAAAGCTCCAAGCTCCATTAATGCTTGTGCATAATCACTGGCTCTAGATGAAATGCCAAAAACAGACTTTTTCTTTGAAAGATTGTCTTTTTGAATATCTTTCTCTTTTTTTAAAAAAAGGTATCTTTTTAAAACTCTTTCAATATTTCCATCCAGTGGGATATAAGGTTTGTTGAATGCTATTGCCATAATTGCGCTAGCAGTATAGTTACCTATTCCAGGTAAAGATTTTAATTGGTCATAATTTTTTGGAATTTTTCCATCAAAGTTTTTTATAATTAATTGAGCTGTTTTTTTTAAATTTCTCGCTCTAGAATAATATCCAAGACCTTCCCACAATTTAATTAATTTTTTTTCTTTTACATTTGCAAGTTTTTTTAAAGAAGGTAAATTTTTAATAAATCTATTAAAAAATGGGATAACTGTTGCAACCTGAGTTTGTTGCAACATGAACTCACTTACTAATGTAAAATATTGTTTTTTTTGTAAAGATGCTTTTTTTCGCCACGGTAAAGATCTTTTACTAATATCATACCATTTAAGAATTTTTTTTGTTATTATCATTTCTTTCATATGCAATATAAAAATAATAGTAAGCAGAGATTTGGAAGCATTCAAGGATTAAGATCTTTTAAAGACACTTTGCCAAAAAATATCAAAAAAGTAATTAGTAAAAGAGGCCATATTTTTTCTGAGACATTAAATAATTGGAAATATATTGCTGGTGAAAAACTTTTTAAAATCTGCTATCCAAAGTCATTCAAAAATTCAAATAAATTTAGTGTTAGCACCCTTTTAGTAATGGTTCAAAGAGGACATGAAATTGAGGTCGAATATTCAAAAAATGAGATAATTGATAGGATGAATAATTTTTTTAAAGAAGAAGTTGTTGAAAGATTAAAATTTACCAGCTTTGAAGAAGAAAACAATATTGAAAAAAGAAAGATTTTACAAAACACAAATGTGACAAATAATAAATATATATCTAAGATAAAAAATGTTAAAAATGACAAAATAAAAAAATCTTTAATAGAACTTACCAAAGTATTTAAGGAAAAATGAAAAAAATTTTAATATTCTTAGTTTTATTTTTTGGTTTTATTACGAATATTAATGCCGAAGTCAAAAGAATAACCTCAGGAAATGAAAATGCTAAGATAACAATTATAGCTTATGAGTCTTTAACGTGCAGCCATTGTGCAAATTTTCATAAGGATGTTTATCCTCAATTAAAAAAAGATTATATCGACACAGGATTAGTGAAACTTGAATTTAGACACTTTCCTCTTGATATAGCAGCTTTTAATGCTGCTAAAATTTCACAGTGTAAACAGGAAAAAAGTTTAGAAATTTTAGAAAGCCTTTACTCTAATCAGCAAGCTTGGATAAAGGGAAGTACTATTGAAGAGGTGAATGAAAATCTTAAAAAATTTCTGATAAATAGAGGTTTTAATATTAATTATGAAGATTGTATTAATAATAAAGAAATAGAAGATTTTGTTTTAAATGATCGAATCGAAGGAACAAAAAACTTCAAAGTAAATGCTACTCCTACGATAATAATTAACAATGAAAAGTTCGAAAAAACCCTTAATTACAAAAATTTAAAAAAAACTTTAGAAAAACTGATATAATTTGATCCATGGAGTTTAAAAAAATACAACTCAATGGATTTAAATCCTTTGCTGACAGAACTAACTTCTTAATTGAGGATGGTTTAACAGGAATTGTTGGACCGAACGGATGCGGAAAATCAAATATAGTAGAATCTTTAAGATGGGTAATGGGAGAAACCTCTGCAAAAAGCATGAGAGGCTCTGGAATGGAAGATGTTATATTTTCAGGAACTTCTAACAAGCCCTCTAAAAATATTGCTGAAGTTTCCGTTACAGTTTCTAATAATAATAACGAAGGCCCAATTCAATTTAGAGAACTTAATGAGGTAAATGTTAGACGAAAAATAGAAAAAGACAAAGGATCTAAATTTTACATTAATGATAAAGAAGTTAGAGCAAGAGATGCTCAAATGTTTTTTGCAGATTTATCAACTGGTGCACACTCGCCATCCATGATTAGCCAAGGTCGTATTGGAGCACTTGTGACAGCAAAACCCACTGATAGGAGAGCAATTTTGGAGGAAGCAGCCGGTATTTCTGGTCTTCACGTTAGAAGACATGAGGCTGAATTAAGACTAAGTGCAGCTGAAAATAATTTAAAAAGAGCAGATGAACTAAGAAGACAGCAAGAGAGACAATTAGCAAATCTTCAAAAACAAGCGGAGGAAGCGACCAAATATAAAAATATCTCAGATGAAATTAAAAAAATAGAAGCAGGACTATACTATCTCAAGTTATTAGAGATAGATAAAGAAATTAGAGTTGAAAATGAGATTAACACAGAAGCCGAAGGAGAGGTGAGTGGATACAATAATAAAATTGAAGAAATAGAGAAACAAATCAAGGCTGAAACTGAAAAAATTTCACCCTTAAGAGAAAAAAATATTGAAAATTTATCAAAAATACAAAGACTTAATTTGGAACTTCAAAATCTTGATGAAGAAAATAATAGAATTCAAGATGAAATTGAAAAAATCAAAAACTCTCTTCAAACTTTTGATGATGATATCAATAGAGAAAAAGGAATTGTGATTGATGCGAATTCTAATGAAAAAAGATTAAAAGAAGAAAAAAGTGAACTTATAGAAATTGATTCAAAATATTATCAAACTGAAAAACAATCTAATGAAGATCTAAATAATGCTAAAAATAAATTAAAACTAGAAATAGACAAAGTAAAAGAACTGATTGCATCCAAAAAAAATGAGGAAGCAATATCAGCGCTAGATAATTGCAATTTAATTATTGAAGAATATGCTGACAGTTATAGCAAAAACCAAAATATCAAAAAAGAATCTGTAAAAAGAAATGAAAGAATAAATGTTATAGATAAAGAAATAGAAAGTTGGAAAAATTTATTATCTAATTCTGAAAAAATGGTCACAGAACTCAGTGAAAGAAAGAATAAACTAAATTTACAGTTGGATAAATTAGATAACCAACCAAAATTACAAGCTGAAAAAAAAGGACAAATTTCTGAAAATCTAAGAATTTCTGAAGAAGAAAAAAATGAAAATGAATTAATAATAAATACAACTGACGAGAAAATAGAAACATTAAGAAGTCAACTAAATGAAATTCAAGAACAGTCAATTCAAATTAGAGAGCGAAAAGCAAGCTCAGGTGCCACAATTGAAGGATTAAAAAAAAGAAAAACTGACTTAGTAGATAGAATAATTTCAGAACTGAATTTAACCGAGGAAAATATTCTAGAAAATTCAAATTTATTTGGCAAAGAAGAACTTCCGGATGCTGTTAATCAAGAAGATTTGTTAGATAAAAAAAAACAAGAAAGAGAAAAATTAGGATCAGTCAACCTAAAAGCAGATGAAGAAACAAATAAGTATGAATCTGAAATAAAAAAAATGGAACAAGATAGAGCAGATTTAGTGACAGCAATAACAAAATTAAAAGATAGTATCAACGAATTAAATCAAAAAGGAAGGGAAAGACTGATTGAGGCTTTTGAAAAAGTTAATAGAAAATTTAACGAAGTTTATACTCAATTATTTAATGGAGGTAATGCTAAACTAGAATTAGTTGACTCCGATGATCCACTTGAGGCTGGTTTAGAAATGTTAGTAAGTCCGCCAGGTAAAAGATTGCAGTCAATAACTTTATTATCTGGAGGAGAACAAGCTTTAACAGCACTATCTCTTGTATTCGCTGTTTTCTTAACTAACCCATCGCCAATTTGTGTGCTTGATGAGGTAGATGCACCATTAGATGATGCAAATGTTACTAGGTTCTGTAACTTGCTTGAAGAACTGACAAAAATAACCAATACTAAATTCATTATTGTTACTCATCATGCTTTAACAATGTCTAAAATGAATAGACTATATGGTGTAACTATGCCTGAAAAAGGCATCAGCCAACTTGTAGCAGTAGATTTACAAAAAGCAGAAAGTATGGTTGCTTAATAAAATCTTATTAAAATGTCTAAAGATCCATTTAAAACTCGCTTAGAGATTGCAAAAAAAAAGGTTAATAAACGGAACTTAGTTGATAAAAAACAGAATACGTCCCCAATAGGCACCGCTTTTAAGCTAAGCACTGAGTTGGTTTCGGCAGTGGCTGTAGGGACAATTATTGGGTTTATTTTAGACAAGACCTTTGGTACTAAACCATGGTTAATTTTAATATTTTTTTTTGTAGGGGTAATTGCTGGAATAACCAATGTAATTAAATCTGCAAAAAATATGCAAAAATAAATAAAAAATTATGGCAGCAAATCCAATGACACAATTCGAAGTTTATCGGATTGGTCCAGAAATAAAAGTGGGTGCTTTTGATATTTCATTTACAAATGCAAGTTTGTTTATGGTTATTAGCTCACTAGCGATTTTACTTATTTTCAATCTTGGATCTAAAAAAAATTCAATTCTACCTAACAAAATTCAGCTTCTCGCAGAATTAAGTTACTCATTTGTTTCAAAAATGATTAGTGACACCGCCGGTTCAAAAGCTAAACCCTATTTCTCTTTTATATTTTCATTATTCATGTTTGTGCTCTTTTGTAATATGTTTGGAATGATCCCATACACTTTTACTGTCACAAGTCACATAATTGTAACTTTTGTTCTTGCAGCATTTATATTTATAGGGGTAACGGTAATTGGCTTTATTAAACATGGGTTAGGCTATTTAAAATTATTTGTGCCAAGTGGAGTACCTATTGTGCTATTACCTTTAATAGTAGTTATTGAAATTATTTCATATTTAAGTAGACCTATAAGTCTTTCTGTTAGGCTTTTTGCGAACATGATGGCAGGTCACACTATGATGAAAGTTTTCGGAGGCTTTGTAATAAGTCTTGGAATAGTCGGTGGATGGCTTCCACTGAGTTTTTCAGTTGCTTTAACGGGTTTGGAGATCTTAGTTGCTTTCCTTCAAGCTTATGTTTTTGCAATTTTAACCTGCATCTATTTAAACGATGCATTAAACTTACACCATTAACTAACATAGGAGGATATAATGGAATTAGAAGCAGCAAAAATGATCGGAGCAGGTTTAGCAGCAATAGCTCTAGCTGGTGCCGGTGTTGGAATCGGAATAATCTTTGGAAACTACTTGTCAGGTGCGATGAGAAATCCATCTGCTGCACAAAAACAATTTCCTAATTTACTTTTGGGATTTGCTCTTGCAGAAGCGACTGGATTATTTGGTTTGGTAGTTGCGTTAATCATTCTTTTTGCATTTTAAATTAATGATTAAAAAAATATTTTTTCAGATTGTATTTTTTAATTTCTTTTTTATTAAAGAAGTTTTTTCAGCTGAAAGTGGAGGTATGCCTCAATTAAATCCTGAATTTTGGATTTCACAAATATTCTGGCTTACATTAACTTTTGGTATTTTATATGTTGTATTGTCCAAACTAATTCTACCAAAAATAAGTTCAAATCTAGAATTAAGAAAATCTCAAATACAAGAAAATATTGAGGCGGCGGAAAAGCAAAGAGAAAGTAGTGAAACAAAACTTAAAGAATATGATGAAATAATCCAAAAAAGTAAATTGGAAGCAAAAAATATTTTTAAAGAAGCTAGAGAAAAAGCGCTTAAAGATATCAACTCTAAAAAAGAAATTTTAGATAAACAAATTGATGAAGAAATAAGTAATGCTGAAAAAGAAATAGAAGCCTTAAAAAAAAGTGCTGCTGAGAAAATTAATAAAATTGCAATAGAGACATCTTCAGATCTTGTAAAAAAATTAATTGGAGCAGAAGTTAATAGTAGCAGTATATCAGCAATTGTTGAGGATCTTTCAAAAAAAAATGGGAGTAAATACTATGGCTCTTGATTCAACTTTTTGGGTAGCAGTTTCGTTTTTTTTATTTTTTGGTGGATTGATTTACTTAAAAGTACCACAAAAAATAAATGAAATATTAAATAAACTTATTTTAGATATTAAAAATGAAATTGATGAAAGTGAAAAATTAAGAACTGAAGCTAAAATATTATTAGATAATGCACAAAAAAAACTCAATACCGCTCAATCAGTAAGTGATGAAATTTTAAATCAAGCAAAAAAAGATAGTGATAGACTTATTATAGAATTAAATGATAAATTTCATAAATCTTCTGAAATTAAAAAAAATTCAGCACAATCTAAGATTACACAAATCAAAGAGACGGCAATAAAAGAAATAAAAAATGCTTCAGTTAAAATTTCAGTTGATTCAGTGAAAAAGATTATTACTACCTCTGTAGATAAATCTAAATTAGATACCTTATTTCAAAAAAATTTAGAGGAAACTAAAGAAGAGTTAAAAAAAATTAACTCATAATCCTCTTACAATTATTTTAAAAAAACTATAAATTATCATGATGAATTCTGTTGTAATTGGCTCTGGTTTTGGAGGTATAGCTGCTGCACTACGTTTAAAAGCAAAAGGTCATGATGTAACCTTAATTGAAAAACATCCAGATCTTGGTGGAAGAGCTAGAGTGTTTAGAAAAAATGGTTTTATTTATGATGGTGGACCAACTGTTATTACTGCCCCATATTTAATCAACGAGCTATTTGAATTATTTAAAAAAGATCCAAAAGATTACATAGAGCTTTCTCCTCTAAAAATTTGGTATCAATTCATATTTGAAGATAAAACCAAATTTAATTACTCAGGGGATGAGGATGAGATGAAAAGACAAATCGAGAAAATAAGTAAAGATGATGTAGAAGGCTACAAAAAATTAGTAAATTTTACAAAAAAAATATTTGATAAAGGTTTTACCGAGCTGGCTGATGTGCCATTTGATAAACCATTTGCAATGATGCAACAATTGCCAGCTCTTTTAAAACTTAAAAGTTATAAATCCGTTTATTCATTAGTTTCATCCTATATAAAAAATGAAAAATTAAGAAGAATGTTTAGTATGCATCCATTACTTGTTGGTGGCAATCCTTTCACTACAACCTCGATTTATGGACTAATTTTATATTTAGAAAAAAAATGGGGTATTCATTATTCAATGGGGGGAACTGGAAATATAATAAAAGGATTTGAAAAACTGATGGATGAAGAAGAAATTGAGGTAATCAAAGGTCATGAGGTCACAAAAATTATTTCAGATAAAAAAAAGATTACTGGTGTTCAACTTAATGATCAAACTATCATAAGTTGTAATAATGTTATTTGTAATGCAGACCCACCTGCAGTTTATGAAAACATGTTAAATGGGAATACAAATAATTCATTTCTATTTAAATGGAAAAAAAATCGAATGGAGTATTCAATGGGATTATTTGTTTATTATTTTGGCACCAAAAAAAAATATGAAAGTGTAGAACATCATACAATTAAATTTGGAAATAAATATAAAGAACATCTAGATGATATATTTAATAAAAAAAAGTTAAATGATGATATAAGCTATTATCTTCACAGACCATCTTCAACAGATAAATCTATGGCTCCTGAGGGAAACGATTGTTTTTATGTTCTTGTACCTGTTCCAAATAACCAATCGAATATTGATTGGTCTATAGAGGGAGAAAAAATGAAAAATTTAGTAATTGATAAAATGCAAAATGATTTAATGCCAAATCTAAAAGAAAATATTGTTGAGGATTTTTATTTAACTCCAGATTACTTTGAAAAAGATTTAAATACTAAACATGGTTCAGGTTTTTCTATCCAGCCAAAATTTTCACAATCTGCTTATTTTAGATTTCACAATAAATCAGAAGTTTATGATGGTTTATATTTTGTTGGAGCGGGAACACACCCTGGTGCTGGTGTACCAGGAGTTTTATCATCAGCTAAAGTATTAGATAAAATAATTTAATGAATAAAAAAAACTATCTAGCTATTTTCGCTAAATCATTTAATTGGGCAGGTTTTTTTTTACCCAAAAAAACTTATGAAGATTCTGCTAAACTTTATGCATTTTGTAGGGTTCTAGATGACATAGCGGATAAAGAAACTGATTTAGACTCTAAAATTAGAAGAATTGACGAAATGAGAAATTTTCTTAAAAAATATTATAATTCAAATAATATAGAAGTACATTCATCTAACGAAAATGAAAAAATTGCTCATGATGTTATCACTCTTGCAAAAAATAATAATATAAAAAAAATAATTTTAGAGGACTTAATCGATGGTGTTGCCTCAGATTTAAAAAAAAGAATTCATATTAGATCTATTAAAGATTTATTAGTTTATTCTTATAGAGTAGCTGGAACAGTTGGTTTAATGATGTCAAAAATTTTAATGGTGAATGATAGAAGAGCTTTCAAAGGAGCGATTGATTTGGGTATTGCGATGCAATTGACAAATATTGCTAGAGACGTAATTGAAGATAAGAAAATAAACAGAGAATATATCAAGCCAGATTTTGAAAATATTCAAGCAACCTTAAAACTTGCAGATATGTTTTATGAAAGCTCATTTAGTTCGATTCAGAAAATTCCATTTAGATATAAATTTTCTATTATTGTTGCCAGACGAATTTACAGGCAGATTGGAAGAAAAATTTTACAAAAAGGTAACATGGAAAATTATGAGAGATCAGGAAAGATTTACGTCAATAATTTTGAAAAAATTTATCACACAATTATTTCTATATTTGATTTGATATTAGTTTATTTAAAAGAAATAGAATCTCATCAAAGAGCGAAAGAACATGCTATTATTAGTCAGGAAATAGATCTAGATGAAAGAATTTGATTATGTAATTGTTGGAGGTGGATGTGCAGGTTTATCACTTGCATATGAGCTAGAGATTCAAGAGAAATTGAAAGATAAAACTTTAGCTATTATTGAACCTAGGCCAGAGTATAAAAGAGATAAAACTTGGTCCTTCTGGAAAGTAACACCCCATAATTTTGATGATTGTATAAAAAAAAGTTGGGAAAATTTTTCAATAAATGTGCCTAGCAGAACTAATCATCTAGAATGTAAAGATTATCCATATCAAAGTATCGATAGTGGTTTGTTTTACGAAAAAATAAATAATAAATTAAAAGAAAATAGCAATATTTCTATTTTTAAAAGTATTGATGATATTAATACAAAAAATTCATTTATTTTTAACAGCGTTCCAATTATTAAAAAAAATCATCTAAACCTTTGGCAACATTTTTGTGGCGTAGAAATTGAGACTAAAAATAATTTTTTTGATGAGCAAATTTTTAATCTTATGGATTTTGATTGTGAGCAAAGAGATAGTGTCCATTTTTTCTATACACTTCCTTTCACAAAAAATAAAGCTTTGGTTGAAACAACTTGGTTATCTAAAATGAATGATAATTCTCAAAAAGACTATGACCAACAAATTAAAGATTACATTAAAAATCATCTTAAAATAAAAGATTATGAAATTATTTACAAAGAAGAAGGTGCAATCCCCCTCTTCTATCCATCATATGAAAAAGAAAAAAATAAGATAAATATTGGAACTGCTGGAGGCATGACAAGATTAAGTACAGGTTATACTTTTTTAAATATTCAAGAACACAGTAAATATATTAGAGAAAATATTGAAAATATTTCTAATTCTAAAAGATTTGAAATAAGTAAAAAATACCAATTTTTAGATGATATTTTTCTTAGAGTCTTAAATAAACATCCTGAAAAAATGTCCAATATATTCTTTAACATGTTTAGTACATCACCAAAGACTGTTATAAAATTTTTATCAAATAAAAGTAATTTTTTTGAAGATTTAAAAATAATTTTAAAAATGCCAAAATGGACTTTTATTAAGGCTTTATTTTATTAATGGATAATTTTGAATTAAGTAATCTAGAATTTAAACACAGTATTTGGTTTACTGTATTAGTAATTATTCTGTTAGGTGTTTTTGTTTTTGATTATCAGGGACCTGAGACAGCGTCTAAAATAATTAAAGATAATCCTATCATTTATAACAACACAACAAATTTAATATGTTTCTTTTTAATTGCAACAATCGGTGTTTCACATGGTTCTTTAGATAATTATAAAGGTAAAAAACTTTTAAAATTTTACTCATTAAAAAATTCAATTATTTTTTATTTAAGTTACATATTGGTTGCACTTTTAATAATACTTCTGTGGAAATTTTTACCAACAGTAACTTTGTTTACCTTTTTAATTGTAGCATCTTATCATTTTGGTAAAGAAGATAGTCTTGAAAAAGTTGGAAAATCAAATTTTAAATTACTTTATTATTTTTCAAGAGGTTCTATTATTATTTTCGCACCCTTGTCATTCCATGCCAATGAAACAATTGAAATTTTTAGAATGATTTCCAGTGCTGCTTTCACAGATTTTTTTTTTAATTTAGAAAAATATTATTTTTTTGAATTAATGCTTGGTTTAACTATTTTATCTTCTTATTTAATTTCTGGTAAAGAATCTGCTTCTTTTTATTTTGAAGTTCCATCAATATTAGCAATTAATTATTTTTTTTCACCTTTTTTTGCTTTCACTATTTATTTTTGTTTCTTACATTCTGTTAGACATATTATTTCACTTAGTTCAGAACTCGATAAGGAAAATATAAAAAAAGGTATTAATTTATTTTTTAATAAAGCTTTGCCACTTTCTCTAATCACAGCTATTATTTTCATTGTAGCTTTATATTTTTTACTCGATCTAAATCAATTAAATGAGGCTATATTTAAAGTTATATTTATAGGTTTGGCGTCTTTGACCTTTCCACATATATTGCTGGAATATCTTTTAGAAAAAAATGAAAAATAAAGAAATCAAAATTTTATTATCTGCACCGAGAGGTTTTTGCGCTGGAGTTGAGAGAGCTATAGAGATTGTAGAAAAATCAATTCAAAAATATGGAGCTCCTGTTTATGTAAGACATGAAATAGTTCATAATAAATATGTGGTTGATGATTTAAAAAATAAAGGAGCTATTTTTGTTGAGGAACTTGAAGAAATAGAAGATAGATCAAGACCAGTTATATTTTCTGCTCATGGTGTCCCAAAACAAATTCCTGAAGATGCAAAAAATTATAATATGACTTATGTTGATGCTACTTGCCCTTTAGTTTCAAAAGTACACAGAGAAGCAGAAAATCTCCATAAAGCTGGTTATCATTTAGTCTTAATAGGTCACCAAAATCATCCTGAAGTTATTGGTACAATGGGACAATTACCTGATGGATCTATAGATCTTATTCAAAATGAAGAAGAAGCCAAAAAATATAAAACCAAAAATCTGAATAAAATTTCTTATGTAACTCAAACAACTTTGTCTGTAGATGATACAAAGGAAATAATAGATATTTTAAAAGAAAAATTTCCAAATATTAAAGAGCCAATGAAGGAAGACATTTGTTACGCAACAACAAATAGACAAATGGCAGTAAAAAATATTGCAAAAAAATGTGATTTATTTTTTGTTATTGGCAGTAGAAATTCATCTAATTCGGTTAGACTTGTTGAGGTTGCTAAAAAATCTGGATGTTTAAATTCTCAATTAATCCACTCACAAAGTGAAATCCCATATGAACTAATTGAAAAATCTGAAACTATTGGAATTTCATCTGGTGCATCAGCTCCAGAAATTTTAGTAAATAATTTTATTAATAGTTTAAAAAAAAGATTTACAGTCAAGATAGATGAAGTAGAAGCAATAAAAGAAAACGTTGTTTTTAGAATTCCAAAAAAATTAAATTAAATGGCTGTATACACAAAAATAAATAAAAAAGATCTTTTTAATATAAACAAAAATTTTGATAGTAAAAAATTTATTAGCTTTAAAGGTATCAAGCAAGGTATAGAAAATACAAATTATTTAATAAGGTCAAAAAAAGAAAAGTTTATTTTGACTATTTTTGAAAAAAGAGTTTCTAAAAAAGAAATACCCTTTTTTATGAAATTAATGGATCAATTAAACGAGTCAAAAATTAATTGTCCAAAACCATTAAGAAACAAAAAAGGAAATTATTTGTTTAAATTAAGAAATAAGACTGCATGTATTGTCTCTTTTCTTAAAGGAAAAGATAAAAAGACACTCAATATCAAAAATTGTTATGACATTGGAAAAATGATTGCTGAAATGCATTCTTCTACTAAAAAAATTAAACTTTATAGAAAAAACTCTATGGGGATAAAAAACTTAAATCCATTATTAAATAGTATTAAATTTAAATCAAAAAAATTCACAAATATAGAAAAATTTCTAAAAATAAATTTTAAAGATATAAAAAATAATTGGCCTAAAGGATTACCCAACGGAATAATTCATGGAGATTTATTTATAGATAATATTTTCTTCAAAAATAATAAACTATCTGGAATTATTGATTTTTATTTTGCTGCTAATGATTATTTTATGTATGAAATTGCGATATGTATTAATGCATTGTGTTTTGATAAATTTAAAAATAGATTTATTTTAAATAAAAAAAAGGTAAAAAGTTTAGTTAAAGGATATGAGAGTATCAAAAAATTTTCAGTTAAAGAAAGAAATTCATTAAATATTTTATGTCGTGGTGCTGCAATGAGATATTTTTTAACTAGACTTTATGATTATACAAATACTCCTAAAACAGCATTAATAAAAATTAAAGATCCAAGCGAGTATTACCAAAAAATATTAATACATAATAATTTACGCAACTATAAAGATTACCTTAATTAATGATTAAAATTTATACTGATGGTTCATGTTTAGAAAATCCAGGGAAAGGGGGTTGGGCGGCTATAATAAATTATAATGGAGAGATCAAAAAAATTAATGGAAATGAAAAGAATACCACTAACAATAGAATGGAATTAATGGCTCCAATAAATGCTCTAAAAAATATAAATTCTGATGAGGAAATAAATATTTTTACAGACTCTCAATATGTAAAACTTGGGATAACTGAATGGATAAATACATGGGTCAAAAATAATTGGAAAAATTCAAAAAAAGAAGAGGTAAAAAATAAAGATCTTTGGATGGAACTTTATAATTTAGATAAAAGTTTAAATGTGAAATGGAATTGGGTTAAAGCTCATGCGGGAGATCCATTAAACGAAGAAGTTGATTTGTTAGCGAAAAAAGCGGCCGGACTAGATTAATTTTAAAAAGTTTTCTGCGGCTGATATTTCACACGAACCTGTGTCTTTTTCTTCCTGAATTTTAATAACTTTTAAACTATCTACAAACATTGTGTATCTATTGGATCTAATTCCTAACCCTCTTCCACTTTTATCTACTTCAGCGCCTATCGCTTTAGTAAAGTTTAAAAAAGGATCTCCCACCATTATAATTTTATCACCTACGTCATTTTCTTTGCCCCATGCATTCATAACAAACGGATCATTAACAGACATACAGATAATTTGATCTATTCCTTTTTGCTTATATTTTTCACTATTGTTAACATAACCTGGCAAATGTTTTGCGGAACAAACTGAGGTATAAGCTCCAGGTAATCCAAAAATTACCGATTTTTTATTTTTTAAAATATTTTCTATATTTTTTTTTACTGGCTCACCATTTTCAAGTACAAAAACTTCTGAATTAGGTACAGTTTCATTTTCTTTTATTTTCATTAAATTCTCTCTTTAATATGTTTTTTGATTTTATCTAGATTATTATCAATTATATCATATTTTTCTTTCTCATCCATTATAAACATTAATTCTTCGGGTAAATCGGCATTTTGATCTATTGACTTTTTTATTGCATCTGGAAACTTGCATGGATGAGCAGTAGCTAACACCACATTATTTCCTTTCAATTTAACCTTGTCAAAAGCATTAAAACCAATTGCAGTATGAGGATCTATGATGGTTTTATGTCTATCGTGAACATCTTTTATAGTTTTTATAACTTCATCTTCATTGACTCTTGCAGATAAAAAATCAACATTTATCTTTTCTAATTTTTTTTTATCAATGATATAATTTCCTTTTTCTTTTATGTCTTTCATAACCGTAGCTGTCTCAATATCATCATGATTATTGACATCATACAAAAGTCTTTCAAAATTACTGGCTAGTTGAATGTCCATGCTAGGAGAAATGGTCTCAGAAACTTTTTCAATAGTATATTCACCCTTAGAAATAGCTCTATGTAATATATCGTTTTGATTAGTTGCTACTACAAGCTTATTAATTGGTAGGCCCATTTTTTTTGCCAAATAACCAGCATACACATCTCCAAAATTTCCAGTTGGAACAGAAAAATTAATTGGTTTAGATCTATCCTTAATCAAGAAAAAACTATAAAAATAATAAACGCTTTGAGCAATAATTCTTGCCCAGTTTATTGAATTAACTCCAGACATATTGATTGAACTAGAAAATGATTTGTCAGCAAACATTGCTTTAACCAAATTTTGACAATCATCAAAGTTCCCATTTATAGCAACATTAAATACATTTTTTTCGTTCCCTGTTGTCATTAATTTTCTCTGAACAGGAGAAATTCGATTATGTGGGTGAAGTACAAATATATTTATATTTTTTTTTCCTTTAATCGCATCAATCGCTGCAGCTCCTGTATCACCTGATGTTGCTACAACTATATTTATTTTTTCATTTTTGTTACTTAAATAATATTCGTAAAAATTACCCAAGAGTTGCATAGCAACATCTTTAAAAGCTAATGTTGGACCATGAAATAGTTCAAGAACAAATCTATCACCAACCTTGTTAAGCTCTACAACATTTTTTTTTCTAAAGACTGAGTATGATTTATCTATGATATCACTTAAATCTTTTTCACTCACAAAATCCCCCGTGAATGGATAGATAATTTTTTTTGCTAAATCTGTATATTGTAAATTTTCAAAACTATTTAAATCTTTTTGGGTATATTTATGAAGAGATTTAGGAATATACAAACCACCATCATCAGCCAAACCTTTAATGAAAACGTCTTTAAAACTGAAGTTATTTGAAATATTTCTAGTGCTGATGTAATTCATTTAATAATTTTTTCTTCTAAAATATAAATATAACAAAAGAATTGAAATCGCTAATGAAAACCAAGTAATTGCATATTTTTTATGATTATTAGAAATATTAGCAGTAATTTTTTTTGGTTTTGGAGATTGATAATTACCATCTAAATATATTATATAATTGGAAAATTTTTTGCCTGTAAACTCTAAAATATCATCTCGGTCTAAACTAAACCAATAATTTTCTTTAATATCATTATCTGGTTTAAAAATATTTTTTCTTCCTTGAGATCTAAGTATTCCAATAATATTACTTTCATCAAACTCATAAATTTCCTCGGAGCCTTTTTTTTTAAAAGGTATCCACCCCCTATTAATTAAATAATTTTTACTATTAATTATTAAAGGATTTATAACTTCAAAGCCTGGTGTACCATTTTCATTTAAATTATATAAATAAATTTGTTTATCAAAATCTATGGAACCTGATGTTTTTATCTTCAAGAAATTAGCTGCGTTTGTCTCAGACAATTGAACTGGAGGTTTTTTTAAAGAAGTTTCAATTTCCAAAATAAGATTATTTTTCCAATTTAATCGAATAATTTGCCATGAGCCTAGGGAAATAAAAACTAAAATGAAAAAAATTACAAAAACTGAAAATAAAAATTTATGTTTCAAGGATCAAATTAACTTCCCCAAATATATATAGCAGCGAATAAAAATAACCAAACAACGTCAACAAAGTGCCAATACCACGCGGCTGCTTCAAAACCAAAGTGATGATCTTTATTGAAGTGACCTAATTTTCCACGCCATAGACATACTGCCAAGAAAATAGTTCCAACAATTACATGAAAACCATGAAATCCTGTTGCCATATAAAATACTGATCCATAAATATGATCTGAGAAAGCAAATGTTGCATGATGATATTCATAAGCTTGTAAAGCGGTAAAACAAACTCCAAGGATCACCGTTAAGATTAAACCATTAATAAAACCTTTTCTGTCATCTTCTAAAAGAGCATGATGAGACCAAGTAACCGTTGTTCCTGATAATAGCAAAATTAATGTGTTGATTAATGGAATATCCCAAGGATCAAAAGTCTCAATATCTTTTGGCGGCCATACATTTCCAACAAATTCATTTGGAAAAAGACTTACATCAAAGTAAGCCCAAAACCATGCAACAAAAAACATTACCTCTGAAGCAATAAATAATGTCATTCCATAACGATGATGAATTTGAACAACAGGAGTGTGATGACCTTGATGCTCAGCTTCAATCACAACATCTCTGAACCACATATAGGCTCCATAAATTAATAGAGCCAGACCTAAATACATTCCCCATGATACATCTGAATGCATATAATAAACTGCTCCCAAAGCTAAAACTAGGCATGAGAAAGATGTATAGATTGGCCAAGGACTTGGATCTACTAGGTGGTAATCGTGTTTTTTTTCAGCTGACATTTTTTCGGATTATGATTGTTTATAGTAATCTGTCGAGAAAAAAGTATACGACATAGTTACATCTTCTAGGTTTTTCACAGTCGGATCATTGACCATTTCGGGGTCTAAATAAAAAGTCATAACATAAGTTGCTTTTTCACCAGCTTTTAATTCTTGTTTTTCAAAACAAAAACACCCCAGTTTACTATAATATTTACCAAAACTAGCAGGTGAAACATTGAAACTTGCTACTCCAGCTGTTGGCTCGTCACTATAATTAGTTACTTCAAACTCAATTTTGTTAACTTGACCAACTTTAACATCTATAACATTTGATTTAGCTTTAAAATCCCACGGTAGATTATTTACATTAGTATCAAATCTAACACTTACAACTTTATCTAATACTATTTTTGGAGCATTGTTAGACACTTGAGTGGTACCCCCAAAGCCAGTAACTCTACAAAAAAGATCATACAAAGGAACTGCTGCATACGACAAGCCTAGCATTAAAACAAAAATTCCAGCCAAAACTAGTGGTGTTAATTTTTTTCTTTCAATCATATGGCTCTATCAAATACTCCTGTGTTATATAAAGTAAAAAAGAAAAGAAAAATCATAAAAGCAATTATAGCTAAAGCAGTAATAACATTTTTTCTTTTAGTTTTTTTATCTGGCGTTATCATAAAATCTTATCTATCAGAAAAAGCACAAAAATTAAAAATAAATATAATATTGAATACCCAAATATAGATTTGGCTTTTTTAGAGTTAAATTTATTCTTTTTATAATTATAAAGTTCAAAACATAAAAAATTATAATAAAGAGTTAACAATAGCGATGGAACTAAAAAAACTAATCCAACAAAATTAATTAAATATGGAAAAGTTATAACTGGCAGCATTAATAAAGAATAAACAAATATATTTATTTTTGTACTCTCAACCCCATTTGTTAAAGGAAGCATTGGTATATTGGCTTTTTTATAATCATCAGATTTATACAAACTTAAGGCCCAAAAATGCGAAGGAGTCCAAAAAAATATAATCAAAAAAAAGGCTAATGGTTCAATTGAAAGTGAATCTGTTGCTATTGTCCATCCAATTACAGGGGGAAATGCTCCAGCAGCTCCACCAATAACAATATTTTGTGGTGTTCGTCTTTTTAGCCAAATTGTATAAACAAAAACATAAAATAAAATTGTTAGAAGTAATATTGCAGCTGAAATTCTATTCGTAAAATAATCCAGTGCTACTACTGAAACAATTGAAAGAGTTACTCCAAATATAAAAGCCTGATTTCTGTTCACTTTACCTGTTGGTATAGGTCTTAAACAAGTTCTCGTCATCAAAGCATCAAGATCAGACTCATACCACATATTTAATGCTCCAGCTGCACCAGCTCCTAATGAGACTAATAAAATTCCAATTATAGCATCTTTTGTTGAAACAAGATTTGGTGCGGTTAACAAACCAACTGCACATGTAAAAATCACCAAGGACATAACTCTTGGCTTCATTAATTTAAATAACTCAGAAAAATTTAATAAATCTTCTTGTGATAAACTTCTTTTTTTTAACTTTGAATTATCCATCAATTTTTTTAGCTTTTATTTTAGCTGTGTGATTTTTCTGTTTCTTGATCATCAACAAACTTTGGCAATTCCTCAAATGTATGGAAATTTGGTGGAGATGGTACAGTCCATTCTAAAGTTGTAGCCCCTTCTCCCCAAGGATTTTGTTCAGCTGCTTTCTTCTTTGCAAAAGCATAAATAAGGTTTGCAAAAAATACTACTAACCCAGCAACAGCAACATAAGAACCTATTGAAGAAATATAATTCCATCCTGCAAATGCATCTGGATAGTCTGCATATCTTCTTGGCATTCCAGCTAAACCTAAGAAATGTTGGGGGAAGAAAATTAAATTAACACCAATAAATGTTAACCAAAAATGCAATTGGCCCATCCATTCAGAATATTCATAACCTGACATTTTTGAAAACCAATAATAGAAACCTGCAAAAATTGCAAAAACTGCACCTAATGAAAGTACATAATGGAAGTGAGCGACCACATAATAAGTATCATGCATTGCAGTATCTACACCTGCATTTGCCAGTACAACACCTGTTACACCACCTACTGTAAACATGAATATAAAACCAAGAGCCCACATCATAGGTGTTTTGAATGAAATTGATCCACCCCACATAGTTGCTATCCATGAGAAAATTTTAATACCTGTTGGAACAGCGATAATCATTGTAGCTGCTAAAAAATAAGCTTTAGTATCTGTGCTTAATCCAACTGTGTACATATGATGAGCCCATACCACAAAACCAACTATTCCAATTGCAACCATAGCATATGCCATACCTAGATAACCAAAAACTGGTTTTCTAGAAAATGTTGAAACAATATGACTAATCATTCCAAAACCTGGTAAAATTAAAATATAAACTTCCGGATGACCAAAGAACCAAAACAAATGTTGAAATAGGACTGGATCTCCTCCGGTCTGCGCCTCAAAAAAGGCGGTTCCAAAGTTTCTGTCTGTTAATAACATTGTAATTGCTCCAGCTAAGACTGGTAAAGATAATAATAATAAGAAAGCTGTTACCAAGATTGACCAAGCAAATAATGGCATCTTATGTAATGTCATACCTGGAGTTCTCATATTTAAAATCGTTGTTATAAAATTTACTGCTCCTAAAATCGATGAAGCACCTGCTAAGTGTAAACTCAAAATTGCTAAATCCATTGCTGGTCCAGGCTGACCTGCTTTGGATGATAAAGGTGGATAAATAGTCCAACCACCACCTACTCCTGTTTGTCCTGGAGGGCCGTCAGCAAAAATTGATAAAATTAATAAAGTTAATGAAACAGGTAATAACCAGAAAGAAATATTATTCATTCTAGGAAATGCCATATCAGGAGCACCAATCATAATTGGAACAAACCAATTACCAAAACCACCAATCATAGCAGGCATAACCATGAAGAAAATCATAATTAAACCATGGCCAGTAACTAAGACATTATATAAATGATAATTCCCACCTAAAATACCATCACCAGGATGCATCAATTCCATTCTCATCAAAACTGAAAATGCCGTACCTATAACTCCTGCAACAATTGCAAAAATTAAATACATTGTACCAATGTCTTTATGATTAGTAGAGTACGCCCAACGTTTCCAACCTGTTGGTGTATGATGATCGTTGTGTGGTGCTGTTTGTGTATACATATTTATTTACTCGCTAATTTAAGTTTTTCATTTTCAATTTCTTCTTTTGCAAATTTTACTCGCGCCTCAGATAACCATTCTTGGTAATCTTCCTCACTTACCACTTTAACGGTTATTGGCATGAATGCGTGCTTAATTCCACATAGTTCTGAACACTGACCATAGTATGTTCCAACTTTTTCTGCTTTAAACCATGTTTCATTAATTCTTCCAGGCACTGCATCTCTTTTCACTCCAAATGATGGTAAAGCCCAAGCGTGCAAAACATCGTTAGCAGTGATTAAAACTTTTACAACTTTATCAACTGGGACTACTACTTCATTATCAACTGCTAATAATCTTGGTTGATTTGCTTCTAAATCTTTTTCCTCAATCATATAAGAGTCAAAAATTATATTTTCATCCGGATACTCATATCCCCAGTACCACTGATAACCGATAGCTTTAATTGTTAAATCTGCTTTTGGTATTGTGTCTTGTTTATATAAAATTTTAAATGAAGGGACTGCCATGACTATTAGAATTAAACATGGAATTAAAGTCCATAAAACTTCTACTGTAACATTGTGCGTTCTTTTCGAAGGGTTTGGATTAGCTGATGCTCTAAATCTTACACATGCATAAAGCATTAAAAATAAAACGAACACACTTATTGCAATAATAATTGGTAATAAAAGTTTGTCATGAAAAGCAACTATTTCTCTCATAGACTCTGATGCAGCTTTTTGAAATCCTAATTGCCAGTCAACTGGCTGATTAGCAAACGCGTTTTGCGATATAAAAATTCCTGAAAATATGTAAAAAATTTTTTTCATTTTTAATAGCTATATAAAGCCCTTTTATAAAAATTACACTTTAGTTTTCGCGACAATTTATCAATTAATCACATAATTTATGATCGAAATAGCTGATATCACTGCTGTTTCTGATCTTAAAATATTCTCATTAATTTTTAGAGACTGAACACCTTTAAAAGAGAGAATCTCCTCTCTCTCAGCCTCTGAAAAATCACCCTCTGGACCTATTATAATGCAAATAGGTTTATCTGTTAACTTTAATTTATCAATTTTTTTATTATCAGAATTTAAATCTGTAAAAATTAAATCCATTGAATTTGCATTTAAAAAATTTTTTAAATTTTGCGCTTTCTCAATTTCAGGCACATTTAGACGATTTGATTGTTCACTTGCTTCAATAACTATTTTTTGTAAACGCTCATTATTAATTTTTCTCACAACTGTTCTGTCAAAAATAATGGGCAAGAATTTTGTTACACCTAATTCTGTTGCTTTTTGAATCATAAAATTTTGATAGTTTGATTTTATTGGAGAGAATGCTAGCCATAATTCTTTTGAACTTTCTTTTTTTCTTAATTGTTTAACTGTTTTAAATTCAACAATACCTTTGGATATTTTCAAAACTTTTGCTTCCCATTCTCCATTTTGATTAAATATTGAAAAAACTTCACTTTCTTTAATACGCATAACTTTAGCCAAATAATGTGATTGAGACTTATCTAATCTATCGGTTGTATCTGCAGATAATGTGTTTGAAAAAAATAATCTAATATTGCTCATTTGTGTTAAGTTAGTTTATGAAAAATGTTAAAGCAATAATTTTTGATGCTTACGGAACATTGTTTGATGTAAATTCTGCTGCTGAAAAATGTAAAGATAAAATTGGAGATAAATGGGAGCCTTTTGCAAATTTTTGGAGAACCACCCAGTTAGAATACACTTGGCTTCGAAGTTTGATGGGAAGACACAAAGATTTTTGGCAAATTACAGAAGATAGCTTAGATAAATCTATGAAAGCTTTTAATATAGACTCTTCAATGAAAAATGAATTACTCAATTTATATAAAATCTTATCACCCTACAAAGAAGTTTCAGAAACTTTAAAAGCTCTAAAAGAAAAAAAATTTAAATTAGCTATTCTTTCAAATGGGACTCCATCACTACTAAATGAATTAGTTAAAAGTAATAATCTAAATAATTTATTTGATGATATCTTTTCTATTGAAGAAGTTGGAATTTATAAACCAGACTCTAAAGTCTACGACATGCCAGTAAAAAAATATAAAATAAAAAAAGACGAAATTGCTTTCTTAAGTGCAAATACATGGGATGTCTCTGGTGGAGGAAATTATGGCTACCAAGCTATTTGGGTTAATAGAAATAATAATATCTTTGACAATTTAGATTATAAACCTACTAATGAAATTAAGAGTTTAAATGAATTAACAAATTTAATTTAAATTTAAGGAGGAAAATGACTAAAGGTCAGAGAGCGGGTGATGGTGCAATTGCAGTAAATGTTGAAGAAGGAAAATCTTATTATTGGTGTAGTTGTGGTAAAAGTTCAAAACAACCTTTTTGTGACGGCTCTCACAAAGGATCAGAATTTAATCCTGTTACATATAAAGCTGAAGCGACAAAAAAAATGTTTTTTTGTGCTTGCAAACAAACTAACAATCCGCCATTCTGTGATGGATCACACAATAAATAGAATATGACAAATATATTAGATTTAATTGGTAGAATTTTTATCTCTATAGTTTTTTTGTTAAGTGGATTTCACAAAATAGGAAATTACGAGGGAACAATTGGTTGGATGGAAAGTTTTGGCCTTCCTGGATTTTTATTAATACCAGCAATTATTTTAGAAATAGTTGGGCCAATATTAATTATTATTGGTTATCAAACAAGAATTGCTGCAGGAGCTTTAAGTTTATTTTGTCTAGCTACAGCTATTATCTTTCACAACGATTTTTCAGATCAAATGCAATTCATCGCATTCATGAAAAATATTGCTTTAGCTGGTGGATTTTTATTTTTAGTTGTGAATGGTGCTAAAGGTTATTGTTTAGACAAAAAGTAACCTTGAAATAAATTTTTAATTAATTATTTGAACAATATGAAAAATATTGAAGTAAAACAAATTATTGATCCTATCCCTGCATCTGATGGAGCTGGCGTTAAACTTAAGAGAAGCATTGGTGTTGAACCAAATTATTTTGATCCCTTTTTGATGTTAGATGAATTTGGTTCAGAAAATAGTAAAGACTATATTGCTGGTTTTCCTCCACATCCGCATAGAGGTATTGAAACAGTTACTTACATGTTGGCTGGTGATTTTGAACATAAAGATAGCACTGGTGGTGAAGGAAGAATGACAGCAGGAGATGTTCAATGGATGAAAACTGGAAGTGGAATTATTCATTCTGAAATGCCTGCAATGAAGGAAGGAAAACTTCATGGATTTCAATTGTGGATTAATATGCCAGCAAAATTAAAAATGAGTAAACCTGAATATATCTATATTGATGCAGATAAAATGAGTGTGCATCAAGATCAAGATAAGCAAGTAAAAGTAATAGCTGGAAAATTTGAAAAAGCTGAAGGTCCTGTAAAAGGACACAACGTTGAGCCTGTATATTTTGATGTTGAGTTAAATAAAGATAAAGAATTTAATTTTAATTTACCATCAACACATAATACTTTTGTTTATTTAATTGATGGTGAAATAGAAATTGGTTCCAAAAAACATGATGATGTAAAAAATAGCACTCTAATATTACTCACAAAAGGTGAAGAATTAAAAATTAAAGCAAAAACAAAAACAAAATTTCTAGTTATATCAGGCAAACCAATTAATGAGGAAATTGCAAGAGGTGGGCCTTTTGTAATGAATACCAAAGCAGAAATCTTGCAAGCTGTTCAAGATTATCATAATGGTACATTTGTAAAATGAAAGCAGTCATAATTTCAAAAAACGGTGGACCAGAGGTTTTAGAGCTAAAAGATATTCAATTAGGTGAACCAAAATCAGGTGAAGTTTTAATTAAAAATGAAGCTATTGGTTTAAATTATATTGATACCTATCACAGATCAGGTCTTTATCCTGTTGAGTTACCATCAAATATTGGAATTGAAGGTGCAGGAATAATTGAAAAAATTGGACCAGATGTCAAAGACTTTAAAATTGGTGATAAAGTTGCTTACGCTTCAATGCCAATTGGTTCATATGCAACACACAGAATTTTTCCAACAAAAAAATTGGTCAAAGTTCCAAATGAGATTGAATTAGAAAATGTTGTAACATTAATGACAAAAGGTTTCACAGTTTTTTATCTTCTTCATAAAACTTATCCAGTAAAATCAGGTGAAACTATTTTATTTCATGCAGCTGCAGGTGGAGTTGGACAAATATTTTGTCAGTGGGCAAAAAGCTTAGGTTGCACTGTTATTGGAACAGTTGGATCTGATGAAAAAATTGAAATAGCAAAAAGTAATGGCTGTGATCATGTAATCAATTATTCAAAAGAAAACTTTGCAGAAAAAGTAAAAGAAATAACTAATGGAATTGGTGTTCCAGTAGTTTACGACGGTGTAGGTAAAAAAACTTTTGATGGTTCAATTGAATGTTTAAAAGTTAGGGGGATGATGGTTTCTTTTGGAAATGCATCTGGTCCGATAGAGCCATGTAATGTTGCAAAATCTTTAGCACCAAAAGGATTATACTTAACAAGACCTAGCATCGCTCACTATACATCGACTAAGGAAGAATTAGATGAGGCGGCAAATAAAGTTTTTGAAATGTTTATGACAAAAAAATTTAAATTGAATATTTTTAAAAAATATTCGCTAAATGAAATAATTAAAGCACATCAAGATTTGGAGAGTAGAAAAATTTTAGGACCTGCTGTAATTATACCTTAATTTACATCAACGTCCATATCTGACATATGTAATTTAAGAGCATTTGTTGACAGATGTATTTCTCTAATAAAAAATAGGATTGATACAATCATAGATAAGCAACAGGAACCGAAAATTAATCTTGCAACAAAAAGTTCATTTAAATAAAGCCCAAGAACTGTAAGCATGTTAAATAAAAAACCAAAAGCAGCAAACAGAATTGTCCATCTCAATAAAGTTATTCTTCCACTTAAATTTATAAACTGCTTCTTCCACTCTGGTGGAATATGTTTTTCATATACATGCTCATCATGTAGTTCTCTAATTAATTTACTTAAAGTATGAAATCTATTGCTGTAAACACTCATTAGAAGTGGAATAGCTGGAAACATTAGTGCTGTGACAGTGTAATCTATATTCATACGAATCAGTTTGATTATCAATCTTGCCTTTGTTATTTACAAGTATTTTTTATGCATCAAATAAACTTATTTTTAGAACTTACTAGATTAAAAAGACCTATTGGCTATATGTTGTTATTTTGGCCCTGCTCCTGGGGCCTTACTTTGGCCTATGACTTTAATTCAAATCTAACTTTATATTTTTTTTATTTATTATTATTTTTTTTAGGTTCTGTGCTAATGAGATCTGCTGGATGTATTATTAATGATATAGTTGATAAAGAGTTTGATAAAAAAGTTTCAAGAACAAAAAATAGACCAATCGCTTCTGGAAAAATCTCAATTTTACTTGGACTGATCTGCGCTGCACTACTGTGTTTTTTAGCTTTAATCGTATTGATTAATTTTAATAAATTAACAATTATTTTAGCTTTTTGTTCTATGCCACTTGCGTTTACTTATCCATATATGAAAAGATTTACATACTGGCCTCAATTATTTTTAGGAATAACTTTTAATTATGGTTTAATTCTTGGTTGGACTTCAATAGAGAATGAAATCAACATAATACCAATTATTTTATATTTTGGAGCCATATTTTGGACACTTGGATACGACACTATATATGGGTATCAAGATATTACAGATGATGAAATAATAGGAGTAAAATCTACATCAATTAAATTTAAAGATAGTCCAAAAAAATTACTTTTCACATGCTACTTAATAACAATTTTATCATACTTAGCTCTAGATCAATTTATGAATTTTAATTTTTTATTCTATATTGGAGCAGTTCTTATGATAATACATTTATTTTTCTATCAATTAAAATCATTTGATCCAAAAAATATTAATAATTGTTTAAAGATATTTAAAAGTAATAATTCATTTGGTCTTTTAGTTTTAATTTTTATTTTCTTAGGAAAAATAAACTTATGAAATCAAGTGAAATTATAAAAAGATTATACGATGATTATTCAAAAAACTTTTTAGGGAAAATTTTTTTAGCTGCTTTTTTTTCAATAATGGTAGCAGGTGCTACATCATCAATAGCATGGTTACTCGATCCTGCAATAAAGAAAATATTTATCGATAAAGACGAAACGTTAATTTTTTTAATTCCTGCATTAATAGTAATTACTTTTTCTGCAAAAGGAATTTCACTTTATTTAGCCAAAGCTACAATGATCAATGTCGGTGAAGAAATAAAGAAACTTCTACAATTTGACATGGTTTCATCTTTAATAAGAGCTGACACTAAATTAATTGATACAAAACACTCAGGAAAATTTATTTCTAATCTTACATATGATGTCACTCATATTACAAATATGCTTAGTGATGCAATTTTAGCAATTTTTAAAGATACGTTGACTTTGATAGGGCTTTTAATAGTGATGTTTTATCAAAACTGGAAATTATCCTTAATTGCAATAATAATGATACCTCTTGCAAGCACAGCAGCAAAAAGTTTAGGTAAGAGAGTTGGTAAGGTTGCAACTGAAGCACAACAAAGATCTGGTTTTTTAAATTCTTATTTAATTGAAATATTTAAGAACCACAAATTAATTAAGATATTTCAAAAAGAGAACTATGAAATCAAACGTTCTGATGAACATTTGGAAATTTTAAAAAATAAAAATGCAAAAATTAGAACTGTTTATGTTCGTGTTTCACCAGTAATGGAAACTTTTACAGGGATAATGATTGCTATCCTAATTTTTTACTCAGGAAAACTAATTATAAAAAATGAAATAGATATAAATAATTTCTTTTCTTTTTTAGCGGCAATGATGCTTGCTTACCAACCAGTAAGATCACTAGCGACTGTTAATATGTCAATTAGTCAAGGATTATCTGCTGCTGCAAGAATATTGCCAATCATAGATCATAAAAACCAGGTTAAAGATAAAGACGAAGCAATAGATTTGAAAATAAATAATGCAAACATAAAATTTAAAAATGTATTTTTCAAATATGATGAAAACAATCCAGTTATTTTAAATGGCATAGATTTAGACATTGAAGGTGGAAAGATGTCTGCTTTAGTTGGACTTAGTGGTTCTGGAAAGTCTACAATCATGAATTTAATTCCAAGATTCTACAATGCAAAATCAGGGGATATACAAATTGATAGTCAGTCTATTTATGGTGTAAAAATTAAATCTCTCAGAGAAAAAATATCCTTAGTTAGTCAAGATACTACTTTATTTGATGACACAATTAAAAATAACATTGCTTATGCAAATCTTGATGCCTCTGAGTCCGAGATTATAGAAGCTGCAAAACTTTCTTATTGTGATGAGTTTATTAACGAACTTCCTAAAAAATATGAAACAATTATTGGTGAAAATGGTATTCGTTTATCAGGTGGTGAAAAACAAAGAATCTCAATAGCAAGAGCAATACTAAAAAAAAGCCAAATTATTTTGCTTGATGAAGCAACATCATCTTTAGACTCTGAAACCGAGGAAAAAATTCAATCAGCCATTGATGTTTTAACTAAAAATAAGACCACAATAGTTATAGCACACAGGCTTTCAACAGTATTAAACTCGAATAAAATATTTGTTGTTGAGAGTGGTAAAATAATTGCATCAGGTAAACATGAGGAGTTATTGCAAAATTCTAAACAATATAAAAATTTTTATGATAAACAAATCAGAAAAGAATAATGTTTTTTTTTTATCAAATTTTATTTATTATAATAATTCTACTATCACCCTTAATCATAATATTTAGATTAATAAAAAATAAAGAAGACAAAAAAAGATTTTTAGAAAAATTTTCAATTAATTTAAAAAAGAGAAAAACAGGAAATCTAATATGGTTTCATGCTGCAAGTGTTGGTGAATTTTTAAGCATTGTACCTCTAATCAAAGAATTAGAAAAAAATAAAAATATAAAAAATATTTTAGTTACCACTTCTACTTTGAGCTCTTCAGAAATATTTAAAAATTTTAAATTTAAAAAGACAATTCATCAATTTTTTCCTATCGATTTTATATATTTTACATCAAAATTTATTAATTATTGGAAACCCAAAATAGCTATATTTATAGATTCGGAAATTTGGCCTTGTATGTTTAGGGAAATTAAAAAAAATTCTATACCCCTCTTGTTGATGAATGCAAGGATTACAAATAAATCATTTAACAAGTGGAATATTTTTGAAAATTTTTCAAAAAACACTTTTCAAAAAATTGATATTGCTTATCCAGCAAATATTGAAACATCAAAATACTTAAAAAAATTTAAATGCAAGAAAATTAAAAATATTGGAAATTTAAAATTTTCTGACAATAAAGACACTAATGAAGAAATGCTACCTCGAATTGTTTTATCTACTCTAAAAAAAAGATTAAATTTTGTTGCATCAAGCACTCACCAAAGTGAAGAAATTCTTGTTGGAAAAACTCATCTAGATTTGAAGAAAAAATTTAAAAATTTATTAACAATAATAATACCACGACACATTAATAGAGTTTCAGAAATTAAAAGTGATTTAACATCTCTTGGTCTTGAGATAATCACTAGATCTTCAAAAAAAAAGATAGAAAAGAATACTGATATTTACTTAGTTGATACATATGGAGAAACAAGAAAGTTTTTTAAGATTGCTAAAACTATATTTATGGGTGGATCTATAGTAAATCATGGTGGTCAAAACCCTATAGAGCCAGCAAGATTTGGTCTCAACATTATTCATGGACCAAATGTTGGAAATTTTAAAGAAATATTTAAACTTTTTAAAGAAAAGAATTTAACTTTTAAAATTCACAATCAAAATCAACTAAATATGGTCGCTAAAAAATTACTATTAAAAAGAAATAGAAAAAAAATTAACCTTAAAAAAATAGGAGAAAATATACTTAAGAAAAGTGTGATAGAAATAAATCAAATTTTTAAAAATGAAATTAAAAAAACCTAAATTTTGGGATTATAAAAAGCCTAACTACTTATCAAATTTTCTTTATCCAATTTCAAAAATTTATGAATTATTTTTAAAGTTAAAATCAGGAAATAAAAAAAGCATAAAAAACATTAAAACAATTTGTATAGGAAATATATATGTGGGTGGAACTGGCAAAACTTCTTTCGCGATCGAATTAATGAAAATTTTAAATGAAAAAAAAATTAAAGCCTGCTTTATTAAAAAACAACATACAAACCAATTTGATGAACAAAAATTATTGGAAAAATTTGGTAAAACTTTTGTTAATAAATCAAGATTAGAGGCTCTTAAAGAAGCTTCTGAAAAAGAATATAAAATAGCTATTTTTGATGATGGTCTCCAAGACAAAGGTATTTCTTATGACGTCTCATTTGTTTGTTTTAACCAGCAAAATATGTTTGGCAATGGAAGAGTTATTCCTTCAGGTCCTTTAAGAGAAAGTTTAGATAATTTAAATGAATATAAAAATATTGTTGTTAATGGAAATCAAAAAGATGAATTAAATAATAAAACCTTCTTTTCTGAAAATCTTAAAAAACTTAATTTTTATAATTCTACTTATCAGCCCATAAATCTAAATGATTTTAACGTAGAAGATTCATTCATAGTTTTTTCTGGAATTGGAAATCATAATACATTTTTAGAAATGTTACTTTTGAATAAATTTAAAATACTCAAAGATTTAGAATATCCTGATCATTACAATTACTCAAAAATGGATATTGATGAAATTATTAGTTTGGCAAAAAAACTAAATGCAAAAATTTTAACTACAGAAAAAGATTATTTACGCCTGCAAGAAAATTTGAGACAAAATATAAATTGTGTAAAAATAAATTTAAAAATAAATCAATTAAACGAAATTAAAAATAAATTGGACAATTTATATGAAAGTGTTTAAATTTTTACGATATTCAATCGAAACAATTGTAATAATTTTCTTTTTTTCAATTTTCAAGATATTGGGTTTAAAAAATTCATCAATAATTTCAGGAAAAATTTTCAAAATTGTTGGTCACTTTTTTAGGCCAAAAAAAACAGTTGAAAATAACCTGCGAATAGCATTTCCAAATTTATCAGATAATGAGATAAAAAAATATATTTTGGAAATGTGGGAGTACTATGGAAAAATTTTTGCTGAATATATTTTTTTAAGTGAACTTAGAAATAACAAAAAAGCAAATATAAAAATTTCTGGTATTCATATTTTAGAAAAATTAAAAATAAATAATGATAGTGTAGTATTTATATCTGGTCATTTTGATAATTTTGAACTAATGGCAATGTACCTTGAAAAATCAGGTATCAAACTTTCTGCTATTTATAGGCCTTTAAATAATTTTTTTATGAATACAATAATGGAAAAATTAAGAACAAAATATATTTGCAAAAAACAAATTAAAAAAGGGAGAACCGGAATACGTGAATCTTTAAGGTTATTTAAGGAAGGATACTCTATTGCTTTAATGATTGATCAAAGAGTAAGTGAAGGACCAAAAATTAATTTTTTTAACAAAGAGGCTTATACAACGACCGTTCCAGCACAATTTGTAAAAAAATTTAATTGTAAAGTTGTGCCTATAAATATTGTGAGAACAAATAATATAAACTTCGAAATTAAAGTTTTTGAACCATT
The DNA here is from genome assembly GCA_902555945.1 of uncultured Pelagibacteraceae bacterium. Lineage (GTDB taxonomy): Bacteria > Pseudomonadota > Alphaproteobacteria > Pelagibacterales > Pelagibacteraceae > Pelagibacter. Next base: position 43,057 of record CACDUS010000008.1, on the reverse strand, counting down.
TGAATTTAAAAAAAATGATTCTATTAATGAAATTACTCTAGCACTCAATAAGTGGTTAGAAAATACGATAATAGAAAATCCTTCTAAATGGATATGGTCACACAACCGTTGGAAATAAAATTACTCTGCTTCTCTTTTTTTCGCAGCCTCTATATATGAAAAATATGGCTCTTGAAGTTCAACATTCCAATATTGCAAATCCTCAAGCCCTATCTGCTTACCAGAAATAGCGCATATAACATGATCGCCTTTTTCTAAAATTTGAAAATTATTTGGTAAATATTTTATTTTAGCTAATTTTTTATACATTTTTGGTTTATACATTTATATATGAATGTTGGAATAATAGGAAGTGGTGGACGTGAACACGCAATTACTCACAGTATAAAAAGTTCAAAAAATGTCGAAAATATTTACTGTATACCAGGAAATGCAGGAACAAATAAAATTGCAAAAAATATTGAAATTAACATAAATAACTTTGATCAAATCAAAAGTTTGATTATTGAAAAAAGTATAGATTTTTTAATTATTGGACCTGAAAAACCATTGGTGGATGGCTTAGTAGATTATTTAAAAGATACCAAAGTTAAAATATTTGGACCAAATAAAGCAGCTTCACAACTTGAAGGGTCAAAAATTTTTACCAAAAATCTTTGTAAAAAATATAGCATTCCAACAGCAAATTTTGGTGTTTTTCAAAGCTCCTCTCAGTCTAAGAAATTTTTAGAAAAATCAAATTATCCAATCGTAATAAAAGCTGATGGTTTAGCTGCAGGAAAAGGAGTTTATATATGCGAAGATAAAAATAGTGCAGACCAAGCAGTTGATGAAATATTTGATGGAAAATTTGGTTTTGCAGAAAATATATTAATTGAAGAATTTCTAGATGGTGAAGAAATGAGTTTTTTTATTATCACTGATGGTGTGTCGATAAAAAAGTTTGAGACCGCACAAGACCATAAAAGAGTATTTGAAGGTGATAAAGGAAAAAATACTGGAGGAATGGGTGCCTATTCTCCATCTAGATTAATTAATGAAAGCTTGGAAAAAAAAATTATTGAAAAAATCATTAAACCAACTCTTCAGGGCCTCAAAGATCAAAACATTGATTATGTTGGATTTTTATATGCTGGGCTAATGATAAAGGATAATGAGCCATATCTAATTGAATATAATGTGAGAATGGGAGATCCTGAGTGCCAAACAATATTACCTAAATTAAAAACTGAACTTTTGGAAATTTTATTATCTTGTGTTGAAAAAACTTTAGATAAAATAAAAATAAGCTGGAGTAATGAAAAAAGTCTTTGTGTGGTTTTATGTTCAAATGGTTATCCAGATAAATATCAAAAAAATGTTTTGATAAATAACTTAGACAAACTAGATATCAGTAAAAATAACTTATGTTTCCACGCAGGAACAATCTCTAGAAATAACAAAATTTTAGCCACTGGAGGAAGAGTTTTAAATTTTGTATCACTATCTGATGATTTCTCTAGTGCTCGAAAAAAAATTTTCGAAAATCTTAAAATTTTAAATTGGGATAAAGGTTTTTTTAGAAAGGATATTGGATATAAAGTTATAGACTTATGAGAATTGTGGCAGGAAAATTTAGAGGTAGAAAGATCCTAGATTCAACTGACAAAAAAACAAGGCCACTGAAAGATTTAGTTAAAGAGTCTATCTTTAATGTTATCGTTCATTCAAAGAAATTTGATTTGAATTTAGAAAATTCAACTATTCTTGACTTATTTTCTGGAGTGGGCTCTTTTGGATTAGAAGCACTTTCAAGAGCAGCTGATAGTGTTATATTTATAGAAAATTATCCTGTTTCCTTATCTATACTAAAAAAAAATATTGAGAATTTAAATCTTGGAAAAAGATGTAAAATAGTTGAAAAGGATATTCTTAAAGATTTAAACTTTAATATTTTTAAAAAAAAATTTAATATAATTTTTTTAGACCCACCTTTTAAAGAAAAAAATATTTGTTATTTACTTATGAAAATTTTTGAATCTAAAATTTTAGATAAAGATGGAATTATAATTATCCATAGAAATCATAAAGAAAGTGATGAGTTTCCTGAAGAACTAGAGATATTAGAGGAAAAAAAATATGGTCTTTCAAAGATATTATTTTGTAAATTTTAAACTTTAAATTGCTTTTTAGTTTCTATTTTTATCAATTCAACAGATGGTTGATCAAATGGATTTACATTGAGTGATCTACCTAATAAAATCGTTTCAAAAATAAAATAACAGAATAATTCACCTAAAGTTTTTTCACTTCTTTTTTTGATTTCAAAACTTCTAAAAGGTATTTTTTTTTTAGAAAAAACATTCTCTGTAGCCTTTTTTTGTCTTAGAATTATTTCATTTAGGGTATGAAATCCTAAATATTTATGACTTGGCAATAAATTTTCTTTATTTAATTTATTAGAATTTTTTTCCTCACATGAAAAAAAAGTATAAAAATTATTTTTGAATCCATCCAAATAAAGTTGCATAACGCTATGATTATCTTTTGGCATTGTAGAAATAATAGGCAAGATTCCTTTGCCCTTTTTACCTAAACTTTCAGCAACTAACTGTTGATACCATTGTAAAAAATAGTCTGATTTTTCATCATAATTTATAATTATTGAATTAAATTTTTTTTTTTTTACAAAGTCTAAAATTGCACCCGTGTTAAGAACTAGTGAATTTAAAAACTTTTTATTCTTTATTAGATTATCAAACTGTCTAAATTTTTTAGGATTAAAGCCCATCAAATTAGCAGGTAGCATTCCAACTTCAGATAAAACAGAATATCTGCCTCCTATAAAATTATTATGATGCACTACTTCTGATTTAAGTTTTGATGCAAGTTTTAGAAGATAGCTAGGTTTATCTTCTGTAATAAATATATTCTCATCCTTTCTGTTTATAAGAATATTTGCATTTGTTATGGTTTCTAATGTATTTCCTGATTTTGAGATAATGAGATTGGTAAATTTATCTTTTTTGTTTATCTTTTGAAATGAGTTTAAATTATTAAAAAACAAAAATTTTTTTTTTATCTTCTCTCTCAGAAAATTGTAAATTGCCTGAGAACCAAGTGCTGACCCACCCATACCAATTACTCTAAAATTTTTATTACTTTTGATTTTTTTTAAATCATACCTATCATTGTAACTTTTGCTCAAAGATTTAATTAATTGATTTTTTTCGTTTAATAAAACTTTAAGTTTTTTCTCAATTTTTTTTTTATTTTTAAAAATTTTAAAATTTTTTAAATTAATACTCTTCGTCAACATCAATTTTTTTTAATCTTATCTATAATTGATTTTTTTAAGGATTCATTTACTGCAGTTTCTGAATTTGCACTATTATCAGAGGTTTCTATTATTTTTTTTAAATCAAATTCATTTTTATCTTGTTCATTTTTTTCTGAAGGTTCTGGAAGTTTAGAATAATCTGGTGGCAGTACTAATGGATTCTTTTTTTCAATTAAAAATTCTTCAGAACTTTTTGATTTTTTGTTTCCTTCTAAACCATCTCTCAAGGACTGGCATCCTGATAAAAAATAAAATAATAATATAATAAATATCGATTTTTTAATCATTCTCTGTCTTTTCTATAAAAATTTCATCATAAATAAGGCAAATCACTCCAATGGTAATGAATATATCCGCAATATTAAAAATAAACCAATGGAATCCATTAAAATGAACATCAATAAAATCTGGAACTGATTTGTAGAGAATTCTATCAAATACATTTCCCAAAGCCCCACCTGTTACTAAAATATAGGAAAATTTTTTAAAGTTTTTTGATTTATAAATTAGATAAAATAAGATCAAGATTATGATTATAATAATTAAACTAATGAGATTATATAGATAGTTTTCTTTACTAGACAACAGACCAAAAGCAATGCCATCGTTCCAAATTAAAACAATGTTTAAATATTTTGATATAAATAATTCATTATCAAAATTTTTTTGACTTAAATTAATTATGTAAAATTTTGAAATTCTATCAATTAGAAAAATAAAAATAATTGAAAATAAACTTATATTTAATTTATTTTTTAAATCTTTAAATATCATGAAGAATGTCTTACACAGGAATTAGGATTTATTTTCCAACAAATAGGACACTTCTCGCCCTTTGCTTTACTTGTGCTCACATCTATTTCTACTTTTTCATTGAATGAAATTTCAGCATTTGAGGTTATACATAACTCAGAAAAATCTATATTTTTTACTGTATCTTTATATCTATCATTTAATTTTATTTGAAGATCAGCTTCAAGACTAGAGCCAATTTCTTTGGAGGCTCTTTTTTCTTCAATGCTTATATTGCTAAAGTTTCTTATCTTAATTAATTCAAGCCATTTTTCATTTAAACTTAAATTTTGAAAACTTTTGGGTAGTTGAGCAAACTTCTGCAAATGAATGCTTTTATTTTTTTTTGAAATTAATTGATAAATTTCTTCAGTGGTAAATGAAAGAATAGGAGCGAACCATTTTAATAATAAGTCTAAAATTATGTTCAAAAGTTTTAATGTTGATTTTCGTTTAACAGAGTCTTTTGGATCGCAATATAAAGTGTCCTTTCTAATATCAAAATAAAAAGCTGATAAATCTACAGTACAAAAATTTAATAATTCTTTATAAAGATTATGAAAATCATAATTATCAAAATATTTAATGAAATTTTCATTTAAAGAATAAATTTTATGAAGCATAAATTGCTCTAGCTCAGGCAATTCTTTAATTTTCAAATTTTCTAAATTTATATCATCGAAAGTATCATTTAAATTGCCTAACAAATATCTAAATGTATTTCTAATTTTTCTATAAGAATCTGAATGTTGATCTAATATTTTGTAATCTATTCTTAAATCTTCAGCATAATTTGATGATGCTACCCAAATTCTAAGTATATCAGCTCCATATTTTTTTAAGATATCCTCTGGTGCTATAACATTACCTAAAGATTTTGACATTTTTAAACCTTTTCCATCTACGACAAAACCATGTGATAGAATAGATTCGAATGGCGCTCTTCCTCTAGTTCCACAAGATTCTAGTAAAGATGAATGAAACCACCCTCTATGTTGATCTGATCCCTCTAAATACATTGAAGCTGGCCACTTTAAATCCTCTCTTTTTTCTAGAACAAATGAATGTGTTGAACCACTATCAAACCAAACTTCAACAATATCGCTCAACTTATCAAAATCATCAGCTTTGTATTTATTTCCTAAAAATTTTTGAGGATCATCAGAAAACCAACAATCAGAACCCTCTTCTTCATAAATTTTTGCAATATTTTCAAAAACTTCATCATCTACAAGGATTTCATTTGTTTTCTTATTTAGAAAAATTGGCAATGGAACTCCCCAAACTCTTTGCCTTGACACACACCAATCTGGTCTAGTTTCAATCATTGATTTTAATCTTTCTTTTCCTTTCTTTGGATAAAAAGATGTTTCATCAATTGCCCTTAGTGCTTTATCTCTTAATTTATGACTTTCCATGGAAATAAACCATTGGGGTGTAGCTCTATGAACTAATGGTGCTTTAGATCTCCAAGAATGAGGGTATGAATGAATTAATTCACCATTAGATAAAAGATTTTTTTGTTCTTTGAGTTTTTCAATGACAATTGAATTTGCTTTAAAGATATGAATCCCTTCAAATAAAGCTACATTCTCTGTATACTTGCCATCTCCATCAACAGTTTCGATAGCTTTAATTCCATTATTCAAACAAAGATTAAAATCGTCAGGACCATGACTTGGTGCACAATGAACGATACCTGTGCCTTGTTCAGTTGTGACAAACCGTGCTTCCAGCATTGGAATTTCTAAATCATATCCAATATTAAAAAAAGGGTGTTTACAAACAGTTCCTTTAAATTCTTTTCCTTTAAATTTTTTAAGGTTTTCAAAATTTTGAATTTTGCAATCTTTAATAACAGACTCTAATAAAGCCTCTGAAACAACAATTTTTCTATTATTATATTCACCCTCATCTAAAATTTTGATTATCAAATAATCTAAACTTTCATTGTATGCTAAAGCTTTGTTTGCAGGTATTGTCCAAGGAGTAGTGGTCCAAATAACAATGTCACTGTCGTTAATTTCATCTATTTTTGATGATTTAACAGGAAAGGATGCATAAATTGTATCAGATTTATGATCTTGATACTCTACTTCAGCGTCTGCTAAAGCTGTTTTTTCAACTGTTGACCATAGTACAGGCTTGAATCCTCTGTATAAACTTCCTTCTTTTAAAAATTTTCCAAGCTCTCTGACTATTTGTGCTTCGGCATCATAGCTCATGGTCGAATAGTAATTCTCCCAATCTCCAACCACTCCTAATCTTTTAAATTGATCTTTATGAATTTTAATCCATTTTTCGGCGAAAGCTCTACACTCCTTCCTGAATTCAACAATAGGTACTTCATTTTTATTTTTTTTATTTTTTTTATATTGTTCCTCAATTTTCCATTCAATAGGTAAACCATGACAATCCCAACCAGGTACATACACGGAGTCTTTTCCAGCCATTTGATGAAATTTAACGATTATATCTTTTAAAATTTTATTTAAGGCTGTTCCCATATGAATATTTCCATTCGCGTATGGTGGTCCATCATGTAAAACAAATTTCTCTTCTCCTTTTCTTGAATTTCTTAACTCTTGATAAAGATTTATTTTTTCCCAGAATTTTAGAATTTCTGGTTCACGTGTTGGCAAATTTGCTTTCATCGAAAAAGCAGTTTTTGGAAGATTTATTTGTGACTTGCTCATTTAATTTTTTTTGCTTTTAAAAGATCAGATTTAATCTGTCTCTTCAGTTGATCAACGTTTTTAAATTTTTTTTCTTTTCTTATAAATTTCATAAAATCAACTGTTAGATACTTATTATATAAATTTCCAGAAAAATTAAATAAATGAACTTCTAATAATATCTTATTTTGTTTAAATGTTGGTCGATATCCAAGGTTAGCTATTCCTTTAATAGATTTATTGTTTTTTTCTATTTTTACTTTAACTGCATAAACTCCTGGTTTTGCAATCACATAATCTTTAATATCAATATTAGCAGTAGGAAAGCCAAATTTTTTTCCTAATTGTCTCCCCTTCTGAACTTTGCCTACAATAGACCAATTTCTTTTCAAAAGTTTATTTGCTTTATTTAACTTACCATTTTGTAAAAAGTTTCTAATTAGAGTAGACGAGATTACTTTTTTTTTCGTTAATAAAGGTTGTGGTTTAATTATTTTATAATTACAGATTTCCTCATATTTAATCAATTGTTTTACGTTGCCCTCTCTTTTATTTCCAAATCTAAAATTATTACTAACAAAAATAAACTTTGCGTTTAATTTTTTATTCAAAATGTTTTTAATAAAATCAATTGATTTAATTTTAGAAAAATTTTTATCGAATCTTTTGATAATAACAAAGTCAACACCAAATTTTTCGAGTAAATCAATTTTTTGAATTTTATTTGATATTCTAAAATTTTTTAATTTCTTATTAAAAAACATTTTTGGCATTGGTTCAAAAGTAAATACACCAATTTTAATTTTATATTTTTTTTTATATTTTTTGGCTAATGAAAAGAGTTTTTGATGACCCACATGAAGACCATCAAAATTACCAATTAGAATGATAGAATTCTTATGATTATTTTTAATATTAAAATTTTGATATAGTTTAATTGTTCTTACCATTTTAATTCTGACTGAATATAATTGCAAATTGCTTCATAAGATTTAGCCGTTTGTTCTATTCCTTTCTCTTTAATTTCATTTTTATGTATTCCGTTAGAAATAATTAAAGAGTCATAATTTAAAAGATTAGCACCTTTTATATCTGTATTCAGATTGTCTCCAATTGAAAGGACTTTTTTATTTTTATTTTCTATAGACTGATTATATACCTCGGGGTAAGGTTTGCCGAAGTATATAACTTTTCCACCCATTTTTTCAAAAACCATTGCAACAGATCCCGCACATAACTCTCTTTGATTTCCTCTATCAACAATTAAATCTGGATTAGTGCAAATCATCTTTTTATTAGTATATTTTTCAAGTAAATCTTTATAATAAGTTAATTCTTGATCATGACTTTCATATAATCCCGTACAAAGAATATATTCACTTTCATTAATTTTCTCAGATTTATTTTTTTTAAAATCTTTAAATAAATCAAAATCGCGAGGAGGACCAATGTGAAAAAATTTGTCATTCAAATGATTTTTATTTAAATAATTTATAGCTGCCTCCCCAGAGGTAAAAACATGATCTATAATTTTTTTTTCCATTCCCATTTTCTCTAAAAAAATCTTTACTGCACTATTGGGTCTTGGGGCATTGGTTAACAAAACATACTCTTTATTTCTCTTCGTAATTTCTTTTAAAGTAAAAATTGCATTTTCATGTAAAGTAATCCCGTTATGTATAACTCCCCATAAATCAATGTAAAATAATTGATAATTATCTACAATTGCTCTTAAGCCATCATTGTCTAAATTTTTGGTCATTTAATTAATCTATAACCCAAAAAGACCCCAAATTCTTATCTTTTTTAGTTAACTTATTTTTTAAGTATGTCTTGAAATAGTATGGCCAATCTCTATATGAGAACAATATTTATAAAGGAGAATTTATGAAATTTAGACCGTTACACGATCGTGTTCTAATAGAAGTTTTAGATAGTAGTGAAAAAACTGCAGGTGGAATAATTATACCAGATACAGCTCAAGAAAAACCTCAAGAGGGTAAAGTAGTTGCTGTTGGTGGTGGTGCAAAAACTGAAGATGGAAAAATTATCCCAATGGATGTTAAAGTTGGTGACAAAGTTTTATTTGGCAAGTGGTCAGGAACTGAGGTCAAAATTGATGGCAAAGAATACAGCATAATGAAAGAGTCTGACATTATGGGTATTTCAAGTAAGTAATTTAATTTAAAGGAGAAATAAAATGGCAAAGATTGTTAAATTTGATGCTGAAGCAAGAGCAGCAATGATAAGAGGTGTAAATATCTTGGCTGATACAGTCAAAGTAACATTGGGTCCTAAAGGAAGAAATGTAGTAATGGATAAATCTTATGGTGCTCCAAGAATTACAAAAGATGGTGTTTCAGTAGCAAAAGAAATTGATCTAGAAGATAAATTTGAAAACATGGGTGCACAAATGGTTAAGGAAGTTGCTAGCAAAACAAATGATGAAGCTGGCGATGGAACAACAACAGCAACTATTTTAGCACAAGCTATAGTAAAAGAAGGTGTAAAATATGTTACTGCAGGAATGAATCCTATGGATGTAAAGAGAGGAATTGATGCAGCAGTTGATGTAGTTAAACAAAACCTTGTCTCTTCAGCAAAAAAAGTAAAAGATAGTGATGAGATAGCTCAGGTTGGAACTATTTCAGCAAATGGTGATAAAGAAATCGGAAGTATGATTGCTAAAGCAATGCAAAAAGTTGGAAATGAAGGTGTTATTACCGTAGAGGAAAATAAAGGAATAGAAACTGAACTAGATGTCGTAGAAGGTATGCAATTTGATAGAGGATATTTATCTCCATACTTTATTACAAACAGTGATAAAATGACTACAGAGTTAGATAATCCTTTTATTCTTTTACATGAGAAAAAATTAACAAATCTACAACCAATGGTTCCACTTTTAGAAGCAGTGGTGCAGGCTGGTAGACCATTAATGATTATATCTGAGGATGTTGAAGGTGAAGCTTTAGCAACGTTAGTTGTAAACAAGTTAAGAGGTGGTTTAAAAGTTGTAGCTGTAAAAGCTCCAGGATTTGGTGACAGAAGAAAAGCTATGCTTGAAGATATAGCGATTTTAACTGGTGGCCAAGTAATTTCAGAAGATTTAGGAATTAAACTTGAAAACGTTAAACTTGATGACCTTGGGTCATGTAAAAAAGTTAAAGTTGATAAAGATAATAGTACTATTGTAAATGGTAGTGGGAAAAAATCAGATATCGAAGCAAGATGTTCTTCAATTAAACAACAAATTGATGAAACAACATCAGACTATGATAAAGAAAAACTTCAAGAAAGATTAGCTAAATTAGCTGGTGGAGTTGCCGTAATTAAAGTCGGTGGTGCTACAGAAGTTGAAGTTAAAGAGAGAAAAGATAGAGTTGAAGACGCTTTAAATGCAACAAGAGCTGCTGTTGAAGAAGGTATCGTAACAGGTGGTGGATGCGCTTTGTTATACGCTGCTCAAGATCTTGAAAAAGTAAAAGCTAAAGGTGAAGATCAAAAAGCTGGTGTTGATTTAGTTAGAAGAGCATTGGAAGCACCTATCAGACAAATTACTAAAAATGCTGGTGTAGATGGTTCAGTAGTAGTTGGTAAATTGTTAGAACAGAATAAAAAAACTCACGGCTATGATGCACAAAATGAAGAATATTGTGACATGTTTGCTAAAGGTATTATTGATCCAGTTAAAGTTGTTAGAACTGCACTTCAAGATGCAGCTTCAATTTCTGGATTGTTAGTAACAACGGAAGCAATGATAGCTGATAAACCAGAAGAAAAAGATGCTAGTCCTGCTGGAATGCCTGGTGGAATGGGCGGCATGGGTGGTATGGGAGGAATGGGCGGCATGGGGATGTAACACCCCAAACACTCAATCAAAATTCAAAAAGGGCAGTTTTTACTGCCCTTTTTTTTTGAATACGAAAGATTGCTTATATCATCCTTATTTTTTATAAAAATCAGAAATGTTTAAAAAAAAAATTATTATAATTTTAATATCGTTAATCTTATTAATTCTCATTTTAATGTTTTTAGCGATAGGACTTGGAAAATCAAAAAAAGTAAAAAATTTAATTGGTGAAGAAAATGTTTACTTTATTAAAACAAAATTTTTTCCATATAAATATATTAATGATTTAAAAAGCTATAACGAAGATTTGAAGAGACAAATTTATAATTTAAATAATGAAAAAAAAATTCTTAATTCAAAAGTAGGTAAACTAATTCAATTTAATAATAATGCTAATTCTATCAAAAATTATGAATTGAATGAGAAAAATAGTTTAAATGACCTAATTTTTTCTAAACTTGAAAAAATTTCTTTAAAAAGTGAATTAAATGAATTTATTCTTCTAAAATTAAAAAATGATCAATTAACTTATGGTATAAATGATTTCTATCCTGGAAGTGGATATATAGATATTTATAAAAATAAGATCTGGTTACTTTCAGCAAGAGGAATTTTAGGCTATGGAAATTTAGGAGAAAATGAGATTACTTTTCTACAAATTAAAAATAATCTTGATGATTTTTTAGGAATAGATCAAATAAGTGAAGATAATTGGTTCTCATTTAAAGATTTAAAGATTTTTAATAAAAAAATTTTTATTTCATTTACAGATGAAATCTCAGAAAATTGTTGGAATACAAGCATAATTTTTGGTGAATTGAATTATGAATTAATTGATTTTGAATACTTTTTTAAACCAAAAGAATGTGTACATTCAAAAAATAATTTAGATCAAGAATTTAATGCTCATCAATCTGGGGGCAGAATAATTAATGTGGGAAATGAAAAAATTTTATTTTCTATAGGAGATTATAGATCAAGACATCTTGCACAGAATAAAGATAGTGTTAATGGTAAAATAATCACTATTAATGTAAATAATAAAACTTTTGAATTATTGTCAATGGGGCACAGAAATCCTCAAGGACTTTATTTCGATAAAGAAGAACAAATTATTTTAGAGACAGAACATGGACCGTCGGGTGGAGACGAAATAAATATAATTAATTTTGCAAATAATTTAAGTATTCCTAATTATGGTTGGCCTATAGCTTCTTATGGAGAGCATTATGGAAATAAAGAAGCTAACAAAAATAAATACAAAAAATATCCACTTTATAAATCTCATAAAGAACATGGCTTTATTGAACCTATCATGTATGATCATCTTGGCATTTCAGAAATAACAAGAATTAAAGATAGGACTTATGTTGTTTCAAGTTTGGGTAGTAAAATTTTAATTTTCTTTAAACTAAAGAAAAATAATTCAATCGAAATATTAGATAAAGTTAAAGTTTATGAGAGAATAAGAGATATAAAATTTCATAATGATAAACTTTACCTTTTTCTTGAAGACACTGCTTCAATTGGAATAATAAATTTAAAAACTTTTAACTTCTAATATGTCAAAAAGATATAGTGGCAAATCATTTAAAGATTCGAGTGTAAAAAAAAAACCGAGATTAAACTTTAAAGAAAAAAGAAAGATTAAGAGAGAAAAACGAAAAAAGCTTAATTAACTGCAATATATTCAAATTTTGCATGTTAAATATGGTTTTTTTTAAGTTTTCAAAACAATTTATTTATGTATAAGAGCCACAAAAAATGACTAACAACATTAGAAACATCACAATCATAGCTCACGTTGACCACGGAAAAACTACTCTAATTGATAACCTGATGAAGCAGAGTGGCTCATTTAGAGAAAATGAGGTTGTTGATGAAAGACTAATGGACTCTGGAGAGTTAGAAAAAGAAAGAGGAATAACAATTTTAGCAAAACCAGCATCAATAAATTGGAAAGAATCAAGAATTAACATTATTGATACTCCAGGTCACAGAGATTTTGCTGCAGAAGTTGAAAGAGTTTTAAGTATGGCAGATGGAGCCTTGCTATTAATTGATTCTGCAGAAGGGGTAATGCCTCAAACAAAATTTGTATTATCAAAAGCACTAAAACAAGGACTTAAACCAATTGTAGTAATTAATAAGCTTGATAAGTCTGATCAAAGAGCAAATGAAGTTTTAGATGAAACTTTTGATTTATTTGTGAGTTTGGATGCAAACGAAGAACAGTTAGATTTCCCCGTTCTATATGCAAGCGGAAGATCTGGATGGGCAGATAATGAGGTAGATGGCCCAAGGAAAAATTTAAACCCTTTATTAGACAAAATAATTGAACACGTTGAACCTGCTCAATTAGATAAATCAAAACCATTTGCTATGCTATCAACACTTCTTTATGCAGATAGTTTTTTAGGAAGAAGTTTGGTTGGGAGAATTACTCAAGGAACTGCTAAAGCTAATCAAGCAATCAAAGCAATTAATTTAAAAGGTGAAAAAGTTGATGAGGGCAGATTAACAAAAATTTTTAGATATGAGGGCACAAAAAAAGTTCCTATTGAAGTTGGTGAAGCAGGAGACATTGTAGTAATTGCAGGTTTAGAGAAAGCCAATGTTGCAGATACTATATGTGATCCAGAAGTGAATGATCCAATTACAGCAACACCTATAGATCCTCCAACAATGTCTATTACAATCACTGTAAATACTTCCCCTCTAGCAGGTACAGAAGGTAAAAAACTTACTAGTACACAAATTAGAGATAGATTAATTCAAGAAGCACAAAATAACGTTGGAATTACATTTTCTGAAAATGAAGGAAATGACTCTTTTGTAGTAAGTGGTCGAGGAGAATTAATGTTAGAAATTTTACTCACTCAAATGAGAAGAGAAGGTTTTGAAATGACTGTAAGCCCACCAAAAGTTTTATATAAAAAAGATGAAAATGGAAACAAGCTTGAGCCAATTGAAGAAATTACAATGGATCTTGACGAAGAACATTCATCTAAAATAATAGATTCTATGAATAGAAGAAAAGGTAAATTAATTGAGTTAAAAGATACAGGTAAAGATAAAAAACGACTTATATTCCATGCACCAACAAGAGGTTTGATGGGATACACAAGTAGATTTTTAACTCTTACGAAAGGTAATGGCGTAATAAACAGAATTTTCCACTCTTATGGTCCATTTGAAGGTGATATGGAGGGAAGAAGAAATGGTGCATTAATTTCAATGGAACAAGGTAAAGCAGTTGCATTTGCGATATATAATTTACAGGCAAGAGGAGAAATGTTCGTAACACACAATGATCCAGTATATCCAGGTATGATTGTAGGACTATCACCTAAACCTGGTGATATGATTATTAACGTCATGAAAGGAAAAAAATTAACTAATATGAGAACACAAGGAACAGATGAAAATGTTGTCTTAACTCCAGTAAGAAAAATGTCGATTGCAGAACAATTAAGCATGTTAAATACTGATGAAGCTTTAGAAATTACACCTGAGTCTTGTAGATTAAGAAAAGCTATATTAGATCCACACGAAAGAAAAAGAAGCGAAAAAGCTGGCGCAGCAGCTTAATCAAATATTTTATCAACTAAATAAAGTCCTAAGGCAACACAAGGACCTATTCCAAAAGCAAATAGTAAAGTTCCTACTCCAACAGTTCCACCTAAATACCATCCTATACTAACAACTGAAATTTCTAAGGTTGCCCTTACAGCGGCTATAGGAAAATTTGTAACTTTTTGTAAACCAATCATCAATCCGTCTCTTGGGCCCGCTCCTAAATTAGAAACTAAATATATACCTCCACCAATACCAACTGTAATTACAGATATAACTGCTAAAATTAATTGATTAATATAATTAGTTGGAGTTGGAACAAATTTGATACAAAGATCAATCATCAGCGCAATTATTAAAGCATTAAAGATTGTTCCCATTCCTGGCTTTTGACCTAAAGGTATCCATAAGATTAAAACTGCAACACTGATTATTAGAGTAATTGTTCCAATACTTAAATTAACTTTAAGAGAAATACCTTGAGCTAAAACACTCCATGGAGAAGCACCCGTAAAAGAAACAATTAACAAACCTTCTCCTAATCCAAATAACATTAATCCAAAACATAAAAAAAAGAATGTCGAAAATTTTGGTTTTAGGTTGTGTGGTTTATCCGATGTCCAATTAACTTTTGGTATTTTCTTAATTTTTAAAAACATTTTTAGATAAACTACTTCTATTATAAGAAAAGTCTATTATTGTAATCATTAAATGAAAAAAATTTTAGTCCTAATTATTATATTAATATCCTCAAATGTTTTTGCCCATATGGATCATTATAAAAAATACAATAAAATTGAAATGGATATTTTTAGAAACGGAGAACTAATAGGATATAACTATTATTTTTTTACGAAAAAAGGTAAAGAAACAATAGTAACTAATCAAATAAAGTTTGCTGTAAAACTTTTAGGAGCTACTATTTTTCAAGTAGAAGGATATGGTGAAGAAAAATATATTGAAGATCAATTAATTTCTTATCAATCAAAAACTTTACAAAATGATAAAGAAAAATTTGTTAATTTAGTTTTTGATAAAAATAAATTTAATATAAAAGGTTCTTCCTATTCAGGAGACGCATCTATTAATAATATTGTGGGAAATTGGTGGAATCATAAAATTTTACAGACTGATAGCCAGATTAGTCCAATTTCAGGAAGTATAAAAAAACAAGTTGTAACATTTGTTGGTAAAGAAAAAATTGAACAATATGGGAAAGTTTATAATGTTGATCGATTTACACTCAAATCTAAAGATAAAACATTACCAAAAGATAAAAGATTAGACTTTAATATTTGGTATGACCAAGAAAATTTTCAAATTATAAGAGTATCTTATTCTAGAATGGGTAATTGGGAATATCGTTTAAAAAGTTTTGAGTGATAAAATTATTTGCCAGCAACAACCATGCCCTCAATCATCATAGTTGGAGAGTTAGTTGCATATTTAAATTCTAGATCATTGGCAAGAGTAATATTTTTAAACATATCTTTAAAATTTCCTGCTATTGTAATTTCATTTATAGGGTATTTAAATTCACCATTCTCAATTAGAAAACCAGTAGCACCAACAGAATAATCACCAGTTACAATATTGCTTCCATGACCAATTGTTTCAGTTATGTAAAGACATCTTGGATTAGAATTTAAAAGATCTTTATAAGAAATATTTCCATTATCAAAATATATATTGCTTGTTCCTCCACATCTTCCATTTGATTTTAGATTCAATTTTTTTCCGTTATAGGTATCTATTAGATAATCCTTTAATACGCCCTGATCTATCAGCTTTAAAGTATTAGTTTTTACTCCTTCTAAATCAAAGCTTCTTGAACCAAGACCTTTTAATATATCTGGTTTATCAAAAACATTTATTTCATCTGAAAATATTTTTTGATTTATTTTATCCTTTAAGAAAGAGGTTCCTCGCGAAATAGCTGAGGATGATATTGCACCAGCAAAAGTGCTTAAAATTCCTTTTGCAATTCTTTTATCAAAGATTATAGCAATTTTTTCACTACCAATTTTTTTTGGACTAAGTTTTTTAATAGTTTGTTCAGCAGCTAATTTTCCTAGTTCTTCTGCATCATTAATATCTTGTAAATGACATTTGCTAGAGTATTCGTAGTCTCGCTCCATACTTTGATCATCTTTAGCTACGGTTACACTAGATGCCGTAAATGATGAACTTTTATAACCTTTCAAAAAACCATCGCTATTAGCTAGAATAAAATTTGATTTATCTTCAGTAAAGCTAGATTCTGTATTTATTATTTTTTTATCATTTGAAGCTGATGCTTCTAATCTTTCCAGATATTCAATCTTATTTTCATTTTTTATATGAGTATCATCATATAAATCTAAATTTTTTACCTCTTTAGCAAGTAAATCTTTATCCGGCAGTGAGTTAAATTCATCCTCAGGAGTATTTTTTGTTGTTTCAATGCATTTTTCTATAAGAGTATCTAAATTGTCTTTTAATAGGTTTGAAGAAGATATTGATGATTTTTTTTTACCAATATAAGTTGTTATACTTATAGCAAGATTGTCTGATCTATTAGACTCGTCTAATTTTTGATTCCTGAAATTTACTGTCTCAGAAATTGAGTTACTTACAACAACGTTTGAGTCTGTTGCTCCTAATCTTTTTGTCAGATCTAAGCAATAAGATGCTTTATCAGATAAATACTCCTGATCTTTGATCATTAAAGTTTTGTACCACCCACTGTCATTTTATTTATTAATATAGAGGGTTGTGCAACTCCAACTGGAACTCCTTGACCAGCTTTTCCACAGGTTCCAATCCCTGGATCTAACATCATATCATTTCCAACCATTGAAACTTCTTTTAATATAGATGGACCATCACCTATAAGTGTAGCACCTTTAATGGGTGATCCGATTTTGCCATTAATAATTTCATATGCTTCCGTGCAATTAAATACAAATTTCCCTGAAGTAATGTCAACTTGTCCACCACCAAAACTTACAGCAAAAATACCTTTATCAACTGATTTAATCATTTCATCTTGTGTGTGATTACCGTTTAACATCATGGTATTTCTCATTCTTGGAAGTACTATATGTCTATAATCTTCTCTTCTTCCACTTCCAGTAGATCTAGTTTTCATTAATCGAGCATTTAATCTATCTTGCATGAAGTTTTTTAATATTCCATTTTCGATTAAAACTGTTTTTTCTGTTGGAGTTCCCTCATCATCTATTGTGAGACTACCTCTTCTATTATCGATAGTTCCATCATCAACAATAGTAACACCCTCACTTGCCACTTTCTGACCCATTAAATTATGAAATGCAGAAGTTTTTTTTCTATTAAAATCTCCTTCTAAACCATGACCTACTGCTTCATGAATCAAGATAGCAGGCCAACCTGGTCCTAAAACAACTTTCATTTCTCCTGCAGGAGCAGGCTTACTCTCTAAATTTACTGAAGCTATTCTAAGAGCTTCATCACAAACATTTTTCCAATTTTCTTTCTGTAAGTATGCATCATATGATTTTCTTCCTCCAACACCAAAAACACCAGTCTCTTTTCTTCCATTTTTTTCTAGCATTACTGTTACATTAAATCTAACTAAAGGACGAATATCAGTAAGTGTTTCACCACCAGATCTAATTATTTCTATAGATTTTTGTTCTCCAAGAAAATTTGCAGTTACTTGCTTTACATTACTATCTTTTGTTCGAAGATACCTGTTTACATTATTTAGAATCTCAATTTTTTCATTCAGTGTTTTTTGGTCTATTGGATTAATATTTTCATAATATTTTTTATTAGATTTTGGTATTTCATGATTATAAACGCCCTTCGCAGATTTTAATGTTGATTTTAAATTTTCAGAAGATTGTTTTAGTGAATTTTTAGATATCTCATTTGAATGGGAATAAGCAACAATTTCATCTGAGATAGCTCTAAATCCAAAACCTAGGTCTGAGCTATAGCTAGAGTTTTTAATCTTATTATCATCTAATAAAATAGACTCCGATTTGGAATTCTCTAAATATAATTCACCATCATCACATTTCTGTAATGTATCTGAAATTATACTTTCCGCATCACTCCTAGATAAGTCTGATTTTTCAAAGAAATTACTCATGAGTAACCATACATAGTTTGTTTGATATAATTTTCAACATGTGTATTTTACGCATATACATAAATTCATTTTTTTGTAACTAATTAAATTAATGAAAGTATATTTCAATAATTCTTGTAAGATATGTAAGGCTGAAATCGACTTATATAAAAAAGAAAAAATTCAAGAAATTGATTGGGTTGATATTACAGATAACGCTTTAGCCACAAAAGAAACCTCTAGAAATAACAAAGAGCTTTTAAGAAGACTTCATGTAAAAGATGGTGAAAAAGTTTTAGAAGGTGCTGAAGCTTTTTTATTATTATGGAAAAAAATACCTAAATATAGATTTTTATATAATTTTTTTAGATTACCAATAATATTTGGTTTTTTTTCGTTCATTTATGAAATTGTAGCCTTCTTTCTTTATCTTAAAAATAAAAAACAACTAAAAAATTAACTTGTAAAAAATAATAAAAATTTACTTAGTAATGACATTGAAGAGACAAACATTATAAGCACAATAGAATACATTAACAAAATAATTTTGTTTTTTTTTCTTCTTAGTCTTACAAAATCTTTATCATCTAAATCAGAAATATCTCTCTCCCCTAACACAGGGTAATCGTAAGTAAATCGCCAAGTACTGTCTCCAAGTCTAGGATCTAAATTATTATAATACGAAATCCAAGCTAGAATATATTTTAAAATTAAATAAAGAATTATTAGAAATGCTGTACCCAAAATCATAAAAGATAATACCTAATTAAAGATTATTTTTTAATTATTATTTTTGTCTCTTTTTCTTGCAATAAGTTGAGTTAAGGAGTCAACCATTGTGTCAGAAGCTTTAAATATATCAACATTTCTAAATTCATGAGAAATATTTTTTTCTGGATTTGTTTTATCCTCTATAACTATTCCTTCATCTGGAGAATTATTTTTGATGTATATAAGTAACAACCATTCCTCATCCTCAGATTCATCCCATTTAATAAAAACTTCACCTGTCTCAAACCTTCTATCTATACATCTTAAGATAGACATATTTCTAGTGATATGTCTTTTATTTAGCTGAAATACTAAACTGCTAGCACTTCTATAAAAACTCTCTAATGCAAATTCAACTTTTTGTCTTGCTAAAGTATATTCTTTTTCTTTTAATAATAAAGTTTCTCTATCTTCATCCCCTTGAAGTTTAACTCCAAGTGCCTCTACCCTTTCTTTAATTTTTTGATCTCTAATGATTCTATATTTTTCTTTAAGTTTATCTATTCTTTCTTGTAATCCAGCGTAGTCTTCTCTTTTTTCTTGTAGTGAAATTTTTTCTAATTTTTCTAATTCTTTAACTTCTCTAATTCTAAATTTTTCAATCTGTTTATCTAATTTTAATTGTTGTAAAAATTGTTTCTGTTTTTCAGCTTGTTCAATTCTTAAAAGAGCCTGTTCTTTTCTCAAAAATAATTTGATGTCATTTGTTCTTTGTTTTTCTAATCTGGCTTCTTCTTTAAGTTCTTGTTTTTTAAGTTTTACTCTTAATGCTTCCTCGTCTTTTTTTTGTTTTTCTAAAGCTAATTTTGTTTTTCTTTCATTTTCAATTTTTTCTAGTTTCTGCCTTCTATTTTCATCTTGTTTCAAAATCTTGTAATTAGAAATTGTGTCTGAAATTTTATCAAAAAAACCTTGAATATATTTTTCTAAACTAAAATTAATTTTAAAATTTAATTGTGGTTTTAGAGACAACTGCCATTTTACTATTTTTAAAGCTAGACTGTCCTTTTTGGCTTTACTTAAATTAAGATGATCTTTAATTTTTTTTACTTTTTTGAGTTTTTTTCTTTTTGTCTTTTTTTTTGATTTTATTTTGTTTTTTTTTATTTTTTTTATTTTTTTATTTGTAAACTTTTTTTTCTTAATTTTTTTATTCTTTTTAAATTTTTTTCGTTTTTTTTTCATTTTTGAGGAAAATTGATTCTATCAAGAATTTATTGATAAATATAGTCTCTAGTGACTGGTGTCGACTTGTAATTTTTTGTAAGTTGAAATTGATATACAACTTGATCTCCCCACTTGAATGCCATTTCACAACCAGCAAGATAAAACTCCCACATTCTAAAAAATTTCTCATCAAACATTTTCACAATTTTTTCCTTATTTTTTATACAATTTTCTTTCCAGTGCCTTAAAGTATGTGAATAATGAAGTCTCAAAACCTCAATATCAGTAACAATTAATCCTGCATTTTCTATCGGTGTCGTTACTTCACTCAAGCTAGGTGTATATCCACCAGGGAAAATATATTTTGTTATCCATGGATGTGGGTCTCTTGGTGGATTAACAGAACCTATCGTGTGTATTAATGAAATACCATCTTCTTTCAATAAATTTTCTACCTGTTTGAAAAACTTTTTATAAAATTTTCTACCAACATGTTCGAACATTCCAACACTTACTATTCTATCAAATTTTTCCTTCAATTCTCTATAGTCCATCAACTTAAACTTAACCTGGTTTTGTAAATTCATTTCTTTTGCTTTTTGATTACAATAATTTAATTGATTTTCGGACAAAGTTATCCCTGTTACTTCACAACCTGCACTCTTTGCAATATCAATCGCAAGTGAACCCCAGCCACATCCTATATCTAAAACTTTTTGATTGGGCTTGATATTTAATTTTTTAATAATATGTTGAATTTTATTATTTTGAGCAGTTTCAAGGCTATCATTTTCATTCTTAAAATATGCACACGAATATTGTCTCTTTGGATCTAAAAATAAATCATACAAATCATCTTTGATATCGTAATGATGAGATACATTCATTTTAGATTTTTTTATGAAATTAAAATTTGTTAAATATCTATAAGAACCTCTTAGTCTATTTATTAGATAACTGAAAAAATTCAATTCACCTCTACCTATATTCATTAAAGCTAAATCTAAAAATTCAGTTAAAGATCCATTTTCAATTATTATCTCCCCATCTGTATAAGCTTCACCAAAATATAGGTCTGGGTGAAATAATAATTTATAATGTAAATTTTTATTTAAAATTTTTAACTTTATAGGCTTTTCTCCAGGATCACCAATTATGTATTCTTTGGAATTTGCATCCACTAAAATGAAACCACCCTTTTGAATCATTTTATTTAAAAATCTTGCTAGTTGCATATTAAGCTGCCAATTTTGAGTTTATTTGAAAATTAAGTTTTTTTAAATTTTGTAATAAGTCATTTTCACTTTCACCATCTAAAAGACCAAGAGGTGGTAAAACATTTTTAAAGATTTTGTCTTCTTTGGATTTAAAAGTATGAAGTGCTGAAATTAAATTATACTTTTCAAAAGTACTTCTGACATCAATTAATTTTTGATTGTACATTTGTTCTTTTCCTGAGGAAAAATCATCATAAACTCTTCGAGCAAGTTGAACTGTCACATTGCAAGTTGCCGTTATAATACCTGTGCACCCAAGTTCTAATCCTTTTAATAATTTTGATTCAGAGCCTGGCATTAATGAAAAATTTTCTAACTTTAGTTTTTCAAATAAATTATATGAACTATCTTTAACTCCAACTATTTGTTTTGGAAATCTTTTTACTAATTCTTTTACACATTCCAAACTAAATTTGTAACCACACAGTTTCTCAAAGTTATAAAGAATTATTTGACATTCGGGAATTGCGTCAACAACTTTAGAATAAAAGTTTAATACATCTTTATCTTCATATTTGTAATAGGCCGGAGGCATAATTAAAAATTTTTTAAAACTTAATGATGTTGCTATTTTCATAAAATTGATCGTTTCGTTCAAAGAATTTAGACCCGTGCCAATTAAATGTTTATCTTTATATTTGCTTTCAGATAAATTGTTTAATAACTTTATTTTTTCT
The DNA here is from genome assembly GCA_902555945.1 of uncultured Pelagibacteraceae bacterium. Classification (GTDB taxonomy): domain Bacteria; phylum Pseudomonadota; class Alphaproteobacteria; order Pelagibacterales; family Pelagibacteraceae; genus Pelagibacter. The sequence goes on along the minus strand of CACDUS010000008.1, from coordinate 20,854 downwards.
GAAACAGGTATCAATTGCGCTTGTCCTGTACTTCCAAAAATTGCTGTTCCATGACAACCCTGATCAATTAATTTTTCAGCATGATTTATGGTTTTTTCAATATTTAAGCTCAAATCAGAATTTAAAACTGACATTGAGGCTGCAAATATTCCACTTATTTTTGTCATAATAAAAATTTATATAAAAAATATACTCAGTAAAGATTATAAATACCATATGAAAATTTTAGCAATTCAAAATAGAATGGGCATTGGAGATACGGTTATTTTTTTACCTTATATTGAGGCTTTATATAAAAAATTTAATTCGCCTATTAGTTTACTTGTTAAAGAAAGTTCAAAAGCAGATCAATATTTATTTCAAACTAATTATATAGATAAAATTCTTATTTTAGAGAGAGATAAAAATAACGTCAGTAGACATAGTGGCTTTTTAGGAAGTTTTAATTTAATTAAAGACTTAAAAAAATATAATTTTGATAAAATTTTTATTTTTAATTCCTCTTTAAGGTTTAATTTAATTGCAAGATTATCAAATATCCCAGATATTTATCAATATCCTTTGTTTGATAAAAATAAACAACATATTACAGATACTCCAAAAAAATTCTTTAAAGATAAATTAGATTTAAATATTAATGATAATCCTAATATCCAAATCAGTAATGATTTAATATTGGGTGCAATAAAAAATTTTCAAATTGATAAAAATGAATTGAATATACTTATGGGCATAGGTGGATCTGGCCCTACAAAAAGAATACCCTCAAGAACATTTTTAAAAGTTATAGAAAAAACTTTAAAAATTAAAAAAAGTAAGTTTTTTCTTGCTACAGGTAAAAATAGTGAAGAACAGATTATATTAAAAGAAATACTAGACTCTAAATTTAGAAATTTTTGTGTACCTTTAGATAAATTTTCAATCAGAGAAACTTTACCAATTATAAAGAATTGTAATTTATCTATTTGTAATGATTCAAGCTTTAGTCATTTATCTGCAGCTTTAGGTATTAAAACGATTACTTTAATGGCAGACACTCCATTGATATACGGAAATTATAACTCAAATATGTTCCCCATTTTACCTGATGGTGAAGAAACAGTAAGCCATAATACTTTAGGTAAAGACAAGATAAACTCAGAAAAAATTTTTAATAAGTTAATTGAAATAATTAATTAAGAAATATCATTCAACACTATATCTTTAGCTTCATTTACAATCGATGAAAGTCTAGAAGTTTCGGGAGAAACATCGGGGTGAATTTTTTTTTGAATTTTAACATAAGCTTTATTTACATCATCTTTAGTAACTTTTTTATTCATATCTAAATTCAAAATTTTATAGGCTTCAGAAACAGATATAGAGGATTGATTATTTGAATTTGCTTGATTAAAAGAAAATCTTCCTGATCTTCTTAATGTTTGGATTAATCTAAAAAGTGAAATCAATTGAAAGATTGATAAACCTTTAAGTTTTAACAGAGCGAGACTTGCTAGTGTTAAAGGTAAAGTTAACAAGAATCTACCTCCAATAGCGAATAAAACTGCTAAAATAATTAAACCAATAATTAAGAGAAATCTAAGAGTTTTTGATATTTTTTTTGATGAAATGCTACTAATGAATTTTAACAGAAAATAAAAAATAGTTAATATTACTACTGTATAAATAATTATATTCATATATTTGTACCTTAATGAAAATACCACAACTTAAAAAGAAACCAGAGCTAAAATCTTGTCACAATATTAATTGGGAAGATAATTATAGCTGGGTTCATCAGCAAAATATTCTTGAAGTTTTAAGAGATAGCTCAAAATTGCTACCAGAAGTAAGAGAATATCTTGAGCAAGAAAATAATTATACTGAGTATAATTTAAAAGATACCAAAGAATATCAAAAAGAAATATTTGATGAAATTAAAGGAAGAATAAAATTAGATGATGAATCTTTAAAGTTTAGAGATAATCAATACGAATATTGGACAAAAACAACAAAAGAAGGAAACTATTCTACCAAATTAAGAAAAAAAATTGGTTCAAACGAGATTGAAGAAATTTGGAATGGAGATAAGGAAAAAGAAAAATTAAAAACTGAATATTTCGGTTTAGGAGACTTAGAAGTGAGTTACAACGACAAATATTTAGCTTATTCACTTGATTTAAAAGGTTCAGAATATTTTACAATATATCTAAGAGAAATTTCATCTGGAAAATTAATTACTGAAAAAATTGAAAACACAAGTGGGAGTATTTCTTTTAGTTTAGATGATAATTATGTTTTTTATTCTAAGCTAGATGAACATCATAGACCAAGAAAAGTTTTTAGACATAAAATAGGAACTTCTTGTAAAAATGATGAACTAATTTTCGAAGAAAAAAGTGATGCATTCACAGTTGGCATAAGTTTAAGTTCAGATGAAAAATTTTTTTTTATTACAACTTCAGATCATAATACATCTGAACAGTACTACTTTGGCATCAACGAAAAAAAACCCAAACCGAAATTAATAAAAGAAAGAAAAAAAGGTATAATTTACTCTGTTAATTCTTGGAATAATTATTTTTATTGTCATACAAATGAAAATGCTGAGGACTTTAAGATTGAAAGATGTAATGATTTATCAAATCAAAATTGGGAAATTTATATTGAACCGAAAAATGAAGTTCTCATTGGAGGATTAATATTTTTAAATGATTGGGTTATTCGAGGAGAAAAATCAAATGCACTAGGAAAATTGTTCGTAAAAAATAATCAAACTGGGATCGAGGAAGAACTTAAGTTTGCTGATGAGGAAGTAATTGTGCCCAGTGTTTCATTAATACAAAGAGATAAAAATACTGATTTGGTTTATTTATCTTATTCATCTCCAAAAACACCAAGTAAAACTTATTTATATAATTTAAAAACTAAAGAAAAAAAATTGGTTAAAGAGCAAGAAATTCCATCAGGTCACAATCCTGATGACTATATAGTTGAAAGAATAGAATGCCCATCTCATGATGGAAGGTTAATTCCAATAACGATTACAAGACATAAAAAAACAAAAACTGACGGATCAGCTAATTTACTTTTATATGGATATGGTTCATACGGAAGTTCAATGACACCTGATTTCTCTTCTACAAAATTTAGTTTAATTAACAGAGATATAATTTGGGTAACTGCACATATTAGAGGAGGAATGGAGAGAGGAATGAAATGGTGGAAAGAAGGAAAACTTCTTAATAAAAAAAATACTTTTGAAGATTATATCTATGTTGCAAAATATTTGATTGAAAATAAATATACCTCCAAAGGAAAAATAATTGGTATGGGGGGATCAGCTGGTGGTTTATTAATGGGAGTAGTTGCAAATCAAGCGCCAGAATTATTTTTAGGAATTATCATGGCTGTTCCTTTTGTTGATTCTTTAACAACTAACCTTGATCATTCTTTGCCATTGACAGTCGGTGAGTTTGACGAATTTGGTAATGCAAAAGAAAATAAAGAACATTTTGAATATATTTTTTCTTATGCGCCATATAATAATATAAAGAAAATGGATTATCCTCATATATTAATTACCACTAGCTTAAGTGATAACAGGGTATTATTTGATGAACCAACTAAGTTTACAGCTAAACTTAGAGACCTAAAAACAGATAACAATTTACTTCTTTTAAAAACAGAAATGAATGCTGGTCATGGCGGCAAGTCTGGGAGAGATGGAGCAATAGAAGAAATTGCTTTTGATTATTCATTTGTATTGAAAATCACAAAAAAAATTTGACATCTATATCTTGAAAAAATTCAAACAGTTCCTACATGAATTAAGTAGGTCGCCAAAATGGGGCTTACAAAAATAAACTTGCTTAAATAAAGGAGGATATATGACAAGTAAGGATCTATCTATATTCAACTCATTAAGACCCTTTTCAATTGGTTTTGACGACATGTTCGACCAATTTGAAAACATGTTAGGTAATGGAGGTTTGACTATGCAATCAAATTATCCACCTTATAACATTAGAAAAACAGGTAAGGACAACTATGCAATAGAAGTTGCTCTTGCTGGTTTCAATAAAGATGACGTTGAAGTTGAGTTTGAGGATAACTTATTAACTGTACGAACTAAACAGGTTAATAAATCTGAAAACAAAAATGAAGATGGTGAAGTAATTCACAGAGGCATTTCACAAAGACAATTTGCTAGATCATTTACAATTGCAGACGATGTAAAAGTAAATGGTGCTGAGTTAAAAGATGGTCTTTTGACTATAGCTTGTGAAAGAATTTTGCCAGATCATAAGAAAAAAAGACTTATTAGTATTAAATAAGTAATAACCTTGCTTGTGGGGTAAATCCCCACAAGTTTAAATCAAAAACGTTCAAATTATTCAATTATTTATATACATCCACTTGATGTAAAACTAATTACAATATCGTTGTTACCTATCTCAAATTTTCTATCACAAGGAATTGCAAATTTTTTACTTTTATAAACAAAAACTTTATTTCCATTTTCATTAACAAAATCTTCAGTTGGATTTCCTAATTCAATTTTTAATTCATTTACATTTTTGCCAACCAGACTTCCATATTTTTGATTTTCTTTTTCAGCTACTGCATCAGACTTTTCTTTAATTGTTTGGCAGCCAAATAATAAGAAGGAAAGTGATAAAATAATTATTAAATTTTTAAAATTCATATTTTTAAATCTATCATAAAAACAGTGTAAATAATTAACCTGAGAGTTGTAAATTTAATTAAATTAGTAACAAATACAGATAAATTAATTCATAACGATAAGATTTTTTAAATCGAATCAACTACTGTACTCAAAAATGGAGGTCTAATGTTAGATAACTACTTTAACTATAAAAAACATAAGACTGATTTTAAAACTGAAGTTGTAGCTGGAGTTTCGACGTTCTTAACTATGGCATACATCATGTTTTTAAATCCAGTCATATTAGCTGATGGTGGCTTTGACTTTGGTGGTGTATTTACTGCAACTGCATGTGCGACGGCACTTGCATGTTTCATATGCGCTTTTTATGCAAAGACATGGCCTGTTGGACTTGCGCCAGGTATGGGAATAAATGCATTTATTGCATACGGTGTTTGTCTTGGAATGGAATACACTCCTGCGGAAGCTTTAGGAGCTGTATTAGTAGCCGGTGTGGTGTTTTTAATTATTTCACTAACACCAATAAGAGCTTGGTTAATTAACTCAATTCCGAAAAGCTTAAAACTTGGTATTGGAGCAGGAATAGGAATGTTCCTTGCAATAATTGGATTTGAAATTATGGGATTAACAGCGGATAATCCTGTAACTTTAGTTCAATTAGGAGATTTATCAAATCCTCTCCTATTACTTGGTGCTGGAGCTTTTGTCTCTATGATCGTGATGGAGAAAAAAGGAATTAAAGGAAACATAATCATTGGTATACTTGTATTTAGTGCAATCGCTTGGCTAACTGGTGTCGGAAAATTTAATGGTGTTGTGTCACCGCCGCCACCAATGACTTATTTATTTGAGTTTGATCTTGGCGCTGCATTGTCTGCATCAATGGTAACTGTTGTTTTTACTCTATTCTTTATAGACTTTTTTGATACAGCTGGAACACTTACTAGTGTTGCTAACGTAGCAGGAAAAATTGGTAAAGATGGTAAAATTCAAGACATTGACAAAGCAATGCTTTCTGACAGTGTTTCTACAGTTGCAGGTGCCATGATGGGTACTTCTACTGTAACAACTTATGTCGAGTCTGCAGCTGGAGTAAAAGCTGGTGGTAAAACTGGAATGACTTCATTAGTAATTGGAATACTTTTCTTACTATGTTTGTTCTTCAGTCCATTAGCTACAAGCTTGCCTAAAGAAATCGATGGTGCTGCTTTAATCTATATTGCAACGCTTTTCGTAAGAAATATTACTGATATTGAATGGGATGATATTGCTGAGTCTGGACCTGCTGTCCTTGCTATGTTAGCTATGCCATTTACTTATTCAATTTCTCACGGAATAGCTTTAGCATTCATAGCTTACGCTGCTATCAAAATTCTTACTGGTAGATTTGATGTAAGCCCAGCTATTTGGGTAATTGCTGCATTAAGTGTAGTAAGCTTTGCTGTAGCTTAAGAATAATATTTAAAAGGCGGTCTTTGATATATTGAAGACTGCCTTTTTTATTTCCGATGTTTTTTTTTGATTTCTTCTATTCTTATTTCTTCATAGATTTCGAAAGGCTGAACAATCCAAGGATCTGCATCTAATTTTATAGCACAAAAATCTGGTTCGAACGTAGATTTTTTTTTCTTCCACAAAGTTGCAGTTTTAATATCCTCTATCTTCCCTTTGATGGGTTCATATTTCTTTAACCAATCAATACTTTTGTTAAAAGTAATTCCAGTATCAGATAAATCATCACATAGTAGAATTCTTCCTCCCATATTAGGGGCTATAGAGCTCATCTCCCTTGAAAATACAATATCTCCTTGTTCATCTTCAACACCTTTACCACTATAAGATTCAACAGCAAGATAGGCACATTTTAACTTAAAAATTCTGCTTAAGACATCAATCATTGGTGCAGCTCCTCTCATAATACCAATTAGAATTGTAGGTTTATAATTGCTTTCTTCTATTTGAATTGCCAATTTTTCAACTGTATTATTATAATCTTCCCAGCTAACAATTAATTTATCTGACATATTTAATTTAGTTTTTGAATAAAAATATTACTGTGGCCAGTATTATCAAAGCAATTATTGATGTAAATAAAATACTTGGTTTATCAATTTTTCTTCCTCTTAAATTAAAATAATGTCTACCAAGGGCAGAAATAATTGCAATTAAACAAAGAATTAACCAATTATATTTATGGTAAACCAAGAAACTATAATGGCCTGATAACATTATAAATAGCACTAGAAATGTTGAGTAATTATTATGTATTGATCTTTGCTTAGCAGCTAAAGATAAGCTCATATCAAATTCTTTATCATTTTTGCTACTATTTATTATATTCATTTGATTTGGAATTATTACCGTAAAAACATTTGCAAACATATTTGTTCCTATAATTAGACCAACACTTAAAAATGCAAATTTTGCTCCAAATATTTTTGTCAAACCAAATGATAAAACAACTAACAAAATTAACATTGTGCTCAAAAATAAAAAATTGTTTTTTATAAGTCTTGATTTGCACAAAAAGTCATAAATAACCCAAGATAAGATTAAAGATAAAACTGAATATGTAATAGCAGTTAATGGAGATAAAACTAAAACTCTTTTATCAACCATCAACACACCTGAGTTATAGTAATATATTACTACTAATAATAATATTCCAGTGACGAATGTTAAATAACTTTGCCACTTAAATATTACAAGTTGATTTAAATAAGATTTATTTGGAGAAGTTTTTAATCTAGATAATTTATAAAAGAAGCCCGAGTGCATCAGATATCCTTCACCATCTACATCTTTGGAATCTATATTTTTATTTAATTTATTATCCAAATAATTAAATAAAAAACTATTTCCTACCCACAAAATCGCAAATAAAACATGTCCCCATCTTAATATTGCTTCTGACCACTTAAGTGCGTATGTGATAATTTCCATTTAATATTTAATTTTATCTTCTTTGTTTTGCCAAATTTTGAATGCTTCAAGTGCTTCATCCCTATTTATTTGAATCATTTTAATTTTTCTTTCACTGATATCTTTTTTAACTTCTGAATAGATAAAGGAATCATCAAAATCTATATCTTTTGCGTCCATTCTGGTATTTGCATAATAAATATTATCCACATGAGACCAGTATATTGCAGATAAACACATAGGACATGGTTCACAACTTGTATATAAATCGCATCCCTTTAAAAAAAAACTATTTAATTTTGTACATGCATTTCGAATAGCAACTATTTCTGCGTGTGCTGTTGGATCATTATTTGATGTCACTTGATTATGGCCTTCAGCAATTATTTGATTATCTTTAACTATAACACAACCAAATGGACCACCTTTAGCTTTTGCACTTTTTATAGAAAGCTCAATGGCCTTTAACATGAATTGAGAATTGTTAGACATATGTTTAAACTATATTTTTTAATTTCTTTATACTCAATAATATTTTTTCAGGTGTTGCTGGAGCATTAATAACAGGTGCCTTATTATAATTTACTGTAGATGCAATTGCATCTTTAATTGCAAAAAAAACACTCATTGCAAGCATAAGCGGAGGTTCTCCAGTAGTCTTTGCTTTATTTACAACCTTTTCAACATTTAAACCTTTTTTAAAAATTTCAACATTAAACTTTGTGGGAATATCATTTATCGCAGGAATTTTATATGTGGATGGGGAGAATGTTTTTATTTTTCCTGACTTATCCCAAACAACTTCTTCCATTGTTAACCATCCTTGGCCCTGCACAAAACCCCCTTCTATTTGTCCACGTTCTAGTGCTGGATTAATTGCATTCCCAACATCATGTAAAATATCAACTCTGTCTAAAACACTTTCACCCGTAAAAGTATCAATGGTTACCTCTGTTACAGCAGCACCATAACAAAAATAATAAAAAGGTCTGCCTTTAAATGTTTTTTTATTGAAATTAATTTTTGGTGTAGAATAAAAACCTGAGGAAGAAAGAGATATTCTATTTAAATAAGCCTCTTTAATTATATGTTCAAAATTAAATATTCTATTTCCAATATAAATATTTCTATTTTTATATAAAGGTTCAGTTTTAGAGAATATTTTATACTTTTTTTTTATAAAATTATTTAAATTTGACTTAATTTTTGAAACAGCATTTAGAGTAGCTGCTCCATTCAAATCAGTTGTCGAGGAAGCTGCGCTAGCCGAAGTGTTAGGAACTTTTGATGTATTAGTAGATGAAATTTGCACTTTTTCATAAGGTAAACCAAATGAGTTTGCTACTAGTTGTGCAATCTTTGTATGTGTACCCTGACCCATTTCTATACCACCATGATTCATATGAATACTTCCATCTGTATAAACATGTACAAGAGCGCCAGCTTGATTAAGATGTATCGTCGTAAAAGATATTCCAAATTTAACAGGTGTTATTGCAATACCCTTTTTTTTAAATTTATTTTTTTGATTAAATTTTTTGATTTCACTATACCTTTTTTTGTAATTTGATTTAGTTTTTAAATCATCAAATATTTCATTAATAATATTGTCAGTAATTTTCATTCCATAATGAGTTATATTTCTATTTTTCTTTCCATAAAAATTCCTCTTTCTAACTTCAGAAGGATCTTTTTTTAGATGTCGAGCTATGTTGTCGATAATATTTTCAATAGCCATCATTCCTTGATTGCCACCAAAACCTCTAAAAGCTGTTGAGGACGCAGTATTAGTTTTGCATAAATAATTTTTTATTTCTAAATCTGTTAAATAATATGCGTTATCAATATGTAATAAAGCTCTTTCATTTATTGCAAGTGAAAGATCTGGAGACATTCCACATCGAGATGCAAGTTTTAATTTTAAACCATTAATACAACCATCATCATCAAACCCTACCTCATAATCAGAATAAAAATCGTGTCTTTTTCCAGTTATGATTATATCATCATCTCTATCTAACCTAAGCTTAATTGGTTTTTTGGTTTTATGAGATAAAAGAGCACAAATAGCAGAAGTCATAAAATTAGTTTCCTTACCACCAAATCCTCCACCAATTCTTCTAACCAAAACATCAATCGAGTTGCTTTTTTGGTTTAACATTTTTGCAATAATCTGTTGTGTTTCAGAAGGATGTTGGGTTGAACTATAAACTCTATAATTGTTATCTTCTTTAGGGATCACAAAAGCAACCTGTCCCTCCAAATAAAAATGTTCTTGGCTGCCGGTTGTGAAATTACCTTTGATTTTATTTTTTGACTTTTCTATTTTCTGATTTGGATTACCTTTTTTTATTATTCTAGGTTTAAATAATAAACTATTTTTTTTTAAAGCATCATCAATTGTAACTATTGGATTTAAGTCTTGATAAAAAACTTTTGCCTTTAATACGGCTTTTCTAGCAAATTCCATTGAAGTTGCAGCAACAGCAAAAAGTGGTTGCCCATAATATTCTACTTTATCTTTAGGAAAAATAGGATCACCATCAAATACTGGTCCTACATCATTACGACCTGGTATATCATTATGAGTTACAATAGATACGACCCCTTCACTATTTTTAACAGCGTCTAAATCAATTCTTTTAATTTTTGCATGTGCATTTTTACTCCATCCTATAGCACCGTAAAGTGTATTTAATGGTTCGCTAATATCATCAGTATATTTAGCTAATCCCGAAACATGCTTGGCTCCACTGTCATGAGCTATACTTTTATTAAACAAAGAATTATCACTTTTCATCAGTTAATCCTAATTTTACTTCCTGTACTTATTTCATAAAAAAATTTCATTAAAAGGTTTCTAGCAATTTCAATTCTATAATTTTTACTTGCTCTCATGTCATCAATTGGTGAAAAATCATCCTTAATCAAATTCTGGGCATCTAAAAAAAGTTCTTCACAGAACACTGAATTATTTAGTTTTTTTTCGATTGATGTTGCTCGCTTTGGTATTTCAGACATTCCACCATAAGCTATTTTTGCCTCTACTATCTTCTTATTTTTAATCAAAAAGTTGAATGAAGCACATACGGTTGAAATATCATCATCAAATCTTTTTGATATTTTATATGCTCTAAAATAGTTTTTTTTATTTATTGGTATTTTTACTGAGTAAACAAAATCACCTTTTTTGAGTTTTGTTTTTCTATACGAAATAAAAAATTTATTTAAAGGTATTATTTTTAATCCACTTTTAGTTTTAATTTTTACAACAGCATCCAAACTCAACAATAAAGGTAATGTATCACCAATTGGTGATGCTGTAGCAATATTTCCAGATATTGTTCCAACATTTCTTATTTGAACTGAACCATATCTTTTCAATATATTATAAAAATCCAAATAATGAGATTTAATTATATTTTGAAAATCATATAAAGAAACTCCAGCTCCAACTTCTATAAAATTTTTGTTTTTCTTTACAAAATTTAATTCTTTAACAGAATTGAGAGAAATGATGTTTTTAATTTCTCCTCTTAATTTCGTAACTTCTAAAGATAAATCAGTTCCACCACTTAAAAAGTGAGTGTTAGGATTTTTTTTTATAATTTTTTTTAAACTATTTATAGATCTTGGTGAAAAATATTTTTTATCTTTATAAGTAATTTCAACTTCATTATTATTAATTTTTTTTAATAACTTAATAATTTTTATTTGATCTTTTTTAAAATGATCATTATCTTTCTTACTATTTAGACTTTTAGCTGCATCAATGATTGGTCTATAACCAGTACATCTACACAAATTGCCAGAGAGTGTTTCTTCAATAATTTCATCGTTAAATTTTTTGAAATTTTTATACATGGAAAATAACGACATAATGAAACCAGGAGTGCAAAAACCACATTGTGAACCATGAAATTTTACCATTGCTTCTTGAATAGGGTGTAATTGATTTTTTTCGGACATTAAATTTTCAACTAAAATTAAATGTTTTCCATTAATTGATGGCAAAAAACTTATGCAAGAATTAATCGATTTATATATTAACTTTGAATTTTTTAATTCTCCAAGAACTACCGTACAAGCACCACACCCACCCTCTGCACATCCTTCTTTAGTTCCATTTTTTTTTAAATCATTTCTAATGTAATCTAGAAGTGTTTTATTGGGATCAGGATTTTTTATACTGCAAATTTGGTTATTATAGATAAATTGTATGGTGTTGGAAACCATTAGCTTCCTCTATAAGTTGAATAACTCCAGGGTGAGACTAATAAAGGTACGTGATAACTTTCTTGGTTATTTGAAATACCAAATCTAACAATTACGTCATCTAAAAATGGTGGACTTTTACTCTCAATAATTTTGTTAAAGTAATCACCAATATAAAAAATCAACTCATATTTTCCAGATTTAAATTTATCTTTTTCAACTAATGGCTTATCTGTTCGTCCATCATTATTTAAAATTAAAGTATTAATTTTTTCTTTTTTTTCTCCATTGATAAAAAATAGATCTACTTTAATACCTTTACCTGGCTTACCAGAGTAAACATCTAAAACATGAGTCGTTAATTTAGTCATATAATACTTATATACTATACAAAAATTTAATAATAAATATATTAAAACATCAAGTTAAAGACATAATGAAATTTATAAATAATCTAAACTCCTTATCTGAAATTGAATTCGTATCTATTTTTGGAAGTGTGTTTGAAAAATCTGAATGGATTGCTAATGAAGCTTATAAACTAAAACCATTTAAAGATGCAGAGGACTTAATGAATAAAATGACAAACATCTATGAAAATTCTTCTAATGAAATAATTGTTAAAATCTTTAATTTACACCCCAAATTAGCAATTGAAAAAAAATTGACTAACTTTTCCTCGAAAGAACAAAGTGGAGCCAAATTAGATAAATGCACCAAAGAAGAGTTATTAGAATTTGAGAATTTAAATTCGAACTATGAAAAGAAATTTAAATTTCCATTTATCATTGCTGTAAAAGGGAAAGATAAAAATAATATACTTAATAATTTTAGACAAAGAATTCAAAATGACTATTTCATAGAATTTAATGAAGCAAAATCACAAGTAAAGAAAATAGCTTTATTCCGTTTAAATGAAATTCTTAATAATAATTAATTATTTGTACTTTTAAATACATAGTAAGAGACAGCGTCTATTTCATCATCACTCAAAACTCCCATTGCTGAAGGCATTACTCCAATTCCATTTACGACTGCATTTTTAACTCTCTCGACGACTGGTCTAATCTCATCTAAACTTGGCCCTATGTTTGCAACTGAGCCTGCATCTTTTAATGAATGACACGTAGCGCAATTTCCAGAATTAAGAAAAATCTCTTTACCTTTTAAAAAAACTTCATCAGATAATAAATTTTGAAAAAAAAATATTTTAAAAAATATAACAATGTAGATAAATAATTTCATATTAAAATTTTGTTTTATTCGATATAAATAATAAATTTTATAACTAATTAAAATAAAAAATATTAATGAAAAAAGCTTATTGGATAAGTTTATATTTGGAAGTAAAAAATCACGAAAACTTAAAAAAGTATGCTGAAACAGTAACACCCATAATCAAAGGCTATGGTGGAAAACCTTTGGTAAGGGGTGGCAATCATCAGACTTTTGAAGGAGATGATTTTGTAAGAACTGTGATTTGGGAATTTCCAAGTTATGAACAAGCTTTAAAATGTCATAAATCAAAAGAATATCAAGCAGGTTGGGATCTAGCTAAAGACACTACAACAAGACACATGCAAATCGTTGAGGGATTTAGTACTGAATAGGCTCAGGATCAATACTTCTCCAAAGATACCATGTGGCTACCGAACAATAAGGTGAAAACTTTTTTTTTAATAAGTTTACGAACTTTTCTGGAGGTAAATATTTTTTTTTATAATTTTTTGAAATTGCTCTTAAAAGACCAATATCTTGAATTGGCCAAATATTAGACCTGTTATAAGTAAATAATAAAATCATTTCTGCTGACCATCTTCCTATCTGTCTTAATTTTGATAAATATATTATTGCTTCTTCATCATTCATTTTATTTATGAGTTTTGGATTGAAAGATTTATTTAGAATTACTTTTGATAAACTTTTGATGCCTAAAACTTTTTGTCGACTAAGACCACAACTTTTTAATTGAGATGAGCTTAATTTTGAGACTATTTTTGCATTAATTTTACCATTACATTTTTTTTTAAATTTTAAAAAAACAGAATTAGCTGCAGCAACACTAATTTGTTGACCTATTATACTTTTACATAAAGAAAAAAAAACATCTCTTCTTGATGTTAGAATAATTTCTGAAGGACTTTGATATCGTTTAATTAATTTATACATTATACGATCTTTTTTAGATAAGTACTTTTTTGCTTTATACCAATATTTTGGAACTTTAGTCATTGATTGTTTTAGAGGTAATAATTTTTTTATTATAGATTTCTCTTCTAAAAATTATCAATGTTGAAATAATTACTAACAAAGCACCAGCTAATGTCTTAATTGTAGGTATTTCTCCCCAAATAAAATATCCAAAAATTATTGCAAAAACTAACGCTAGATACTTTAAAGGAGTTACTAGAGAAACTTCAGCAAATTTATAAGATTGGCTCAACCATAAATTTGCAACTCCACCAAAAATCCCAATTAAAGATAATAGAATAAGATGCTCAAAGCTAGGCATCACCCAACCTTGTGGAATTGTCAAAAAACTTAATAAGGTAATCGCTAGTGAAAAATAAAAGGAAATTAACCAAACAGGTTCTGTTGATGATAATTGTCTGATCGTTATGGCTACATAAGAAAGTCCTAAACAAAATATTATTGGAAAAATATAGTAAATATTTAATTCACTTATTCCTGGCTCTGTAATAATTAATATACCTACAAAGCCCACGATCACGGCTAGCCATCTAAAAATTCCTACTTTTTCGCTTAATAAAAAAATTGAAAAAATAGTTGTAAATATTGGTGCAGCAAAAGAAATACTAACTACTGTAGCTAAAGGTAATTTTCTTAATGCTATAAATATTGCTACTAAAGCAATTAATCCTGATGCACATCTTAAAAAATGTAGACCTGGTCTTTTTGTTATATAAAAATTATGAAGTCTGTCCTTTGGTATTACAAAAAAATAAAAAACAATTCCAAAGAAACCTCTAAAAAATAAAACTTGTCCAAGTGGATAGTCAACTGACCATTTTACAATCACGTCCATTAGTGAAAATGCACAAATAGACATAAACATGTACAAAAAACCCAATTGATTTTTACTAAGCATATGAATAATTTGTAAATTAATTTAAATCATAATCAATGGAAATAGCAGTTTTAGCTCTTGGATGTTTTTGGGGACCAGAAATAAAATTTGGCAAAATTGATGGTATTATTAAAACTGAAGTTGGTTATTGTGGTGGCAATAGTCCTACAACTACCTATAAAGAAGTTTGTACTGGCACAACAAATCATGCGGAAGTAGTTAAGCTTGATTTTGACCAAAAAATTATTTCCTATGAAAAAATTTTGGATATTTTTTTTGATATTCATGACCCAACAACTCTTAATTCTCAAGGGCCCGATTTTGGAACACAATATAGAAGCGAAATATTCTATTTAAATGATGAGCAAAAACAAATTGCAGAAAAAGTTTTAAACAAAGTTAATAAGGAGTTATCTGGTAAAGTAGTTACCAAAATTTCGTTAATAAAAAATTACTGTGTAGCTGAAGAATATCACCAAAAATATTTAGAAAAAAGATAGTTATGACTTTAATTGAGACTGAATGGTTAGAAAAAAATTTAGATAAAGTAAAAATTATTGATTGCTCTTGGCACATGCCTCAGACCAAACGAGATGGTTATGAAGAATACAAATTACAACATATCCCAAATGCTATTTTTTTTGATTTAGACAATAATTCAAAAAAAAATATCAATCTACCCCACATGCTAGTTGATAAAAATGATTGGGAAAAAATTGTATCGGAAATGGGCATCAACAAAAATGACAAAATAGTTGTCTATGACAACTCTGATGTAATAAGCTCATGTCGTTGTTGGTTTAATTTTATTTATTTTGGCCATGACCCAAATTTAATTCATGTTTTAAATGGAGGTTTAAATAAGTGGTTAAAAGAAAAAAGGGAAATAACGAAAGATATACCCTATATTGAAACCTCAAATTACGAAAGTTTTGAAATGAAAGAATTAGTCAAAGACAAATCTTCAATAAATGAAAATATAAAATCAAAAAAATTTAAGGTAATTGATGCTAGAAGCAAAGATAGATTTTTAGGGAAAGTTCCAGAACCTAGAAAAGGATTAAGAAGTGGAAAAATAGAAAATTCTTTTTGTATTCCATTTAATTATTGTATTAATGAAAATAAAACATTTAAGAGCAAAAACGAACTTGAAAAAATTTTTGAATCTTGTTTAGGAAATATAAATGAAAAAAGTATAGTTTTTTCTTGCGGTTCTGGTGTTACAGCATGCGTTTTGGCACTAGCATATTCTTTAATAAATGATAAATATCAGCCTAGTATTTACGACGGCTCTTGGGCCGAATACGGTATAATTTAAATCGACATGAAAAGATCAACTAAAGTTATCTCTATAATACTTATATTTTTCTTAATTATTGCAATTGTAATAGTTGGAAGAACTATGATTGGAAATCATTTTAAAAAGAAATTTAGCAAAAGACCTCCTCCTGGTATTATTGTTACTGAAGTTATTGAGAAAGAATTTTCGGAAAAAATTGAAACCTTTGGAACTGCAATTTCAAAAAAATCGGAAACTTTTAAAATCAAAAAAGAAGATCTTTTTGAAGAATTAAAATTAAAAAACTTTGTAAAAAAAGGTGACATTTTAATAAAATTAAAAAGTGGAAATATTATAGCTCCATTTGATGGAGTACTTGGATATACTGGTCTTACAGAAGATATATTAATATCAAATAATATTTTTATCATTACGCTTGATGATAACTCGACTATTTATTCTGATATAAAAATTCCAGAAAACTATTCTGCATCAATTAAAAAAGGGTTACCAGTGGAAGTAAAACTTTCTAGCTTTAAAGATAAAATTTTTCTAGGAGAAGTTGATTTTGTCTCAAGTAGAATAAACGCTGATACAAGAAGTTTATTATCGCGTATTAAAATTGATAATACTGATTTAGAATTAATTTCAGGATCTTTACTAGAGGTAAGTGTTAAATTTAATTTAAGAAATTCACTAAGTGTCCCTGATACAAGCGTGATGGTCGAAGGAGATAAGTCCTTTATTTATAAAATTAATGAAGAGAATATAGCTATCAAAACTGAAGTAAAAACTGGATTAAGAATTAATAAAAATATCGAGATAATTTCTGGACTAAACAAAGGGGATATTGTCGTTGCTGAAGGTCTAAAAAAAGTTCGACCTAGAGGAAAAATAAAACCAATTAATAAATAAATGTTTATCACTGAATTAAGTATAAAAAGACCAGCTGTTTCATGGGTAATGTCTCTTATCTTAATTGTATTTGGTTTGTTTGTTTTTTGGAAATTACCAGTTAGAGAATTGCCCAACGGTATCCAACCACCTGTTGTGCAAGTTCAAATAAATTATAAATCTGCATCTGCTTCAATAGTAGATCAAGAATTAACTCAGGTTGTTGAAGACGTTATTGGTGGAGCTGAAGGAATAAAAAATATTGAGTCTAAATCTGAAAATGGTCGAAGTACAATAAATATTGAATTTGATACAAGCATAGATCTAGATAACGCTGCTAACGACATCAGAGAGAGAGTAGCAAGAGTGGTTGATAATCTACCCTCTGAGTCCGATCCTCCTCAAATTCTTAAAAGGGCCGCAGGATTCACCACTACAATGTGGCTGTCTTTATCATCATCTACCTGGAGTGACCTTGAGTTAGGAGATTATGCAGAAAGATATTTAGTGGATCAATTTTCAAGCATAAAAAATGTTGGAAGAATATTGGTAGGGGGTTTAAGAGAGTTAAGTATTAGAGTTTGGGTTGATCCAATCAAACTTGCTGCCAATGATCTTACTATAAAAGAAGTTGAATTAGCCATGCGAGGAGAAAATATTAGTCTCCCAGCTGGAACTCTTGAAGCAGATAATATTGATCTCACACTTAATTTAGACAAGTCGTATAATGATATTAATTCAATCAAACAACTGCCAATTAAAAAAACTGGCAATAAAGTGATTTTATTGTCTGATGTTGCAAATATTGAATTTGGTCCTGTTTCTGAAAAAACATTATTTAAATCTCAAACTAAAGATCAAGTAAACTTAAAAACAGTTGGAATTGGTATTTATGCAAGAAGTGGAGCATCAACAGTTGAACTTTCTGATGATATAAAGAAAAAAATAATAGAAGTTAAAAAATCTTTACCCGATGGATTAGATTTAAGAGTATCATTTAATAGGGCAAATTATGTAGAGGCTGCTATTGAAGAAGTTTACAAAACACTCTTAATAGCATTTATTCTTGTTGTATTAATAATTTATTTGTTCCTAGGAAATCTTAAAGCAGTGATCGTACCTGCAATTGCACTTCCTGTTAGCTTAATTGCATCCTTTTTAGGTCTTTATATTTTTGGGTTATCGATAAATATTTTTGTTCTTTTAAGTTTTATTTTAGCTATTGGAATTATTACTGACGACTCTGTAATAATGACTGATGCAATATATAGAAGGATAGAAAATGGAGAAACTCCGTTGGTTGCAGCATACAAAGGTTCTAAACAAATCTCATTCGCAATTATTGCAACTACTTTAATCTTGGTAGCAGTTTTTCTTCCGTTAATTTTTATTGAAGGTATTTCTGGAACACTATTTAGAGAAACTGCTATTGCATTATCATTTTCAATTGTTGTTTCTTCATTTGTAGCACTAACTTTATCTCCAATGCTTGCAAGTAAATTTCTGAACAAAAAAATATCTAAAAAAGTTTTAATTAAAAAGTTTGAAAATATTTTTTTAAAATTTGCTAATTTTTATAAAGAAACTTTAGATATTATTATTTATAAGACTAAAACAATAAGTTTTTTTATCATTTTAATTATAATTTCATCGGTGTTATTATTTAGTTTTTCAAAAAAGGAGCTTCTACCTCAAGAAGATCGTGGTGCATATTTAATAATTGGATTTACTGACGAAGGAAGTTCATTTGAATATACACAGGAACAGGCTCAAAAAGTTGAAGCAAGATTAATTCCACTTTTGCAAGCAGAGGATAGTCCATATTCTAGATTTATAATGAGAGTACCAGGTTTTGGAAGTTCTGCGAATTCATATAATAGTTTTATAATTATTGCTTTATTAGATGACTGGAAAAATAGAAAAAAAGGACAACAAGTAGTTTTAAGAGAAGCAATAGGTAAAATTGTTACTTTACCTCAAGCAGTAGCTTTTCCAATATCTCCTCAATCAATAAGAGTTTCGAATTATAATAAACCAGTTCAGATGGTTATTTATGGAAGTACATATGAAGAACTTGAAGAAATTCAAACAAAAGTGATAAAAAAACTTAGATCAAATAGAAATCTTTCAAGAATAGAGTCAGATTACAATCGAAATAAACCTGAAGTAAAACTTTTAATCGACAGAAGTAAAGCTAAAGACCTAGGTGTTTCAACAAGATCTATAGGAGAAACGCTAGAAACACTTTACGGAGGAAAAAGAATTACTACTTTTAATAGATTGGGGAAAGAATACCCTATAATTGTTCAACAATACTTATCTGATAGAAGAAATAAGGAAGGAATTTCCAAAATTTTTGTTCGATCTGAAACTAATGGAAAACTTATTTCTTTAGCGAATTTAGTGAAATTTAAAGAAGAGGGTACTGCAAAAGAACTTGCACGATACAATAGACAACGAGCAATAACTATTTCTGCTAATATCAGTGAAGCCTATACTTTAACTGAGGCAATTAAATTTCTTGAAGGAGTTATGGCTGATATAGCCCCTGAAAACCAGATCACTTGGAAAGGTAAATCTGAGGAAATTAAAGAAACAAGTAATGAGTTATTTATTATTTTTGCATTAGCTTTACTTACTTCTTATCTAGTAATGGCAGCAACATTTAATTCATTTATTCATCCTTTTATAATTTTTTTAACAGTGCCATTAGCTATTTTCGGAGGATTAGTATTTATTTTATTTTTAAATAGTTCAGTAAATATCTTTTCCCAAATTGCTTTAATAATACTCATAGGTATCTCAACAAAAAATAGTATTTTAATTGTAGATTATGCAAACCAAATTAGAACTATGGGTAAAACTATAGATGCAGCGGTGAAAGAAGCTTGTTCAGTAAGATTAAGACCAATTTTAATGACATCACTTAGCACAATGATAGCAATGATGCCATTAGTTATAGGAAATATTGGACCTGGTGCTGGTGAAGGTTCAAGATTAGCAGTTGGATCAACTATATTAGGAGGAATGATTATATCTACATTCTTTACATTGTACGTTACTCCGTCAATGTATTTAGCTTTAGCAAAAAATACTAAAAGAATTGATGAAATAGATTTGGAATTAAAAAAAGAACTATCTAAAAAATAATATATTTATTTTTATTTAGGTCATTTTTACACTTTAATAATTGTTTTTTATAAATATTAGATTGTTTTTCTACTTTCTTGGCTAACCTGATTACTTTTTTATTTTTTTTATAATATTTAAAATTTCCCCAACCCTCATGATATGCAAGATATTGTTTAAAGGCATCTTTTTTAGATATCTTTAATATAGACTCTGATTTATTTGTATACCAGCCAATAAAATCTACACTATCTTTAAATCTAGTTCTTGTAGCAAATTTATTCCCCGTTTCATTTTTATATTGTTGCCAAGTTCCTTTTACTGCTTGAGAATATCCAAAAGAACTTGATGGTCTCTTATAAGGTATTACTTTTAAAATTTTTTGTCTTTCAGGTTTTGCCAACCAGTCAAAACTTGATTCCATTTTAATTATTGCTAATTGTATATGGATAGGTGTACCCCACTTTTTTTCTGCTTTTTTTGCATGTTTATACCAAAAGTATTTTTCATCAAAAATTAAACAACTATTGGAAATATTTTTTGGTATTGATGAGCATGCTGAAATAAAAAAATAAATTATTATAAAAAAAATTTTTAATTTTTTATTTGTCATTTTTTGTAAAAATTTTAGAAATTTTATAATAAAGATAAATAATTG
>CACDUS010000007.1 GCA_902555945.1 uncultured Pelagibacteraceae bacterium | reverse complement strand
CTAATCCATCACCTAATATACAAACTTTCATAATATTTTTAATTTTAACAACAAAAATTAGATGATACAAAGTGGTAAATTTGATTCATATATTATGAATATAAAAAATATTGCTAATTCTATACTAATTTTTACTTTAAATAGATTAATTGAAATTTTTGGAATAATTATTTCAATAATTGGTTTAGGTTTATTAATTTCTCTTATTTCTTATTCGCCATCAGATCCAAATTTTATTTTTCCTGAAAATACAGTAATTAATAATATTCTTGGTTTTCAAGGTAGTTATACTTCAGATCTTTTTTTTCAATCAATCGGCCTGATATCTTTCTTAATTCCAATAACTTTAATACTAACTGGAATAAATATATTTAAAAAAAAAGAAATGTTTTTGATAATAGAAAATACTTTTTTTATTATCATTTACTCTATTATTGGTTCATTATTTTTTAACGTTTTTTACGAGAATTCTTATGAACTTTACATAAATGGTAATGGGGGTTTTATAGGTAGTTATCTTGGTAGTGAGAATTTAAAAAAATTTCTAATCAATTACGAAAATATATTTTTTCATTTATTAATTTTTTTAACTATAATTTTTTTTTTAATAAGTATTAATTTCAAGATTAAAAGTTTTATTTCAATATTTAAAAAATTTATTCTTTTTTTAACAAATAAAAAAACAAAAAGTTACACCAATAAAAATGAAATTATTAATGAATATATACCTCAAGAGGAAATTAAAAATTTAATTCAAGAGGATTTGCCATTTATTAAAGCTGAAAAAGAACAATCATCCAAAAAAACTAAATTTATTATACCATCTATCGACTTACTAAAAATACCAACAAAAAAAGAAAGAGAAACTTCAGCTGAAAATAATAATGATCCAGATTTTTTGGAAAAAATTCTTTTGGATTTCGGTGTTAATGGAAAAATAAAAAAAGTAAGTCATGGCCCTGTTGTAACTCTTAATGAATTTGAACCAGCTGCAGGAGTAAAAGTTTCAAAAATAATCAATCTTTCTGATGATATTGCTAGAAATACTAGTTCAGAATCTGCTCGTATTTCAACTATCCCAGGAAGTAATACTGTAGGTATTGAATTACCAAATTCTTTTAGAGAAAATGTATACCTAAGTGAAATTTTGAGTAACCCAAATTTCAAAAAAAAAGAAATTAAATTACCAATTGCTCTAGGTAAAAATATTTCTGGAGCTCCAATTGTTGGTGATTTAGCTTCAATGCCTCATTTATTGATTGCTGGAACAACTGGATCAGGGAAATCTGTTTGCATCAACACGATTATATTATCTCTTTTATACAGACATACGCCCGAAAGATGTAAATTTATTTTGATTGATCCTAAAATGCTTGAACTTTCAACTTATGAAGGTGTGCCACATCTACTTTGTCCAGTAATTACCGAGGCAAAAAAAGCCGCCTCGGTATTAGGTTGGGTGGTTAAAGAAATGGAAAGTAGGTACAGGCTCATGACGAAAGAAGGTGTGAGAAATATTGATAGTTATAATTTAAAACACAAACTTCCCATGCCTTACATTGTTGTAGTTGTAGATGAAATGTCAGATTTGATGTTAGTTGCTGGTAAAGAAATTGAAAACTATATTCAAAAGTTATCTCAAATGGCTAGAGCTGCAGGAATACATATTATAATGGCTACTCAAAGACCTAGTGTTGATGTAATTACAGGTACTATAAAAGCAAATTTTCCAACCCGTATATCTTTTCAAGTTACCTCCAAAATAGATAGTAGAACCATTTTAGGTGAACAAGGTGCAGAACAATTGTTAGGCAAAGGGGACATGTTATATATGTCTTCTGCTAATAGAATTATTAGAATTCATGCGCCATTTGTATCTGACAATGAAATTGAAAAAATAAATAATTTTTTAAGGTCACAGGAAGAACCAGATTATGTTGATGAAATTTTAAATTTTGTTGATGAAAAAGAAATTGGGGAAAATCCAAGCAGTAAAGTTGATAAAGATGAACTTTATCAACAAGCAGTAGATATAATTAAATCTGAAGGGAAAGCATCGACGTCTTTCTTGCAAAGAAAATTACAGATTGGCTATAACAGAGCTGCTAGAATAATAGATATGATGGAAGCTGATGGTATAGTAAGTAAAGCTAATCATGTTGGAAAACGTGATGTTTTATAATGAAAAAGTTTTATTTCTTAGTTATTTTATTATTCGTTAACTCACAGTCTTATGCGTCAATTAAAGAAAACATTATTGAAAATTTAAGAAATATAAACAACATGTCTTTCAATTTTGAACAAAATATTAATGGAAAAATTGAAAATGGAAACTGTTCATTAGAATATCCAAAAAAAATTTATTGTGAGTACAATTTAGAAAATAAAAAAACCATAGTATCAAATGGAAAAAATATTGTTATTAAAACTCAAAATAGTTATTATCTCTACTCAATAAATAAAACACCATTAAACCTTATTCTAGATAAAAAATTAATATTAAATAAAATTAGTAATCTTAATGAAAGAATACTAGATGATAAATTCATTAATTTTAAATTTTACCAAAATGAAAATCAAATTAATGTTTTTTTTGATAAAAAAAATTATAATTTAGTTGGATGGCAAACTATTGATATATACCAAAATGTCAGTATTACCTATCTATCTTCAATAAAAAAAAATCAAAAATTAAAAAAAGAGTTATTCAAACTACCAAGTCAAAATTAGTTTATAAAAATACAGTTTCTGATTTAAAAATTTTCATACCTCTTGCAATATAATTATTTAATGCGTTTTTATGGTCCAATGAACATGTATGCACCCAAACTCTTTTAGGTTTATTCAAAAATGAATTTTTAATTGCCGCTGATAATAAATATGAGCCTATTTTTTTATTTTGATATTCCTCTAATAAACCCAAATAGGCTATTTCAACTTCATTTTTTTCAGAATGTAAAATAAGCTCAAAATATCCAACTAAATCCTTTTCATTTTTTAAGACATAAGTTTTTATATTTTTATCAGAAACATAATCAATCCATTGTTTTTCAGTCCAAATCAACCTATCTACCCAATGATGTTTTTTTCCAATATTTTTATAAAAAAATTTATTCAATTGAAAATCAGCTGGATCTACAAGATTAATAGAATAATTTTTTGAAAAATCAGAATTCTCTTTTAAGTCTTCTAAAAAATTTATTTCTAAATAATTTCTTTGAATCTTTTTGCTCACTCAACCATTTTACCCACTCTTTCACCTCCAAATAAATGAAAGTGTAAATGAGGTACCTCTTGGCCTCCATGATCACTGATATTGGCTAAAGCTCTATATCCTTTTCCTGTATCAACCGAAATCTCCAGTTTTTTAGCAACGATGTTAATTCCTTTTAACAAGCCTACCATTTCATTGGGCGATGCATTCAAACTAAAGTCATCTAGATCGATGTATTTTCCTTTTGGTATAACAAGAGCATGAATTTTTTTTTGAGGATTTATGTCGTGAAAAGATAATACAAAATCATCCTCATAAATTTTTTTACAAGGAATTTCACCTCTCAAAATTTTTGCAAAAATATTATTATCATCGTAACTCATTTTTTTCTTTTGTTCAGTTCATCCATAACATTTTCTATTTTCACATCATTAGCCTCTAAATACATTATCAAATGATAAAAAACATCTGCAGCTTCATGAATTTTATTTGAATTATTTTCTACAGCTTCAATTAATTCATTTACTTCTTCTAATACTTTTTCTTTACTTAAAGATTTATCGCTAAGTAACTTAGTTGTATAAGATCCATCTACAGGAGTTTTTTTTCTTTTTCTTGCAAGGTTGAATAAGTTTTCTAGAGTACTTAACATATCAAATTCTAACAGGTATTCCTTTTGAGTCCAAATATTCCTTCGCTTCTTTTACTGAATGTTTTCCATAATGAAATATGGATGCAGCTAGAACAGCACTAGCCTTACCTAATTGAATTCCGTCTACCAAATGATCTAAATTCCCGACTCCTCCTGATGCTATCACTGGAATATTTACTTTAGATGAAATTTTAGACATTAAATCAATATCGTAACCAATTTGTGTGCCATCTCTATCCATTGAGGTAACTAATAATTCACCCGCACCATTTTCTTCCATTTGTTTTGCATATTCTAAAGCATCAATCCTACTGTTTTTCCTACCTCCATGAGTAAATACTTCCCATTTATCTCTATTTTTTTTTGCATCTATTGCAACAATAATACACTGGGAGCCAAATTTTTTTGAACTATCTAGAACTACCTTTGAATTTTCTACTGCAGCCGTATTTATAGAAACTTTGTCAGCACCGCGGTTAAGTAGTTTATTAATATCTTCTATACTTCTAATTCCACCACCTACTGTTAAAGGCACAAAACATTTCTTCGAAGTTTTTTCAACAACATCATAAATTATATCTCTATTTTCATTAGAAGCTGTAATGTCTAAAAAACAAATTTCGTCTGCGCCACCATCACTGTAGATTTTAGCTTGTTCTACAGGATCGCCGGCATCTTTTAGGTCAACAAAGTTTATACCTTTTACAACTCTACCATTTTTAACATCTAAACACGGGATTATTCTATTTTTAAGCATCTTCTTTTACTAGTTCATCTAATTTAATGTCACCATCGTAGATAGCTTTACCGACTATTATACCTTCAATATTTTTTAAATTCTTTACTTTTTTAACGTCATCTATTGATGAAACTCCACCAGATATAATCACAGGACAATTTGATATCTTCGCAACTTTTAATGTTTCCTCAAAATTGGGACTTTGTTTCATGCCATCCCGATTAATGTCAGTATAAATCAGTCTACTAAAACCATAATCGTTGACATCTTTTAAATAATCTAAAGTCATTTGATTAGAGTTTTCCTTCCACCCAGAAACTGACAAGTATCCATCTTTAGCATCTAAACCTAAGGCTATTTTATTTGGAAATTTTTCACATGCTTTTTTTAAAAAGTTTTTATCTTTAATAGCAGCACTTCCTAAAATAATTTTATCAGCACCAACATCAATATATTTTTGAATACTAATAAGATTTCTAATACCACCTCCTACCTCAATCTTTAATTCAAATTTACTAATTATAGCCTGGATAATATCTAGATTTATTGTTTCACCAGTTAAGGCTCCATCCAGATCAATAATGTGTAAATTTTTAAAACCATAATTTTTATATTTTTTAGCTTGCTCAATTGGAGACAATTCATATTCAGTTTTATTATTAAAATCTCCTTTAATTAACCTTACACATTTTTTATCTTTAATATCTATGGCTGGAAATATTTTCACTTATTTAATTCTAAAGTTTAAAGTTTTTATAATATGTAATTGTATCAAAACTATATAATATTGATTATAAAATATTTATGAAAAATAATTATAAAAATGTATATTTTTATTCCATCTTTATATTCATTGTAATTATTGGTTTTTTTTTAAGATATTTGAATAATTTTGATCAAATGTTTTGGAATGATGAAAATTATACACTATTTATCACAGACCCTACAATCTCATTTAAAGAATTTTCAAATAGACATAAATCAATAGATGAAAGTCCAATTTTATATTTTTATATTCTTAGAATTTATAACAATATAAGTTACTCAGCTGAAAATTTAAGATTTTCATCTATTATCTTTAGTACCGTATCTATCATTGCATCTTATAAATTATTTAGAATATTCTTTGAAAAAAAAATTAGTCTGTTTTGTTTAGCCATAATTTCACTTAATATTTTTTTAATTTGGCAAGCTAAAGAGGTAAGAATAGCAAGCTCAATAGTTTTTTTTGGAATCATTAATATTATTTTATTTTATCAATTCTTAATCAATGACGGTCTTAAATATAAAATAAGTCTATTTTTAATTAATTTATTTTCTTTGTCATATTACCCTTTTTTATTGATGATTATTATATCCCAATTTTTTTATGTTATTTTTAATAATAAAATTAAAATTAAATCTTTTATTATAATCTCATTTTTAACATTAGTATTTTATGTTTATTTAAATATAGATTATATTTTACTCAAAACTGGTAAGCCATATCATCATTTTCATTTAGATATTACTTTTTTTATAAATTATTTTTTTAGATCTTTTTTTGGGTCAATAATTTTTGGAGGATTGAGTTTAATAATTTTTTCAATTGGTTTTTTGCAGCTAATAATAAAAGAAAGAAATAATTTCATAATTTTTAATGTCTATTTAATTATAGTAACTTATTCATTTGCAATTTTGTATTCTATATTTAAAGAGGGTGGCGTGATTGCTCCAAGGTATTATATTTTTTTAATACCAAGTATTATTATTATCATCACTGAATTTTTTAACAAAAAAAGATTTGAAATTCTTAAATATATTTATTTAATTTTAACTTTATTAAATACCCTTTTAATGTTCGATGATTGGAAAATACAAAAGCCAAGAGCAAGTTTTTTATTAAATAATATAGATACCAATATCTCAAACAATTATTTTACTGACGAAGGAGGTCATAATAATTATCCAGGACTTTATGATGTATATTTTAAAAATTCATCAATCTTAAAGAAAAAAATGAATTATATAGAAAAAGATTCTATACACGAATATAAAAAAATATTTTTTATTTGTTTAAATCATGCAGAAATGCATGTGGGTCTCGATAAAACAATTCAAAATCCAGATAAATGTAATAAAAAATTAAATAATTTTAGCATAATTTCTCAAAAGGAAATAAAAGATTTTAAATTATCTCTGTTTGAAAAAAAAAATAATTAAAGTTTTAAAAAATTTTTAATCAGTTTCAAACCCACTTTGTCACTTTTTTCAGGATGAAATTGTGTTCCGAAAATATTTTCTTTTTCTACGGAACATACTATTTCTGAAGAATAATCTGTGAATGCTGTAATTGTATTTTTATCTTTTGGAATAAACTCATAACTATGAACAAAATACATGTGAGAGTAATTTTTTATATTTTGAAAAATTTTACTTTCTTTAACAATATTTATTTGATTCCAGCCAATATGAGGAAGTTTAAATTTTCCATTTTTATTATCTATTTTTGTAACTTTACCTGAAATCCATCCTAACCCTTTGGTTTCGGTTTCCTCATAACCAATATCAGCAAACATTTGTAAACCTACACAAATTCCAAGAAGTGGTTTTTTATTAGTTATTGCGAATTCATTGAGTGTGTCTAAAAGGCCATCAATCTTATTTAAAGCATTTATGCAGCTTTTGAATGAACCCTGTCCTGGTAAAACTACTTTATCACTGTATTTGATTTTATTTAAATCTGATGTAACTTCGACATTTACTTTATCTTGAGCAATCTCTTTAAAAGAGTTTATCACCGAGCTTATATTGCCCGAGTTATAATCAACAATTATAACGTTCATTAAATTTATAAAGAACCTTTGGTAGAAGGAATTGATTTTTTATTCCTTGGATCCATTTCCAATGCAGTTCTTAAAGATCTTGCCAAACCTTTAAAGCAAGATTCAATAATATGGTGACTGTTTTCACCATAAATATTTTCAACGTGTAATGTGATTCCAGCAGCTTGTGAAAATGCCTGAAACCATTCTTTAAATAATTCTGTGTCCATCTCTCCAAGCTTTTCTACTTTAAGCTTAACTTTCCAAATTAAATATGGTCTATTAGATACATCAATTGCAACTCTGGTTAATGTTTCATCCATAGGAATCATTGCATGAGCATATCTTCTAATACCAACAAATTTTTTAGATGCTTTCTTTAATGCTTCCCCAATCGCAATACCTGAGTCTTCAGTAGTGTGATGTAAATCAATATGAGTATCTCCTTTAGCTTTAATATTCATATCTATAGAAGAGTGCTTTGATAATTGTTCTAACATGTGGTTTAAAAAACCTATCCCAGTATCTATTTTGTACTTTCCGTTACCGTCAATATTAAGATCAACGCTGATGCTTGTCTCTTTGGTTTTTCTGCTAATTTTACCTTTACGCTTCATAATTAAAAAGAGGTATACATATATTATCTAAATATAGCAATAATACTAAACCTGGTCTTGAACTATTAAATTTAGTATCCATTTATAAGCTATGACAACGATTGTACTAGTAAGAAAAAACAATGAAGTGGTAGTTGCTGGTGATGGACAAGTAAGCATGGGTAATACTGTGGTCAAAAGTACTGCTTCAAAAGTTAGAAAAATTGAAAAAAGAGATGTTGTTGCAGGATTTGCTGGTTCCACTGCAGATGCATTAACTTTATTCGAAAGACTAGAAGCCAAAATTGAAAAACATGCTGGAAATTTATCTAGAGCGGCTGTTGAATTAGCAAAGGATTGGAGAACCGATAAATACTTGAGAAGACTTGAAGCTTTAATGGCTATAGGCGACAAGGATAATAGTTATATTATTTCAGGAACAGGAGATGTTTTGGAACCTGAAGGAGATGTTATTGGTATTGGATCTGGAGGAAATTATGCATTAGCTGCTGGAAAAGTTTTAATGGGTACAGATATGAGCGCCGAGGAAGTTGCAAAAAAAGCTATTGAGGTAGCCTCTGAAATTTGTGTCTTTACAAATAATAATATTAAAATTGAAAAAATTTAATGGAAAAATCAAACGTAACACCACTAGTTCCAAAAGATAAAACTTCTAAAGAAAATGAAACTTTAGTTAGTTCTTTATCTCCAAGAGAAATTGTATCTGAATTAGATCGTTTTGTAGTAGGTCAAAACAAAGCAAAAAAAGCAGTAGCGGTTGCTCTTAGAAATAGGTGGAGAAGACAAGCTCTAAAAGGTGAAATGAAAAATGAAGTTTTACCAAAAAATATTCTAATGATTGGACCAACTGGTGTTGGTAAAACAGAAATATCTAGAAGACTGTCAAAACTTGCAGAAGCACCGTTCGTAAAAGTTGAGGCAACAAGATTTACTGAAGTTGGATATGTGGGAAGAGATGTGGAGCAGATAGTTAGAGATTTAGTTGAAATTGCTATTTCTATGGAAAAAGTAAAAAAAAGAAAAGAAGTGTATGCAAAAGCACAAAAATTAGCTGAAGAAAAAGTTTTAGATGCTTTGGTTGGAAAAAAAGCAAGTCTCGCAACCAGAGAAAGTTTTAGAAAAAGACTTAGAGATGGTGATTTAGATGATAACGAAATAGAGATTGCTGTAAGTGACACTGGAGGAAATAATACTTCATTTGAAATTCCAGGAATGCCAGGCGCTAATGTGGGAATGATTAATATTGGCGAAATGCTAGGCAAATCCATGGGAGCCAAAGAAAAAAAGAAAAAAATGACAGTAAAAGAGTCCCATGAAATTTTAATTAATGATGAGTCAGATAAATTAATTGAACAAGATAAAATTGTAAAAGCTGCTAAAATTTCAACTGAAAATAATGGAATAGTTTTTTTGGATGAAATTGATAAAATTTCCGGACGAACTGATAGAGTGGGAGGAGATGTCTCTAGAGAAGGAGTGCAAAGAGATTTACTGCCACTTATAGAAGGTACAACTGTAAATACCAAATATGGACCGATAAAAACTGACCATATTTTATTTATTGCATCTGGAGCCTTTCAGCTTGCTAAACCCTCAGATTTATTGCCTGAACTTCAAGGTAGGTTACCAATTAGAGTTGAATTAGAGGCTTTGACTAGTGATGATTTTAAAAGAATATTAAGAGAACCAGATTATAGTTTAATTAAGCAATATATAGCTTTATTAAAAACTGAAAATGTTGATCTAGAATTTTCAGATGATGGAATTGATTCAATTGCAAAAATTGCATCTGAAGTAAATGCCACTGTTGAGAACATTGGCGCAAGAAGATTGCATACTATTATTGAAAAAATTTTAGATGAAATTAGTTTTACTGCCACTGATAGATCAGGAGAAAAAATATTAATTGATAAAGAATATATAAATAAAAACTTGGATACTCTTGTAAAAGATACTGATTTATCTAAGTTTATTCTTTAAAATTATTTTTTTTCAAATAAATATAAAAAGCTCCACTTCCTCCATCGTTTAGATCGGCATCATGTATACTGTTAATCATACTCATTAGTTCTTTATTATTCTTTACGTAATCTGGAACTGAATTTTTTAAAATTCCCAAGTCTTTTGAAATATAAGGATCTTTTTCATTTTGTGAATGAAGACCTTTTCCTGTAACAATTTTCATCATGTTTACATTGTTATTATAAGCTTGACGTATTAAAACATCGATTTTTTTATTAGCTTCATCTAAAGAATAACCGTGAAAATCAAAAGACATTCCTTTTTTAATTTTTTTATTATTAGCTGTTGTTTCTTTATCAATTAATTTTTCATTTCCAGACAAAAAGTCATTCCAATCTTTTTTATCTTTATCTGAAATTTTACTATTCAATTAAGTTAAAATATCTATTAACTGCCAATTGGGATTTTGTGATCTTATATCTCTAGAAAAAACCCATGTGTCATATATTTTTTTAATCTTTTCAGGATGTCCTGAGATAATTTTTTTATCTTTATCTTTTATAGAAGTGATAACCTCAGCTACAAAATCTACTGTAACTTTTAATATACTATCTGTTTTCTTATGTTCTTTTATATCTGCTGAATTAATTCCAATAAATGTAATTTCAGCATAATGACCTCTATCACTTCTTTCTTTCAGTGCTTGATTGAATTGATCATGTATTTTTTTACTTAAGAGTGGTTTGCTTTTTGTAAGTTTATTATCATTATCACTAAAATCTGTAATAATAGTTTCATAGGCAATTTTTGCCCCTTTTAAAAATTCTTTTTGTGCTTCTTCATCAAAATTTTCTCTTAAATTAGATTTAAGTTTTGGATCTATATTTTTTAGAATTTCTTGGAATTGTGGAGGTGCTTTACCCTCAAAACCAGTTCTTTTTCCCAAAATACCTCTTAACCTTAAAAAAATGAAACCAGCTATCATTGCTAATAAAATTATATCTATATATTCAAAACTGTAATTCATAATATTAATCTAATTACTCTGTTGATTAATTTCAACTAGCAATTACATTAAAGACAAATGAACACACTCTTATTAACTATTATTTTGGTCCCAATTATTGAAATTTATCTATTTATAAAAATTGGCTCACAAATTGGAGCATTTAATACAATATCTCTAATATTTATTACTGCATTGATTGGTGTTTTCTATGCAAGATATGAAGGTCTAAATACAATTAGGTCTGGATTTTCACAACTGATTAAAAATGAGTTACCTGCTTATGAAATAATATCAGGTGCTGCAATAGCGATTGCGGCTTTGCTATTAATATTACCTGGATTTGCAACTGATCTAATTGGTTTTTTACTAATCTTTCCTTTAACTAGAAAATTAATTTTTGGAAAATTTTCAATGAAATTTCAAAAGAAAAACAATCAAAAAAACAATTTTATAGATGGAGAGTTTGAAGATATAGAGGAAGATGATGACAGAAAAATTTAAAATTCTAGCTAATTATATTAAGGATTTATCTAGCGAAACAGCTGATATAGAAACTTATTTGTTTGTTAAAGAAAATATTTCAAAATATCATCTCGACATTGATATCACGTCTAAAGCTTTAAAGAATAAACTTATTGAAGTTAATACAACATTAAAATTTCAAGATAAAGAAGCAAATGAAAAAAAATCCTATTTTGAAATAGTATATGCATCTATAATTAGAGTAGATGATGACATTAAAGAAAAAAAAGATTTAGAAAAAATAATTTTATGTGATGTTCCTACAAAAATTTACCCACAATTAGAGGCTTCTTTTCTAAACTTAGTCCACAATTCAGGACATCCAGGTATTAAATTAGAAAAGAAAATTGATTTTGAAAAATTGTACAAAGAAAGATTTAATTAAAAAAATTTTTTTTCAAATTTTGCTTTAGGTAATCATTATGTCTTTTTAATTCACCTTCAGTAGGTTTAATGATTTTTTTATAATATAAATTATTTTCATTAAAAACTTTTTTTGTATCAGAATTTTTATCTCTAAAATTAAGTGTTGGTTCTTTTTGATCAGTTAAATTTATATAAACCTTCGTCAATAAATGACAATCAATTAATGCTGTATGTTTTGTTCTTTTTGAGTTATCTATCCTATATCTTTTACATAACGCATCTAAATTAATTGGAGAACCAGGAAATTTATCTCTTGCTAAAATTAATGTATCAATGATTTCATTATCAATTTTTTTTTTACCAATAATTTTAAGTTCGTTATTAATATGAGATAAATCAAATTCTGCATTATGAATTATTAGTCTTTTACCTTCAATAAATTTTAAAAATTCATCTGCTACTTCAAAAAATTTTTTTTTATCTGATAAAAATTCATCTGTATATCCATGAACCTCTAATGCTTTTTCAGAGACTTTTCTCTCTGGATTAATATAACAATGAAAATTTTTCTTCGTGGGGATTAAATCATTTAATTCAATACATCCAATTTCAACTATTCTATGACCTTCCTTAACAGAAAGTCCTGTTGTTTCAGTATCTAAAACCACTTCTTTCATTTAATTTAAATTCTTTTTAGAATATTTTTAACATATTTTGATACAGTTTTTTTTGTAAAATCATTTTTAATTATAAATTGTGATTTTTTTTTTTTATAATCAAGCGAGAGTTGAATATTGGAAAATTTCCTAAATAATTTTTCATCAAAATTATTTCTTTTTTTTAATCTTCTTAATACCTCATGTTTTTTTGAATGAACAAATATCAAAATATCATTTTTTTTATTAATCTTATTTTCCAACAAAAGAGGAATATCTAATATTATAAATTTTCTATTTTTGTTTTTTTTTAGAAAAATTTTCATTTTTTTTCTAATTTCAAAATGAACGATTCTTACTATTTTTTTTAAATTTAAATCTTTATCTAATATTGCTCTTGAAATATCGGTCTTTTCAACTGGAAATTTTTTAAAATATTTTGGTAATACTTTTTTTAGTTTATAAAAAATTTTTATATTTTTTTTGTATAAATTAGAAACCTCTTTATCGGCATTAAAAATTGGATAACCAAAGCTTTTGGCTACGTAACTTTTGCCCGAACCTATACCACCTAAAATTCCAATTCTTTTCATTGATCTAAAAGTTTAACAGTCTCATCATTAATTATTGGATTAATACCGTGCCAAATATTAAATGCTGCTGCTGCTTGATAAATAAACATTTTTCTACCATTTTCTATTTTATGACCCATCATTTTCGCTTTTTCTAAGAAATTAGTTTGTTTTGGATTATAAATAATATCATAAAAAAATTTATTATTGCCACCTTTAGAAAAATCTAGATTTAGATCGTCTTTAGAACTCAAACCAAGGCTGGTTGCATTAATAATCATATCAAATTCTGGAACTTCGCCCCAATCAACTATTTTTAAATTATCAAATAATTCTCTAAGTTTTTCAGCCTTTCTTTTTGTTCTATTAGAAACTGTAATTACTGATACATTTAATTTATATAAGGCAAAAATAAGAGATGGCACTACTCCGCCAGCCCCAAGAATTAAAATTTTTTTTCCATTTATATCATATTGGGTATCTCTTATTGCTGATTTAAAACCATCAATATCTGTATTGTGACCTGTGACTTTATTATGATTTAAATAAATTGTATTAACTGATTGTGTTCTTTTGGCTTCATCGGTTAATTGATCTAAATAAGGTATTATATCTTTTTTAAAAGGAATAGTTACATTTGCTCCTTTAATTTCTTTGTCTCTTATTCTCGCAACTAAAGTTTTTAAATCTTTTACGTCTAATTTTTCTTTATCATAAAATGCATTAATATTATTTTTTCTAAACCAATAATTATGAAGCTTTGGTGATAATGAATGATTTATTGGATTTCCAATTACTAAGTATTTATTCATGCTATTCATAATTATTTAAATATTCCTTTATTTTTTTTATTGGAAGACCCATAATAGTATTTTCATCTCCTACAATGTTTGAAAATAATTTTCTCCCCTCGCCTTCTATTTGATAAACATTATAAGCATATAATGACTCATCTGGTATTTTTGATAGATAGTTTTTAAGTTCTTCATCTGTAAATTTTTTCATAGTCAATGTAGCACTATCAGAATGATTCCATATCATTGATCCATTTTTACAAATACAAACTGAGCTTACTAAATTATGTTTTTTTCCATTAAGTTTTTGAAGTATTTCATAGGCTTTTTCTCTGTTCTCTGGTTTAGATATTAGCTCACCTTCTAAGTCTATTACACTATCTGCTCCTAATACGAGAGTTTCTGTATTTTTAAGACTCACTTTGCTTGCTTTTAGTTCTGCTAAATTTTTTGATATGGTTGTTGGTGTAGCTTTTTCTTTTATCAGACTGTCTTTGATAATATCTTCATCAACATTTGATGGTTCAACTCGACATTTTATTTTGTTTTCATCAAGTATTTGTTTTCTAACTTTGCTTTTGGAAGCAAGAATCATTTCAACCATTTTTTTTATATATTTCAAAAATTTTAATTATAGAAGCAGCTGTTTCTTCAACTGATTTTCTTGTTACATCAATTACTGGCCATTTATATTTTTTAAAAGTGTTTTTTGCTTCTTCTACCTCTTTTCTAATTTTTTCTAGATCTGTGTATGAGTTATTTTCTGTTTCTTTTAGTGAATTCATTCTATTTTTTCTTATATCTGCAAGTCTTTCTGGTTCAGTGTTTAAACCAACAACACACGCAACTTTAGGATTGTCTTTTAAAGCTTTGGGTATCGAATTCTCATTAACCAGTGGAATATTTGATGTTTTAAATCCTTTGTTAGCTAGATAAATTGCTGTAGGAGTTTTACTGGTCCTGCTTACTCCTAATAGAATAATATCTGACTTATTTATATCTTTAACAAGATTTCCATCGTCATGGCTCATTGTGAATTGAATTGCTGCAATTCTATCATAATATTCTTCGTTCAAAGCGTATTGACCACTTGGTTGATGAGATGCTTTTTGATTTAAGAGTTTAGAAAAACTTAAAATAAGATCTCCCAATACTCCGAAGCAGGGTATTTTTTTATCATTACTAGTATTTGCTAAATATTTGGCAAGATTACTGTCAACAATAGAATATAAAATAACAGCACTAGGACTTTTTTCAGCCTCGGATAAAATTTTTAAAATTTGATTTTCGGTTCTAGTAAATGAGTATGTATGAATATTGTAATCTATATTTTTAAATTGTGCTTTTATGGCCATAAATATTCTATCTAAAGTTTCTCCTGTTGAGTCCGAAATAAGATAAATTTGATAAGTATTAGTCATGTATTAAGCGTTAATAACTTTGTATTATTTAAATCATATATTTAAAATTTAGTATTTTAAAATTTACTCTGTAAAACCAGGTTTTTATTAACATTATTAAATATCTGTATAAAGTTTTACACTTTTTTTAGAAATTTGCTAATAAGCTACAATTTTTCATATATATTTAATTATTTGAAAGCTCTAAATGTTGATAAAATGTTTATAAAATGTTTGTTAAATATAATCACCGTATTTCACAAGATATACTAATAATACAACTTATATATATTTAATTATTTATATGTCACCAATAGAACAAGTAATTAATAAAAACGATACAAGTTTAAATCCAATCTGGATAATGAGACAAGCTGGTAGATATTTACCTGAGTTTAGAGAAATAAGAAGCAAAAATACAGATTTTATTGAGCTATGCTTAAATGAAGAATTATCTAGTGAAATAACCTTACAACCATTAAAAAGATTTAATTTAGATGCTGCAATAGTATTTTCTGATATTTTGATGCTTCCTTATGGATTAGGACAAAAAGTAGAATTTCAAAAAAACTTTGGACCAAGACTTGGTGAATTAAATATAAATGATATTGCCAAAGTTGATGAAATTGATTTCGTAGAAAAAACTCACAAAATTTATAAATTGATAAAAAAAGTTAGTTCTAACTCTTTATTAAAAAATAAAAATACCATCGGTTTTGTTGGGGCACCATGGACTTTATTAGTTTATATGATTAATCAACAATCACCTAAAAAAAAATTAAAAGAAAATTTTTTCAAAGATGACTTTTTAATAAATAGAATTCTATTAATTATCGAAAAATTTTTAAAAATACATATAAAAAATCAAGTTGATAATGGTGCAAACATTATACAGATCTTTGATAGTTGGGCTGGTCTTTTAGAGGAAAAAGACTTACCTAGTTACGTTTATACGCCTACATTAAATTTGGTTAATTTTGTGAAGTCGTTAAACATACCTGTTATATGTTTCCCAAGGGAAATAAAAAATTATAAAGAATTTTGCGAGATTGTAAATCCCGATGTAATCAGTATCGATTATAATGTGGATCCTAAAGAGATAGCTAAAATTTTAAAGATTCCTGTACAAGGCGGACTGGATCCAAAAGTTTTATTAACAGATAAAGAAAATTTAAAAAAAGAAACAATGAGGTATTTAGAAATTTTCAAAGATCATCCTTATATCTTTAATCTTGGGCATGGAATATTGCCCGAAACAAATCCAGATATGGTAGAATATTTAGTTAACATAGTAAAAGACCATAAATGAAAAAAGCTGTAATATTGTTTAATTTAGGTGGTCCAGATAAATTAGAAAATGTTGAACCTTTTTTATTTAATTTATTTAATGATCCTGCAATTTTAAATTTACCTAGTTTTTTTAGATATCCTTTAGCTAAATTAATAGCAAATAGAAGAGCTCCAACAGCTAAAAAAATTTACAGTGAGTTAGGAGGATCTTCACCAATTTTAAAACTCACAAAAGAACAAGCCAT
Source organism: uncultured Pelagibacteraceae bacterium (assembly GCA_902555945.1). Taxonomy (GTDB): domain Bacteria; phylum Pseudomonadota; class Alphaproteobacteria; order Pelagibacterales; family Pelagibacteraceae; genus Pelagibacter. The sequence goes on along the minus strand of CACDUS010000007.1, from coordinate 62,053 downwards.
AGCTCTAGAATTGAAGTTAAACAAGGCTGATAGTGCATCTGAATATAAATGCTTTATAGTCATGAGGTGTTGGCATCCAAGAGCTGAAAACGTTGTTAAAGATGTAATTAATTACAACCCTGATGAAATAATTTTAATGCCACTTTATCCACAATATTCAGCAGCAACTTCCGGCTCTTCAATTAAGGAATGGAATGATGTTTGTTTGAAAAATAATTTTAATGTGAAAACGAGTACAATTTGTTGTTATCCAACTGATGAAAGTTTTGTTTTGGCACACAAAGATGAAATTATTAAAAAGATAAATAATTTAAAAAATTTTAAGTTAATATTTTCAGCGCACGGATTGCCTGAAAAAAATATTAAAAAAGGTGATCCATATCAATGGCAGGTAGAACAATCGGTTGCTAAAATTGTTAAAGCACTAAATATTGAAAATTTAGATTGGATATTAAGTTACCAAAGCCGAGTTGGTCCCTTAAAGTGGATTGGTCCATCAACTGAAGACATCATTATAGAAAATTCAAAATTAGGAAAACATATAGTTTTGGTTCCAATTGCTTTTGTGTCAGAACATTCTGAAACTTTAGTTGAGTTGGATATAGAATATAAAGAATTAGCAGATAAAAACGGTTGTAAAAATTACTTAAGAGTACCAGCACTTGGGACAAATACTAATTATATAAAAGCAATGTCTGATTTAATTATCAATAAAAAAGAATATGATTTTAATGGAAAGCTCTTTCCTCCAAAGATACAGTGTCCAAATGAATTTAAGAAATGTCCTTGTTTAAGTTATGAATAGTTATTTGTTATTTAAAAGTTTACACTTAATTGCGGTTGTTTCTTGGATGGCTGGTCTTTTATACCTTCCAAGAATATTTGTTTACCATGTTGAGAGCAAAGATAAAAAAGTAATTACGGACGTGTTTGAGGTGATGGAAAAAAGATTATTCTTTTACATTATGCGACCAGCTATGATATTTACTTGGATTTTTGGATTAATATTAATTTATCTCAATGGAATAGAAATTTTTTCTCAATTATGGATGCAAATAAAAATTATTCTAGTAATTTTGTTGTCAGCATACAATGATTATTTGGGTAGATGTCTTAATAATTTAAAAAATTCCACAAACACAAAATCTGCAAAATTCTTTAGAGCTATTAATGAAATTCCCACTGTAATTTTGATAATTGTTGTATTTTTAGCAATTTTTAAGCCAATCTAGGGTTGAATATTTTTAAATAGTATATATATTCATTTTATTATTAAGTCCTTAATAATTTTAAATCATGAACATACAAGAATTAAAACTTAAATCGTCTGAACAGCTTATTACTCAAGCAGAAGAGTTGGGCATTGAAAATGCGAGTACATTAAGAAAACAAGAAATTCTTTTTGCTATATTAAAAAAAGTAGCTGAGAAAGAGGAAATTACAGGTGCAGGAGTTTTGCAATTATTGCAAGATGGTTTTGGATTTTTAAGAGCGATGGAGTCAAACTACCTCCCAGGTCCTGATGATATTTACGTTAGTCCAAGTCAGATAAGAAAATTTGGTTTAAGAACTGGAGATACGGTAGAAGGACCCGTAAGAGCACCAAAAGAAGGTGAAAGATATTTCGCTTTACTTCAAGTTTCGAAGATAAACTTTGAGGAACCTGAAAAATCAAGACACAAAATAGCCTTCGATAACTTAACACCATTATATCCTGACAAACAACTTGTCATGGAAGTCGAGGCAATCAAACCAGACAAAAAACAAGATTTAACACCTCGTTTAATTGACCTTGTAAGTCCGATTGGTAAAGGTCAAAGGTCAATCATTATCTCTCCACCAAAGGCTGGAAAGACAATGATTTTGCAAAGTATAGCTAATTCCATAGCTAAAAATTATCCAGAGTGTTATTTAATCGTTTTGTTGATCGATGAACGTCCTGAGGAAGTGACTGATATGCAAAGAACTGTTAAAGGAGAAGTTATCAGTTCTACCTTCGATGAACCTGCGCAAAGACATGTTGCTGTCGCTGAAATGGTTATAGAAAAAGCAAAGAGACTTACTGAGCATAAAAAAGATGTAGTTATTCTTTTAGATTCAATTACACGTTTAGGGAGAGCATATAACGCTGTGATACCTAGTTCAGGAAAAGTTTTAACAGGTGGTGTTGATGCTAATGCACTACAAAGACCCAAAAGATTTTTTGGTGCTGCAAGAAATATTGAAGAAGGTGGATCTTTAACAATCATTTCCACAGCATTAATTGATACTGGAAGCCGGATGGATGAGGTAATTTTTGAAGAATTTAAAGGAACTGGAAACAGTGAGACTGTACTTGATAGAAAAATTGCAGATAAAAGAATATATCCTGCAATTGATATAACAAAATCAGGGACAAGAAGAGAAGAACTTTTGTTTGATAAAAATGACCTTCAAAAAATGAATGTTTTAAGAAGAATAATAGCTCCAATGGGAACTATGGATGCAATTGAATTTATTAGCTCGAAATTAAAAGATACAAAAAATAATGCAGAATTTTTTAATTCTATGAATAAACCTTCTTGATTAAAATGAATGATCTTTCTAAAGATCTTTTAGCTAAAATTAAAAATCTTTACGAACAAAAAAAGTTTTCAAAATTAGAAACAACTTTAGAAAATCTCAAAAATTTTGAGAATTTACCAATTAATGTCCAAATGATCTATGCCGTTTCAAAGGCTTTAAATCCTAAGTCAAAAATTAAGGATTATAAAAAATCGGCCTTTTTTTTTGAAAAAATATATTTAAGCGATAAATCAAATTTAGAGCCCTTATATAATCTGATCATAGTAAGTTTAAAAGCCAACATATACTTAGATTTAAATAAACATTTAGAAGAAGCTTATCAAAAAAATAAAAATGACCCTAAAATCCTCGAAGGTCTAAGCAAAGTAAATTTTTTTTTAGGAAATATGATAAAAGCAACTTACTATTATGAAAAATTATCTGATTTGACACCAAATTCAGTAAATAATTGGACGAAATTTTTAGGTAGTATAAATTATCATCAAAATATTCAACAAGATAAATATCTCAATTATTGTAAAAAATTTGATCAAATTTCTAGACCATTTAGTGTTGTAAAAAATAAGATATTAAAAAAAAAAAAGATTATAAATCTAGGTTTTTTTTCACCTGATTTTAAAACACACTCAGTAACTTTTTTTTTAAAGGATATAATAAACACTGACATTGAGCGTAGATTTAAATTTATTTCATTCAGCAATTTACCACCATCTCAATATGATAATTTAAGTTTTGAACTAAAAAAAAAATTTGATGACTGGCATGATGTATCAAATTTGTCAGATGAAAAATTTATCGAACTTTGTGTTAAAAATGATATTGATATTCTAATTGATTTAGCGGGATATACTAATGGCAATAGAGTTAATGCTTTTAGAGCAAGATGTGCACCAATACAAATTTTGTGGTTAGGATATTGTAACTCTTTAGGGATTCAAAATATGGATTATATTTTTGCAGACAAGAATTTGATTAAAAAAGATGAAGAAAATTTATACTCTGAAAAAGTTATTTATATGCCAGATATATGGAATTGTTTAAGTAAACCTAAAAATTTACCAGAAATTGATTTAAGTGTTTCTAAAAATAATGAAATTTTTACTTTTGGTTCATTAAGTAACTTTCAAAAAATTTCACCTCAAACAATAAAAGTTTGGTCAAAAATATTAAATAATTCTAATTCCAAATTAATCTTAAAATCTTCTATACACAATAGTGATCATTTAAAAGAAAATTTAAAACAGAAATTTCTGAATGAAAATGTTTCTCAGAATAAAATTGAATTTTTTGATAGAATTGAAAATCAAAAAAATCATTTAGAGTTTTATAATAAGTTCAACTTAACATTAGATACTTTTCCATATCCAGGTGTTACAACATCGTTTGAGTCGATTTTAATGGGTAAGCCATTTTTGACAATGAGAGGAAATAATTTTAATTCAAGATGTGGTGAAAGTATAAACGTGAATTTAGGTTTGAACAATTTTATAGCTAATGATGAAAACGATTATTATGAAAAAGCGATTGAATTTAATAAAGAACCTAACAAAATAGAAAAAATTGGTGAAGACTTGAGAAAACATGCTCTAAGTTCAACTCTTTTGGATACTAAAAATTTTTCAAAAAATTTTTATGATAAATTGTTTGAAATTTATACATCTCACTAATTGATGATATAATATGATATGACAATTTATGCTCTCTCATCTGGTCCAGGTACTTCTGGGGTATCAATTATTCGTGTTTCAGGACCAGATACAGTTAAAGTAATTAAAACACTTACAAACAAAGAAATTCCAGTTCCTAGAATGGCTACCCTTCGAAAAATATACAATATCAACACTTCTGAACTGATTGATGAAGGTATAATTATATGGTTTCCTGGCCCTGAGAGCTACACAGGAGAAGATATGGCTGAATTTCATGTTCACGGTGGAAAGGCAGTGGTTATGGCAGTCCAAGAGGCAATATCAAATATTGAGAATTGTAAATTAGCAGAGCCTGGGGAGTTTACAAAGCTCGCATTTCAAAATGGGAAAATTAATTTACTCAAAGCAGAGAGTATTGCTGATTTAATTTCAGCTGAAACAGAAATTCAAAGAAAACAAGCAGTAAAAATAATGACAGGTAAATCCTCAGAGAAATTTAATGAGCTAAGAGAAAAATTATTGAAAATTTTATCATATGTCGAAGCAAAAATAGATTTTCCAGAGGAAGATCTCCCAGAAGAAAATTTAAAAAAAATAAAAAAAGATTCCTCAGAGGTTTTAAATGAGATTAATAAAATTCTGAATGATCAAAAAGTTGGAGAAATCATTCGCGAAGGATTTAAAATTGCAATCGTGGGTCCAACAAATGCAGGTAAATCGAGTCTGCTTAACAATCTATCAAATAGAGAAGTTGCAATAGTTTCTGAGATAGCTGGCACGACAAGAGATGTTGTCGAAACACATTTAAATATTGATGGTTATCCTGTAATTATTTCAGATACAGCAGGTATAAGAGATTCAAAAGATGAAATTGAAAAACAAGGTATTAAATTATCACTCAATAAAGCTGAAAATGCTGACTTAAAACTAGTGGTGATTGATGGTAAAAACCCCAATTTAAGCGGTTTTTTGAATGATCTATTAAAAAAAGATGCAATACTAGTAGTTAATAAATCCGACCTAATAAAAGAAAAATTAGATAAAGAAATTTCTAAATTTAACCATGTCTTAATATCTTTAAAAAATAATTTGAAAATTGATAACCTCATAGAAAAAATAAAAGACCAATTAAAAAATAAATTTATATCTGAAGAAGATATTTTAATTACCAGGGAAAGACATAGACAACACTTGGTACAATGCATTGATCACTTGAAAAATTTTTTAGAAAAGAACAATAAAAAAGATTTTGACAAAGCAGCTGAGGACTTGAGGTTGGCAACTAGACATCTGGGTATGATAGTTGGAAAAGTAGATGTAGAAGAGATATTAGGTAGTATTTTCAACGATTTTTGTATTGGTAAATAAATGCAATTTTCCTGCATTTTTAAACATTTTTAGTTAATTTTCGTTGATAAATATAGCTTATTTAAGAAAAAAAACTCAAATCTTGTAAATATTTTAATCGAATATAAATTTACATCATGAAAAAAGAGTTATTCTTTGATGTAGTAGTAATCGGTGGAGGTCATGCAGGTTGTGAGGCTGCCACTGCATCAGCTCGTCTAGGAATTAATACTGCCCTATTCACTCATAACAAAAATACTATAGGAGAAATGTCATGTAACCCTGCCATTGGTGGTTTAGGAAAAGGACATTTAGTAAGAGAAATCGATGCCTTAGATGGGGTTATGGGCGATGTAGCTGATAAGTCTGGAATACAATTTAGGCTGTTAAATCGAAGTAGAGGTCCTGCAGTAAGAGGTCCAAGAACTCAATCCGACAGGTCATTATACCGAAAATATATGCAAGAAAAACTTGTAAACTATTGTAATTTAAGCATTTTTTCAGATCCAGTTATCCAGTTTATTTTTAAAAATAACGAAATAAATGGTTTTATTACATTAAATGGCAACAAAGTTAGTTGTAACAAGCTAATCCTTACAACAGGGACATTTTTAAATGGTTTGATACATATTGGAGATGAGAAAACACCCGCAGGACGCTTTAATGAAAAACCAAGTACTGGTTTAAGTGAGCAGTTAGAAAGATATAATTTTAAGATTGGAAGATTAAAAACAGGTACACCCCCTAGATTAGATTCTAGATCAATTAATTTTGAAAATTTAGAAAAACAATATGCTGATGATAATCCATATTTTTTTTCTTTCCTAACTAAAAAAAATTTAAACAAACAAGTGTCATGTTCAATGACTTATACCAACGATAAGGTTCATAAGATTATTGAAAAAAATTTATCTAAGAGTGCTATGTATTCCGGCAGTATCCAAGGTGTCGGTCCTAGGTATTGTCCTTCTATAGAAGACAAAGTCGTAAAATTTGCTGATAAGACCAGACATCAAATTTTTTTAGAACCTGAGGGGCTCAACGACCACACTATTTACCCTAATGGTATATCAACTTCTTTGCCTGAAGTTGTACAACATGAAATACTCAACAATATCAGTGGTTTAGAAAATGTTAAGGTTATTAGACCAGGATACGCTATAGAATACGATTACATTGATCCTAGAGAGTTGTTTATAACATTAGAGACAAAAAAAATCAAAAATTTATATCTTGCTGGCCAAATAAATGGAACTACTGGATATGAGGAGGCAGCTGCTCAAGGTCTTATAGCAGGTATTAACGCTGCTCTGTCTCTAAAAAATATGGAACCTTTTATCCTTGATAGATCTGATGCATACATCGGAGTAATGATCGATGATCTAGTAACAAAAGGGGTCGCTGAGCCATATAGGATGTTCACATCTAGGGCTGAGTATAGATTAAGTCTAAGATCTGATAATGCTGATTTAAGACTGACAAATAAAGGAATTAATATTGGCTTGATATCGAACAACAGAAAAGAGATTTTTGAAGATAAATTTGGAAAATTAAGCAAAATTTCTTTGCAAATGTCTAATTTAAATATTTCACCGTCTAGAGCTGATAAATTTGGTATAAAAATAGCTAAAGATGGAGTTTTTAGAGCAGCTGAAGAAGTATTAACCCAAAAAAATGTAAATATGAAAAAAATTAGAGAAATTTGGCCTGAAATACCTGATTATGGAAATGAAATCGATGATCAAATCGAGATCAATTCCCATTACAGGGGATATTTAAAAAAGCAAAAAGCAGATATCCTAGCTTTTAAAAGAGATGAGAACTTATCTATACCTGATAATATTGATTATGATCAATTTTCAGGCCTATCTAATGAGGTAAAGGCAAAATTTAAAGAAATTAGGCCTAAAACTATGGGTCAAGCGCTAAGAATAGATGGAATTACTCCAGCAGCCGTATATATTTTGTTGTCACACGTCAAAAGAAAGTCTATTAAGCATATAGCTTAATGGATAACCAAATTTTAAATTCTTATACCAAAATATCAAACTTGAATGTTTCACGTGAAACTTGTAATGAGTTTGAAACCTTAATTTCTATGATTCAAGAGAAAAATAAGGAAATCAATATAATAAGTAGGGAAATGTTTGAAAAAGAACAAATAAGAGAGAGACATATTATAGATTCTGCCCAAATTATTGATTTTGTTGATTTAAATTGTAATACAACCTGTGATTTAGGTAGTGGAGGGGGTTTGCCGGGTCTTATAGTGGCAATTTTTATGAAAAAAATAAAAAATGATATGAAAATTAATTTATATGAAAAAAGCCATCATAAGTGCATTTTTTTGAAAGAAGTCTCAAAAAAATTGAATTTGCACACAGAAATAATTCAAAAAGATATTTTTACAATTAAAAATATTGAAACGGGAACGATAATGTCAAGAGCTTTCAAACCTTTGCCAGTAATTCTGGATTTAGTGAGTCAAAATTTTAAAAAATATAAAAACATAATTTTATTCATGGGTAACTCAGGAAAAAAAATTTTAAACGATACACTTAGGGAGTGGGATTTAGATTATGAAGAAAAAAAAAGTTTAACCAATAATGAGTCATTTATTCTAAATATTAAAAAAATTAAAAAAAGAATTTCATGAAAATAATATCTATAATAAATCAAAAGGGCGGGGTAGGTAAAACAACAACAGTTATAAATCTAGCTTCAGCATTATCTCAACAAGGCAAAAAAATTTTAGTAATAGATCTAGACCCACAGGGAAATGCTACAACTGGATTAGGATTATCTAATACAGAAAAATCAGATCAAACAATATATGGAATTTTAAATGGGACAATGAAAATCTCAGATGTAATTAAGAAAACTAAATTTGAAAATTTGGATTTAATTTCTTCGAACGTAGATTTGTCTGGACTAGAGGTTGAAACTGCAGGAGATAGAGATAGAGCCTTTATTTTGAAGAGTAAATTAACCGCGTATTTAAACGATTCTAGAGCATCATATGATTATATACTCGTAGACTGCCCTCCGTCACTTAGTTTATTGACTGTAATGGCTTTAGTGTCCTCTAACTCATTATTAGTCCCACTCCAAACAGAATTTTTTGCATTGGAAGGTTTAACTCAGCTAATGAAAACAATTGAAAGAATAAAAGTAAATCTAAATCCTGATTTAGAAATACAAGGTATACTTTTAACTATGTATGATAGAAGAAATAAACTATCCTCACAAGTTGAGCAGGAAGCTCGAGATTATTTTAAGGAAAAAGTTTATCAAACAGTTATACCACGTAATGTAAGATTATCTGAAGCACCTTCACATGGGATGCCAGTTCTAATTTATGATAAAAATTGTCCAGGGAGTAAATCTTATTATAGTTTTACTGACGAATTTATTGTTCAAGAAAATAAAATAGGAAGTGCTGCGTAATGAGTTCACAAATTAAAAAAGGGCTGGGTAGGGGTTTATCTTCTTTAATCGGAGAGACAAAAATTGAGTCAAAAACTAATAAACTATTATTGAGTGAAATTGTTCCAAACAAATATCAACCAAGAAAGAACTTTGATCAAGAAAATTTAGATGAGTTAACAAAATCGATCAAAGAACGTGGAGTAATACAGCCAATCATAGTTAGGAAATCAAAATCTGAAGGCTCAAAGTTTGAAATTATAGCAGGTGAAAGAAGATGGTTAGCTGCAAGAAAAGCGGGGTTACACGACATTCCTGTAGTCGTTACTGAAGCAGATGATTTAAAATCCTTAGAGTTTGCTATTGTTGAAAATGTTCAAAGACATGATCTTAATCCTTTAGAGGAAGCACAGGGATATCAAAGGTTAATTAATGAATTCTCATATGATCAAGAAAAAGTATCAAAATTCATTGGTAAAAGCAGAAGCTATATAACTAATAGTTTGAGATTATTGAGCTTACCTCAAGAAGTTTTGGAACTGATAGAGAATAAAAAATTGTCTTCAGGACATGCCAAAATTTTAGTTGGTCTAGAAAACTCATTATTTGTTGCGAATAAAATTATTGAAAAAAAAATGTCTGTTCGACAATCTGAAAAATTTGTTAAAATATTTAAAACTAGAAAAAAATCATATACAAGATTAAAAGATCCTAATATTCATAATCTTGAATCTACAATTACAGACAAAATAGGTTTAAATGTTAAAATTAAAAATAACAAAAATAATAAAGGACAAATTATTTTTGAGTATAAAAGTCTAGATCAATTAAATAAAATCATTGAGATAATTAAAAAAAATTATTAATTTTTTGCAGATTGTTCTAAGATAAAATCTAAAGTGATATTTACTGGATTAAAGTTATTTTTTTTTATTTGTAACTCTATTTCATTTAGATTGATTATAAGTTTTTTAATTTTCATAGGGCTCCAGTTAATTATTTGATTTTTTACCATTTCTTTCTCTTTCCAAAATATTGGAGGTTTGGCTTTTGATATGGTTTCATCAATATTTTTATTTGCTTCAAATTCTTTTGCAAGTGTTAATAATTTTTTTGTTTTACTTAGAAAAGTTTTTAAAATAATGATGCAATCTTCAATCCCAAAACTGTTTTCATTGACTATATCAATTACTTTTTTTTGATTTTTTAGTAAACAATTATCAACCAAACTAAAAATACTGTGATTTTCATTTAAGTTAACTAATTGTAAAATATTTTCTGTTGTTATTTTTTTGTTAGTTAATGATAATAATTCAATTTTATTGAGTTCATTTACCAGATTTCCTCTATCATTATTACATTTACTAATAATTAAATTAATATTTGATTGTGAAATTGATATTTTTCTTTCTCTAAAGAATTCACTTGCAATTTTACTTAATATCAAATTTGTATCGGGATAAAATGCAATACATATAGTTTTTTTATTATCCTCAAAAAATTTTCTTAATTTTGACTTTTTTTCTAGTACGTCTGCAACAAATACAAAAACTATGTCACTAATTTTTTTATCTATAATTTCTTCTATAATAACTTTAGATTTATCTGTTGTTCTAGAGATAATAATTAGTTTGTTATTTTCAAAAAAAGAATTGTTTAAAATTTGATCAAAAAAATTTGATTTGTTATTGATAACTTCACTTTCATCATAATTATATATATTGCTACTAAACTTATTGATAAAATTTTCTTTAATTACTTGATTTATAAAACCTTTATTATTTCCATGTAACAAAAAATAATTATTTTTCTTAATATTTATTTTATTTAACTCAAAATTTTTTAAAATCATTTAATTGATGATAAATCAAGGTTTATTCGTCTGATAATTTTATCAACCAAATCATTAATTATAATTTTTTCGAATTGCTTCAATTCAAATTTATTATCATTATTGTTATAATTATTGCTTTCAGCTAAAGATAAATTTTTTATTTTTTTCCCATACTGAGATATTTCTAAATCTACAATAATTTGTATTGTTAGGTTAGTTACTTCACCAGCTCTATTTTTTGAATTATTTGATTTTATTAGTTTGCTATTTACAATTATTTCAAATTCGTTCTGTAGATTATCATTTTTTTTATTTTTATCGAAGTTTCTCTTCAATATTTTGTTAATTTGCGAGTTTCCTAAAAAATCATATTTTGAAACAATGAAATTAGTTTTATCAATTTTGTTTATTGCCTGATATCCGCAGCTCGTTAAAAATAATGTAAGAGCAAATAAAATTTTTTTCATCAGTTGTTAATTATTAGATTTATTAATCTATTTTTTACAAAAATTTTCTTTAAAATTTTTTTTCCATCTAAAAGATTATTGAGTTTTTCATTTTTTAAAATAATATTCATTACTTCGCTCTCTAAAACATCGTTTTGAAGTTCTAAAACCTCTTTTTTTTTACCATTTATTTGAACTACTATATTTACTGTTTTAGATTTTAGCAAAGTTTTATCAATTTTTGGCCAAGTAATTTTTTTAATTGTATCAATTGATAATTCATTGAGGCATTCACTTGCATAATGGGGCATGAATGGCATCATAATTTTTAGAATATCAATATAATTTTTTCTAAGTGATGAAATATTGAGCGGTTTATTGATTTCTTTCGATAAAAAATTATAAATTTCATAAAAATTAGCAACTATAACATTGTATCTAAATTTTTCTAGATTTGTTGAAACTTTATCAATAAATTCATTGGTATATCTCTCTAAATTTTCATTATTAGATAAATCATGATCGCTTGAATTAATTTTTTTTAAAATATTTTTATGTAAAGTCCATAATTTTTGAATAAATTTATAACAGGCACTAATACCTTCCTCTGACCATTGTATATCTTTTTCTGGCGGACTGTCAGATACAATGAATAATCTTACAGCATCAGATCCGTAATTTTTTATAATTTCCTCAGGATCAATTGTATTTTTTTTTGATTTTGACATGGACTCGGATGGTCCAACAATTACTTTTTCTTTAGGATTATCTTTTTTAAAATAGTTTATTTTATCTTCTGTTGAAATTTCGTCAGGGCTCAGCCAATTATTTTTAGTATCTTTATAAGTTTCATGACAAACCATACCTTGAGTAAATAAACCTTTAAATGGTTCTGTTAAATTAAAATCATTATTATTATGATTAATGGCTTGCATAAAAAATCTTGAATATAAAAGATGAAGTATCGCATGTTCTACACCACCTATATATTGGTCAACTGGCATCCAATATTTGACATCATCGATATCAAATGGCTCATTTGAATTTTTTGGTGAACAAAATCTCAAAAAATACCATGAAGAGTCTACAAACGTGTCTAAAGTGTCAGTTTCAAGAGTGCAAGAATTGTTATTGATATTAATTTTTTTCCATTCTTTTTGGTGTTCTAATGGGTTCCCTTTTGTGTTTAGTTCAATGTTTTCAGGTAGTCTTATTGGCAATAATTTTTCAGGAACTTTTATTATTTCATTTTTTTTATTGTAAGCAATAGGAATAGGACATCCCCAGTACCTTTGTCTAGAAATACCCCAATCTTTTAATCTAAAGTTGACTTTCTTTTTCCCTAATTTCTTTTCTTCTAAAATTTCAATTGCTTTTAACACCGATACGTCGGGTGCTTTTAATCCATCTAAAAACTTTGAATTAAAAATAATACCTGGACCAGTATAAGCTTCATTATCAACTGAAAATTCACCTTTGTGGTCTAGTGGTTTTACAACAGGTATTACATCAAGATCATATTTTTTGGCAAAATCTAAGTCTCTTTGATCATGCCCTGCACTTCCGAAAATTGCACCTGAACCGTAGTCCATCAATACAAAATTAGCAAAAAATACAGGAACTTTTTTTTGACTATCAAATGGATTGAGAGCCATTAGGTTTGTTTTAAAACCTAATTTTTCTGCTTGCGCTATAGCTTCCTCAGTTGTTCCAGTTTTTGAGCATTCTTCTTTAAATATTTGAAAATTCTCATCTTTTTCATAAAATTTTGAAAAAGGATGATCAATAGAAAGTGCTAAAAAAGAGCAGCCAAATAAGGTATCTGGTCTAGTAGTAAAAACATTTACCGAGTTTATATTATCATTTCCAATAATTTTAAAATCAATTTCACAACCAAAAGATTTTCCAATCCAGTTTTTTTGCATAGTTTTAACTTTTGAAGGCCATTCATTTAAATTATCTAAACCTTTTAATAACTCATCTGAAAATTTGGAGATTTTGAAAAACCATTGACTTAATTTTTTTCTCTCTACTATTGCTCCAGATCTCCAGCCCTTGCCATCAATAACTTGTTCATTAGCCAAAACTGTTTCATCTACAGGATCCCAATTAACATAATTTTCTTTTTTGTAGACTAAACCTTTATCATATAAATCTAAAAATAATTTTTGCTGATGTTTATAATAATCATCAGAACATGTTGAAATTTCATAATCCCAATCAATTGAAAGTCCTAGTTTTTTTAATTGAGATTTCATTGTGTCGATATTTTTTTCAGTCCAAATTTTTGGATCTAGTTTGTTCTGCTTTGCAGCATTCTCGGCTGGCATACCGAAAGAATCCCAGCCCATAGGATGCAAAACATTAAAATCTTGCATTTTCTTATACCGAGCAAGAATATCTCCAATTGTATAATTTCTGACATGCCCCATATGAATTTTTCCAGAGGGATATGGAAACATCTCTAAACAGTAAAATTTTTTTTTAGATTTATCTATACTAGATTTATGTACTTTTTTTTCTTCCCAAATTTTTTGCCATTTGAAATCAATTTCTTTAAAGTTATATCTTTCCATAATAAAAAAAGGGTAATTTGAAAAGTTTATTTAATCTTGGCCGTCTCTATCTCTGTTTGTAGCTCTTCTGTTTTTATTAAAATCCTCTTTTTCTTTTTTTTGCGACTCAGTTTTATATATTGCAGCTTTTTTTAAAATAGCTAATTTTAATTCTTGTCCAATTTCACTATTGTCAATTTGAGTAGAGCAACTTTGAATACCATTATTTAGTTTACATTTTTTTTTATAAACAGTTACTTTTAAGCCATCAGCCCTTACTTCATTAGACAAAAATCTTATCATTATTTTTAAGGAGTCCGAGTCATTATTGTTTTCACTATACCAATCTGTTATAATTATACCGCCACCATAATCAGCGTTGTTTAGTGGAATAAAATCTAAAATTTCTATTGTTGCTCTCCACATTTCATTTGATGATGCAAAATCAAATACTCCACCACCTGATCTACCTTTGCCAAATTTTATTCTTCTACCTTCCTCTAAATTTTTTTGAACTCTATCTTTCACATTATAAGGAACTTTCCTCGAGTCTGTTTTTCTGTAAATGCCACATTCAGACAAGAGTGTGAGGATTAAGAATAAAAAAAGTAGTTTTTTAAGTGCAAAAGTTTTTTTCATAAATTATGACTTAGAAAAACAATTAGTCTAAAAATTGAATATTTAAACAAATAAAATGTGATATTTATGCAACATATTAATAAAAAAACACAGTATTTGTTAAATTTGTGGCCTATTTTCAGGATCTATTGGTAGAAATCCAGCATCATAATTAATTAATTAATTAAATAAGGAGTAATTATTATGAATAACTTAAAGAAAATAGGTGTATCAGCATTAGCTGGTTCACTAGTAGCGTTTGCTGCTAATGCAGGTGAATTATCTGTATCAGGTTCAGCAAATCTTACATATACAGCTGAGGACCTAGATGAGGCTAACAGTAATTCTACTGGTAACCCATTTGGTTCAGCATCAGATTTATCATTTAATGGATCTGGTGATGTAAATGGAATGACTGTATCATTCTTTGCAGCTATTGATGCTGGTGGTGGAGCTTATGCTTCTAACAGCTTCAACGTTGACATGGGAGATATGGGTAAAATCAAGTTCGACCAAGGTACAGGTGGAAATGGTGCTGCGGCAATTGACGATAAGTCACCAACTGCTTGGGAAGAATCTTGGGATGGTATCGCTGCAGGCGTTGGCTTAACAATGACTGGATCACAAAACGTATTTGAATATTCAAATACTGTTGCTGGTTTTGGAATTGCAGCTGCTTGGGATACTGAAATCGATGATTCAAGAACTGCTGATGGTGTAACAGGTGCTCCTGGAACTTCTATCGATGGTTCAAACACTTCATTTAGAATAACTAACGCAACATTAGTTGACGGTTTAGACTTTGGTGTTGGTATGAGTGAAACAGATGTTAAAGATGGTACATCTACATCAACTGATATCGAAACTGTTGTTGGTTATGCTAACTACACTGTTGGTCCTGTAACTCTTGGTTACACTCAAGGTGAAACAAGTGGTGGTGCTGCTGGTCATGATATGCACCAAATGGAAGCATTCGGTATTGTATTTGCAGTAAATGAAAATTTATCTGTTTCTTTCAATAACCATGAAGTAACATACGCGAAAACATCTGGTAACGTTGACCAGTCATCTGATAAAGATGGTATCGCTGTTGCATACTCAATGGGTGGTGCATCTGTTAAGGTTCAACAAAATAATACTGATGGATCTTCTACAAGTAACACTTACTCAGAAGACAGAACAGAAGTTAATTTATCTTTAGCATTCTAATTTAGATAAATTTAAATTTAATAAACGGCCCTTTTTTATAAGGGCCGTTTTTTTTTATTTCAATTAAAACTATTAAAAATCTCTTTTAGATATTGCTCAAAATTTTTTGATGAATTTATTGAAGTTTTATAAATTGGCTTGTTGGCTTGATTTAAGCTTAAAGTTTTAATTGGCATATTATTTTTATGATGATTTAAACAATTCTCATCCCAGTCTAAGCCACAAAATTTAATTAAATTTTTTATATTTTTGTTACTTTCATTAACAAGATCTTCATATTTTATGTTTAAAATTTTCCGACTCAATTTTGAGTTCCAAAATTCCATTATTTCTTTATACAATTTATAGTATTCAATAAGCTCTGATTCATTGTATTTCCATCCTTGCCCGTCTTCAAATAGATTTTTATATATTGATAAACAATTATCTTTAGGGTTTCTTTGACAATGAATGAATTTTGCATTTGGAAAAAAAATATCGATAAAACCTAAAAACCAATATATATTGAGACTTTTATCAGTAATAATTTCATTTTTAATGTTAAAAAATTTAATGAATTCAAAATAATATTTTTGTAAATCATGTTTTAAAAAATCATTAATAAAATCAATATTTAATTGATCGTTTTTAATAAAATTAAGATTAAAAAATTTATTCAAATAATTTATTTCACCCATACCTGTTACTTTTTTATGACTTGATATAATGTTTTCAACCAAAGTAGTACCAGATCTTGGTAATCCAAACACAAATATTACCTTATTGTTTAATTTTGAAATATTTTTCACTTTTAATGTGCGATTTTTAAAAAATTCTTTTAATTCATTAAAAAGTTTTATTTTGTCTTTTATATTAAATCTAAGTTTTTTTCTTTTTAAATCATTTCCATTTGAATAATATTTAAATGAGTTCGAATAATCTTTTTTATCTTCGTAGGCTTTTCCAATTGCAAAAAATAAATTTATTTTTTGATCGTCATTTAAATTATTATCGATTTTATTAATCATTTCATTCAAATGAGTTTCATCATTAATATAATTAGTCTGGATACTCAATAATTTGTCGAGTTTGGTTTGTTTAGGATATTTTTTGATCCCTTTATGAATAATTTCTAACGATTTATTAAAATCTTTAGTACTTTGATATGCTTGTGCTAAATTTATATAAACTGACTCCACATTTTCATCACTTTTTAATACGTTATTATAAAGTTTTATTGCTCCCTCATAATCATTAATAATAACTTTTAAATTTGCCAGATTAACTATTGATGCTGTGTAATTAGGATCTTTTTTAATACATTCTTCAAAACATTCTTTAGCAAGGTTATATTGATTTGCATATTTGTAAGAATTACCAAGATTATTTCTAGCAGCTATATTACCTGAATTTATATCTATAGAAGTTAAAAAACACTGAATTGACTCTCTAACGTTTCCAATTGTTTGTAAACTTAGTCCTTTAATATTCCACAACATATCATTGTGGGGAAACTTTTTTAATAATATTGTTGTTTTATTTATTGTAAATTTATAATCACCACTTTTAAATCTATTTACAATTATTTCTATTTCCTTATTAATATCTGAATTCATTAAAATTATTTTATAATTTTTTTTATATGACTTATACCCGAAAATCCAAAAGCACGAGTCATATTTAATTTTTTGATATTTTTAAGATTTATACCGCCTAAAGCAATTATTGGTTTTTTTGATGTTTTAGATAGAGTATTAAATTTAATTATATCTAGATAATGATTTTTTTTTTCTGTTTTAAATAGTGGAGACAAAAAAATTAATTTAACATTTTGTCTTTCCTTTAACTTTATTTCTTTAATGTTATGTGCTGATCCTACAATTAAAAAATTCTTTTTAAAGAAAATTTTTTTAACATAGAATTTGTTATTAAAAGAAGGAATATAAAATCCATCTAAATTATATTTTATTGCAATGTCAAAATAATTTGAAATTAAAAATTTTATCTTTTTTTTTTTACAAAAATTATAAAATTTTTTAATTTCGTTATTTTTTGGTTTATTTTGATAATTTCTATAAATTATAGCTATTTTATTGTTTAAATTTTTAATTTCTTCGATATCTAATTTATCAATAAAATAATAATATTTTGGAATTAATTCATGCATAAAACTATTAAAAACCTT
This sequence comes from uncultured Pelagibacteraceae bacterium, assembly GCA_902555945.1. Lineage (GTDB taxonomy): Bacteria > Pseudomonadota > Alphaproteobacteria > Pelagibacterales > Pelagibacteraceae > Pelagibacter. The sequence continues at coordinate 44,240 of CACDUS010000007.1, read as the reverse complement.
GAAGATATAAATAGAGAATTAAAACTAGAAATTAAAGAAAATTCTTTACCTATCATAATTGCTGTCAGTAAAACATTTCCAGTAAAAGATATAATGCCATTAATTGAATATGGCCATACTCATTTTGGTGAAAACAAGATTCAAGAGGCCATGAATAAATGGACAGATTTAAAATCAAATTTTCCTAATATTAAGTTACACTTAATTGGCAAACTTCAGACAAATAAAGTTAAATTTGCTGTCAAACTTTTTGATTATATTCATTCTGTTGATAATGAAAAACTTGCAAAAAAAATATCAGAGGAACAAAAAAAACAAAATAAAAAGATAAAAATATTTATTCAAGTAAATATCGGAAATGAAAAACAAAAATCAGGAATCTCAAAAGAAAATTTAAAAAACTTTTACTATTTTTGTAAAGATTTAGAATTAAATGTTATAGGTTTAATGTGCATTCCTCCACTTAATACAAATTCAAAATACTTTTTTGAAGAAATGTATGATTTAAATACTAATTTAAATTTAAAAGATTTAAGTATGGGAATGACCTCAGATTATATTGAGGCTGCTAAAAATTCTGCAACTTATTTAAGAATTGGTTCAAAGATTTTTGGTTCAAGAAATTAAGATATTTTAATTTGTGTTTTTTTATTAATTAATTTTAATAAAATTAAAAAATCATTTTTTTTTAAAGCAATACAACCATCCGTTTTATTATAATTTTTTGTTAGATGAATAAAAATTGCACTTCCTTTACCTAAAACTCTCTTTTTTCTATTATATGATATTGGTATCAAAAGATCATATTTTTGATCATTTCTAAAAAGTTTTTCATGTCGAATATTTTTTTTAACTTTTATTAACTTATTATAATTTTTTTGATTTTTGATATCATCGCACCAACCCATGTTTTTTTGAATTGGTATACATTTTAAATTAGTTATAGGTTTTTTTATTTTATCTTTTCTGTAATAAAGATTTTCTATACTAAAAGTTCCTATTGGTGTTTTTTTATCACCTTCTTTTTTATGTCGAGCTGTGCCTTTTTTGCCTAAACAGCATCTGAATATAAAATCATCATAAATAAGTGTTTCTTTATTTTTGATAATAATTGTCATATTTTAATTATATATGAATTTAAAAAAAATAATTATTTTTGATTCTAAAGAATTATTTGCAATTTTAAATGAAATTAAAGATTTTCTTAATCTTGAACTAGACTATGCGGATAAAAAAAATTTAAATCAAAAAATTAAAGATTCAAATTCAAATTTTTTAATTATCTCCAATGAAAAAATATCAAATTTAGAAAATAATATGAATATTGTTATAGACAAGACTCCTATAAAAATAACTAAAATTATCCAATCTATTAATCTTCATCTATTAAAAAATAATTTTATAATACAATCAGAAAAAGAAATAGGGCCCTATAAATTAAATTTAAATTCGAGAGAAATTTCAAAAGATAAAATTAAATTAAATCTTACCGAGAGAGAGGCTAATTTGATATTGTATTTAAAAAACTCTAGTCTTCCGGTTAATATTAATAAACTTGAAAAAGATGTTTGGAACTATGAGTCCGAACTAGAAACACATACTGTAGAAACTCATATTTATAGGTTGAGAAAAAAAATTAAAGACAAATTTAATGATGACAATTTCATATTAAGTTCAAAAAATGGTTATAAAATAAATTGAAAAAAAAAAATCTAATTGCAAAAAATTTGTTTACCAAAAAATATAAGCCGCGTGTTATTAAACCTAAAAAAGGGAAAGGAAGTTTTAAGAGAAATTCAAAAAAAATTAAAGTCTAGCACCTATTTGTTGAATAATTTTTGATGACAATTCTGTTCCTTTTTCCAAGCATTCTTTTTGAGATGATTTATTAATTAATCCATGAAGGTAACCAGCGGCAAATAAATCTCCTGCTCCAGTTAAATCTACAATTTTTAAATTATCCTTAATTCCAACCTCAGAAATTTCATTATTATTGATCGAAATAGCCCCTTTATTTCCTCTTGTTATGACTAAATGTTTTTTTAATTCTTTTGCAAAGTTAATTACTTCATCAAATTTTTTGGCATCAATTAGAGACATTATCTCACCTTCATTTGCAAAAGTTATATCTAATTTGTTTTTTACTAGATTTAAAAAATCAGTTTTATGGCGATCAACACAAAATTGATCAGAGAGTGACATAGCAACTTTGTTTGAATTTATAATTGCTTTATCAAAAGCTTTTTTTGGATTTCCTTCATCCCATAAATAACCCTCTAAAAAAATTAACTCACTTTCGTTTATTGCTTCTAAATTAATGTCATTTTCATTTATTTGTCCCGCTATCCCTAGAAATGTACACATAGTTCTCTCCGAGTCTGGGGTTACTAAAATTAAACAAGTACCCGTTGGTAGTTTTTCATCTTTTTTTGAGTAAAAATATTTTACATTTTCTTTTTTTAATCCTTCTTCGTATTTATTTCCTAAATTATCTTCTGAAATTTTTCCAATAAATCCTACATCATTACCAAGTTGGGATAAGCCAACGATTGAATTTGCAACTGACCCACCAGAAATTGTTTTTTCAATTTGTAAATTAGATAATAAATTTTTGAACTCATTATCATCAAAGATTAATTTCATTGTGCCTTTAGTTAGATTATTTTTGGATATAAATTCTTCGTTTACCTTACAAATTACATCAACAATTGCATTACCTATGCCTAGAACTTTCATATTATGCTTTTTTAGTTATTAAAGGTTTTTTTCTTTTAGGATAACAAGTAGTGCAAATTTTACAAGTTAATCCATAGCAATCACGAGCTTTACAAAATTCTCTACCATAATAAATAATTTGAAGGTGTAGTTTATTCCAATTTTTTTTGGGAAATAATCTTTTTAAATCTTTTTCTGTCTGAATGACATTTCTTCCATTTGTTAGTCCCCATCTTTGAGCTAATCTGTGAATATGTGTATCGATAGGAAATGCGGGAAAACCAAACCCTTGTGACATAACTACACTTGCAGTTTTATGACCAACACCTGGAAGTTTTTCTAATTCTTCAAAAGTTTTCGGAACTTTGCCTTTATGTTTTTCTATTAATAATTTTGATAAATTATAGATACTTTTAGCTTTGATTCTAAAAATACCAATTTTTTTTATCAATTTTTCAATTTTTTTTCTTCCGAGTTTTTTAAAATGTTTTGGTTTATAATATTTTGGATAAATATTTTTTGTAACATTATTAACATTTACATCAGTGCATTGGGCAGAAAGTAAAACAGATATTAATAGTGTAAAAACATTTCTGCTTTTAAGAGGTACTTTTATTTTAGGATAAGTTTTATTAAGAATTTTTGAAATTATTAAAGCTCTTTGAATTTCATTCATTATTTAAAATTCATAAGGTCTCGCATTGAATAAAGTCCTGGTCTTTTATTTATTAACCATTTTGCAGCTGATAAAGCTCCTTCTGAATATAAAGCTCTGTCAAAAGCTTCATGGTTTAAAGTAATTATTTCTTTTCCACTAGAAAATTTAACTTCATGTTCTCCAATAATTTGCCCTTTTCGAATAGAATTAAAATTTATTTTATTTCCATATGGAAATTTTTTTTTATTCAAATATTTTTTTCCTATTAAACTATAAAGATTTTTATTTTTACCTTTCGCAATTCCTTTTCCTAACATTAATGCAGTTCCGGACGGATAATCTTTTTTATATTTATGATGAACTTCATAAATTTTACTTAAGAATTTTTTACCAAGAGATTTAGAGGCAATTTCTGTAATATACATTAAAAGATTAATACCTAAGCTCATATTTCCAGCTTTTAAAATTGGAATCTTTTTCGAATATTTCTTAATCAAATTTTCTTCCTTCTTCGTAAATCCTGTGGTTCCAATTACAACTCTTTTTTTTAATTTTGCTGCTATTCTAAGAATTTGAAAAGTACATTGTGGGCTGGTAAAATCTATTATCAAACTTGCCTTTTTTAGCTCTTTTTCACTATTTAGATTAACCTGAATTCCATTAATTTTTTTGTTTATTTTTTTATTTTCCGTAAGAGCTACTAATTTAAAATTTTTATTCTGTTTAATAGACTTAATAATTTGCTGGCCCATCCGACCCATACATCCAGTGACAGCTAAATTTATTTTTTTCATTAAAAGATAAGAAATGAAACTAACACAATAGAGAGAACAATTACAGACCAAATGAGTAAATTTTTAATAAACTGTTTTGGCTTTGAATTAAATCTTAAAAAACCTGGAATTACCAAAATCAAAACTGCTATCAAGAAAATAGCAGGAATTATCTGTTCTAAATTCATTTCCTAGCTATTCCAAAAACTTTTTGCCTTTTGAAAGAATTTTTTTATGCTAGGATTAGATTTTTCATTTTCAATCTTTCTAAATTTTTCTAATAATTCTTTTTGTTCTCTGTTTAAAAAAACTGGGACTTCTGTTTTGACTTGAACATATAAGTCACCATAATCACCTCTTCTCATAAAAGGCATTCCTTTACCTTTTAATCTAAATTGTTTACCATCTTGCGTTCCATCAGGTATTTTTATCTTAGCTTTTTTACCATCGATTGTTGGTATTTCTATTGTTGTCCCTAAAGCTGCATCTGCTATTGAAATTGGAAATTCAAAAAACAAATTTACATCTGATCTTTTAAATAATTCATGAGATTTTATATTTATAAATAAGTAAAGATCCCCACTTGCACCACCTCTTGTTCCAGCTTCACCTTTTCCAGCAAGCCTTATTCTTGTACCATCATCTACACCTTTGGGGATGGTTACGGATATTTTTTTTGAAGCTTGTTTATTTCCTTGTCCATTACAATCTGAACATGGATTGGTTATTTCCTCTCCACTTCCAGCACATTGAGGACAAGTTTGTTGAACCGTAAAAAAACCTTGATTGGATCTTACTCTTCCATTCCCACCACAATATGTGCACGTGTCAGGACTTGTACCAGGTTTTGACCCATTTCCTTTGCAAGTGTTGCATTTTTCAGAGGTTGAGAATTGTATATTTTGTTTCTTTCCCAAATAAGCTTCTTCTAATGTAATTGAAAGATCATACCTTAGATCTGAACCTCTGTTGTTTGAGTTTCGACCTCTTGAACTTCGTCTACCCCCACCACCGAAGTCACCAAAAAAGTCTTCAAAAATATCTGAAAAATCTGCACCACTAAATCCTCCAAATCCACCAAATCCTCCTTGACCTCCACCGCCATTTTCAAACGCTGCATGTCCAAAATTGTCATAGTTTTCTTTTTTGGATTTATCCGAAAGAACTCCATAAGCTTCACTTGCCTCTTTAAATTTATCCTCAGCTGATTTATCTCCTGGATTTTTATCTGGATGATATTTTACTGCTAATTTTCTATAAGCAGATTTAAGTTCTTCAGGGCTTGCGCTTTTGTTAACGCCCAGGACATCATAATAATCTCTCTTAGCCATGTATATAACCTGGACAAATAGATGTCAGTTAAGCGCTTTTTTCTTTATTTTCGTCTTTTACTTCTTCAAAATCCGCATCAACAACATTATCGTCTTTTTTTCCCTTTTCATCTTTGCCATCTTCTTTTTTAGAATCTGGTTTTGTATTTTGTTGTGATTTATAAATTGCTTCACCAAGTTTCATTGAAGCTTGCACGAGTGCTTCAGTCTTTTTTTTAATATCCTCAATATTTTCAGTTTTTAAAGACTCCTTTAACGCAGCTGATCCATCTTCTATTGCTTTTTTTTCAGCATCTGAAATTTTAGAACCATGTTCTTTAAGATTTTTCTCAGTAGAATGAATTAAAGTATCTGCTTGATTTCTAACATCAACTGACTCCCTTTTCTTTTTGTCAGCTTCTTTGTTAGCTTCAGCATCTTTAACCATTTTTTCAATTTCCTCATCACTCAAGCCTCCAGAAGCTTGTATTTGAATCTTTTGTTCTTTACCCGTACCTTTATCTTTAGCTGAAACATTAACAATTCCATTTGCATCAATATCAAAAGTAACCTCTATTTGTGGAACACCTCTAGGTGCAGGGGCAATACCAACTAACTCAAAATTACCAAGTAATTTATTATCTGTTGCCATCTCCCTCTCTCCTTGAAGAACTCTTATTGAAACTGCAGGTTGGTTATCTTCTGCTGTAGAAAAAACCTGGCTTTTCTTTGTTGGGATAGTTGTATTTTTTTCAATTAATTTTGTTGATACTCCTCCAAGAGTTTCAATACCTAAAGATAAAGGTGTTACATCTAATAATAAAACATCTTTAACATCACCTTGTAGTACACCTGCTTGAATAGCTGCTCCCATTGCTACTACCTCATCAGGATTAACGCTTTTATTCGGTTCTTTGCCAAAAAAGTTTTTGACCTCATTAATTACTTTTGGCATTCTAGTCATACCACCAACCATTACTACCTCATCAACATCACTTGCTGATATACCAGCATCTTTTAATGCTGTTTTACACGGAGGTATTGTTCTAGCAATTAAGTCTTCAACTAAAGCTTCAAGTTTTGCTCTAGTCATCTTTAAATTAATATGTTTAGGTCCAGTCTTATCAGCTGTTATAAATGGTAAATTAATATCTGTTTGTTCTGCAGCAGATAATTCAATTTTGGCCTTTTCAGCAGCTTCTTTTAATCTCTGTAATGCTAGCTTGTCTGATTTTAAATCAATTCCACTATCCTTTTTGAATTCTGCAATCAAGTATTCTACGACTGCATTATCGAAATCTTCTCCTCCCAAAAAGGTATCACCATTTGTAGATTTAACTTCAAAAACACCATCACCTAACTCTAAAATTGAAACATCAAATGTTCCTCCACCTAAATCATATACAGCAATTTTTTTATTTTGTTTTTTATCTAAACCATAAGCTAAAGAAGCAGCCGTAGGTTCATTGATTATTCTTAATACTTCAAGTCCTGCAATTTTACCTGCATCTTTAGTTGCCTGTCTTTGAGCATCATTAAAATATGCTGGCACTGTTATCACAGCTTTAGTAACTGGTTGTCCTAAATATTTTTCTGCTGTCTCTTTCATTTTTTGCAAAATAAAAGCTGAGATTTGAGATGGAGAATATTTTTCTCCTTTTGCTTCAATCCATGCATCACCTTTGTCAGAATTAACTATCTTAAATGGTGCAGCTTCGATATCTTTTTTAACTGTAGAGTCTTCGAAGTTTCTACCAATTAATCTTTTGACAGCAAAAATAGTATTTTCAGGATTTGTCACCGCTTGTCTTTTTGCAGGTTGACCTATTAATTTTTCATTTTCCTCTGTAAAAGCAACTACTGAAGGTGTAGTTCTAGCGCCTTCTGAGTTTTCTATTACTTTAGCCTGACTACCTTCCATGATAGCAACACATGAATTTGTAGTACCTAAATCTATTCCAATTATCTTACTCATATTTCTATTTCTCTTTCTTCATATAGGGGTTAAAATTAATTCTACAAGTTGAGATGTTCATTATTTCTCCTTTAAATTTTCTACATTTTCCTTCATATTTTTATCTTTTTTTTCTGAAATTTTTGAGACACCGACTAAAGAGGGTCTCAACAGTCTATCTTTGATAGTAAAGCCTTTTTGTATTTCTTGTACAATTGTACCTGGTTCTTTTTGACTATCTTCAATTTCCATCATTGCTTGATGAAAATTTGGATCTAATTTTTTGTTCAAACATTCTATTGGCTTAATATTATTTTTCGAAAATACAGAAAGAAGGTCTTTATAAATAATTTCAAAGTGTTCAAGCATTTTTTTAAGTGCATCAGAGTCTTTTAAATTCTCATCATTTTGTAAAACTTGTTTAGATCTTTCTAAGTTATCAATAAGGTTTAAAGCTTCTTTTGCAAAGACGAATCCACCATATTCATAAGCTTCCTCTTTTTCTTTTTCGAATCTTCTTCTCTGATTTTCCATTTCAGCAAAAGTTCTTGCAAGTTTATCTTCTAATTTTAAAATTTGTTCTTCAGGATTTTGTTCTTTTTCTTTACTCTTAATATCCTCGTTATCCTCAGATTTTTCCTCAGAGTTATTTTTGATAAATTCTTCATTTTCACTTTCTCTAGGTGAGTTTTTTTCTGTGGTTTGGTTTTGGTCTTTTTCCATGAACACTTATATGGTAAGAAAATTAAAAATTTCTAGATGCAAAATAAAAAAATTAAACAAATACTTATAGGCACAAATAATAAAGGAAAATTAAGAGAAATAAGGGATTTACTACCCAAACATATTAAAACACATTCTACTGCAAAATTTAAACTTAAAAGTCCTAGAGAAGATGGAAAGACTTTTAAGGAAAACTCATTAATAAAGTCAAAATATTTTTCAAGAAAAACAAATCTTATTTGTTTGGCTGATGACTCAGGTTTGGAAATTGATCTTTTAAATAAAAAACCTGGGATCTATTCTTCAAGATGGGGTGGTGCTAAAGCAGATTTTAATAAAGCAATCAAAAGAGTTTTTAGAGAATTAAATATTAAAGATAAAAATTGGAAAAATAAAAAAATAAAAGCTCGTTTTGTTTGTGCGCTATCTTTAAGTTTTTTGAATGAAGAAATTGCATGTGTTTTAGGTACAGTGGAAGGTTATATTTCAAATGTCGCTAAAGGTAAAAATGGATTTGGTTATGATCCAATTTTTATTCCCAAGAAAAGAAAGAAAACATTTGCTGAAATGAAACCATCACAAAAATATAAATTAGATCACAGATATCAAGCATTCAAAAAAATCAAAAGATTTTTTTAAGCTCACCATTTGTAATTTGATAAAAATTAAGTCTGTGATTGATTTTATTGTTTTCTATATCAAAAATTCCAATTTTTCCTTTAAAAGAATTTTCTTTTTTAAAAATTTTATCACTTTCTGTTAAATTATTTTTTGAGAAAAGATAATATATTAGTCCAACAAGATCGTAACTTAATAATGACAAATGATTAGGATACTCTTTAAATTCGGAATTAAATTGATTTTCAAAATTTTCTAGATTTTCTTTGTTTATAGATGGATAATAGATAGGTTGTAAATTTTTTTCACTTATTATACTTTGATCAAACCATTGATTAAAAACTATAAAAAACTTTTTTTCCGGTGAAACATCTGTGTATAAAAGAGAAGTAATAACACTTTTAAGATTTTCATCGAAATCAGAAATAATTACAGAGTCAAAATTTACATTTCCTATAGTGTATCTCTTCTTTAATTTTTCCAATTGTTTTTCTTTATCAATGAGCTCTGAGTTTTCTACTCTTTTAATTTCATCATCTAAATTTTGTTTTCTAACTTTATAATTCGTAATTTTTTCAATTTGAGCAGTTAGTTTTGTAGGTTCTGTGTCATATATAAAATGTTTACTAACCTTTAACTTTGATTGTTTTATTGCTTTTTTTATCTCTACCTCATAATCAAGGTCAGGTGTTAAGAAGAGAGTTTTTTTAATTTCATTCAACTCAATGAATTTTTTAATGGTATTTAATTGTGAAGTTGCATTTATACCTGCACTGATTACATTTTTAGGCAAGTTAACAGTTTTATTTGTAAGTGATAGGAAAGTTAATTCTGAAATTTCATCTAAATAAATTAAATTTTTATAAAAAATTGGACCAATAACAATCTTGACTCCAATATCTCTTAGTTCAGTAGCAGCTTTTAAGGTTTGATTAGGATCAGAGTTTGTATCTTTGAGGTATATTTCTATTTTATCACTTCCAATCTCATTTAAAGCGATTCTAGTAGATTTAACAATTTGTTGTCCTAAATTTTTATTATCACCAGTTATGGGTACCAGTAAACCTATTTTTATTTTTTCTTCAGCATAAACAAAAAAGTAGTTACTACTGAATAAAGTTAAAAAAATTACTACAAGAATTTTAAAAATTTTATTCATTTTAATGATATTATATTATTTTATTTGAAATTATGGTTACAAATTCTCAATCTATTAGTAAAGAAATTAAAAAAGGGCTCTATTTGGTATCAACTCCAATAGGCAATTTAAGTGATATAACTTTAAGAGCAGTTAATATACTAAAAAATTCAGACTATATACTTTGTGAAGACACCAGAGTTTCAAGAAATTTGTTAAATAAATATCAAATTAAATCTAAACTTATTTCAAATCATAAATTTAATGAAAAAAAAAATATCGATAAGATATTACAACTTTTAAATGATGATTTGGTAATTTCTTTAATTTCAGATGCAGGAACTCCAGCAATATCTGATCCTGGATCTATTTTAGTGAATGAGTGTATTAGAAACAATATTAATATTATACCGATTCCAGGTCCTACATCTGTAGCAGCAGCAATATCAGTAAGTGGTTTTTCAGAAAAATTCTTTTTTTATGGATTTTTTCCAGATAAGAAAAAAAAGATTGAAGAAGATTTCAAAAAATTATCAAACTTAGACTCATCCATAGTATTTTTTATTTCTTCAAAAAAGATCAACAAAATAGTCCCATTACTTAAAGAAAATTTTTTGGGTAGAAAAATTCTTATTTGTAAAGAAATGACAAAATATTTTGAAGAATTTATTAGATTAGAAATTGATAAAATTGATTTATCAGATCTAAATTTAAAAGGAGAATTAACTATAGTGATTTCGGAAATTCATAAAGATAAAAAAAATTTACAAATTTTAAGTGAATCAGATAAAAAGATTATTAACAAAATGATAAATAAATTAACAATTAAAGAAATAGTAAGTCTGGTAAATAAAGACAAAAAAATACCAAAAAAAGAAATTTATAATTATTGTATAAAAATTAAAAATGAAAAATAAATTTTTTCAAATATTATTACTTTTAATTTTGTTGTCAGGTTGTGTAGGGGTTTCATCAAAAGGACTTTTTGGGACAGGTGTAAGTGTAGCTTTTGATCCGAGGTCAGTTGGAACTCAAATAGATGACTCAATAATGCAAAAAAATTTGTCTGCTAGAATATTACTATTAGATAAAAAATATTTATTTTCTGTAAATTCTAAAGTCCTCGATGGTAGAATATTTTTAACTGGAAAAGTTGAAGACCCAGAAGAAAAACTTAAATTAACTAAAATGGCATGGGAAACTGATGGTGTAAGATCAGTTAGGAATGACATTAAAGTTAAAGAGGAATTCAATTTTAAACAATCTGCTAAAGATCTCATGATAACATCTCAATTAAGAACTGCCTTAATTGTGAATAAAAATATTAAAGCAACTAATTATCAAATAGATACATACAAAAAGAAAATTTATCTTTATGGTATAGCAATTACTTCTGATGAAAAAGAGAGTGTTTTAGAAGAAGCTAAAAATATTAAAGATGTTCAAGATGTTATTGCAAGTATTCTTCTTGTAGATGAGTTAAGAATTCAAAAAAATTAATTTACTTTTTATAGTCAATTACATCAGCAGAGTAAGCTGCTATGGAGGCTAAATTTATTATTTCGGAGGTTGAAGTTCTTAGTGGTGCAATTTCAATGGGGAGGCCTAAACCAATTAGTAATGGTCCAATAACTTTTGCCCTACTCATAGATTTAATCATTTTATATGAAATTGCTGCGCTGTGTTGACTTGGCATGATTAATACATTTGAATTTCCAACAATTTCAGAAAATGGGTAAAGTTCTTTATACATTTCCTCTAAAGCTACATCTGGTTGCATTTCACCATCAAATTTGAAGTTAACTTTTTCTTTTTTGAGTATTTCAACAGCATCACTTAGTCTTTTAGTTCTATCAGTAGCTGGTTGACCGAATGTTGAGTGGGATAAAAAAGCAACTTTAGGATCAAAACCAAAAAGTCTTACAACTCTTGCTGCTGATTTTGCCATATCTGCTAGTTGCTTTGCGTCTGGATATTCTATGACAGAGGTATCACAGATAAATATAGTCTTTCCTCTATTAACTATTAAGTTTAAACCAAACATAATTTCCCCAGCTCTCGGTTCCACAACTTGTGTTATTTTATCAAGGGATGCCGAATATCTCCTTGTATTACCAGTTACCATTGCATCTGCATCACCACAAGCAACCATACAAGAAGACCAAATTACTCTATCATTTCTGATTAATCTATCGCAATCCCATTCCAACATGCCTTTTTGTCTTTGGAGTTTTTTAAATAAATGTTTTACGTATTTTTCTCTTTTAGTTGTATCTTTTGAATTAACTATCTCAATATCAAAATTTTCATTATAGCCAATTTTTTTTATTTGATTTTTTATTAACTCTTCTTTTCCAACTAAAATTGGTATTCCGAGTTTTGAATTTTTGAACGCTATGGCTGCCTTAAGAGTGTTTTCATCTTCCCCATCAGCAAAAACAACTTTTTTTTGTTTCTTCTTAATATAACTATGTACACCCTGCATTATTGTGACAGTGGGATCCAATCTTTGTTTTAGTTGTTCTTTATATAAATCAAAATCTTCAATTTTTTTTCTTGCTACACCAGTATCTATTGCAGCTTTAGCTACAGCTGAAGGTATTACACTTATTAATCTTGGATCAAATGTTGATGGAATTATATATTCTTTACCATAATGAGGTCTTTCCCCTCCCATTGCAGCAACAACTTCATCAGGCACATCTTCTTTTGCTAAACTTGCGATAGCGTGCGCAGCTGCAACTTTCATTTCTTCATTAATAGTTTTTGATCTTACATCTAATGCGCCCCTAAAAATATAAGGGAATCCAATTAAATTATTTACTTGATTGGGATAATCTGATCTCCCTGTTGCAATAATTGCATCATCTCTTACTTCTTCAATTTCTTCAGGTGTAATTTCTGGATCTGGATTAGCACATGCAAATATAATTGGATTTTTAGCCATTTTTTTAACCATATCTTTAGTTAAAGCACCTTTTGCAGATAAACCTAAAAATACGTCTGCATTTTTAATAGCATCATCTAATGTTCTATCTTTTGTTTCTATTGCATGACTTGATTTCCATTGATTTAAATTTTCTCTTCCTCTAAAAATTACTCCTTTTCTATCAATCATAGTAATATTCTTTTGTGGAACTCCACTTTTTTTGAACAGATTTGTGCATGCCATTGCTGAAGCTCCAGCACCATTTACAACCACTTTTATTTCATCAATTTTTTTTTTGCTGATATCTAATGCATTAATTAGAGCAGCTGTGGTGATTATAGCAGTTCCATGTTGATCATCGTGAAAGACGGGTATATCTAATATTTCCTTAAGTTTTTCTTCAATAACAAAACAATCTGGTGCTGCAATATCTTCAAGGTTTATTCCACCAAAACTTGGTGCAAAATTTTTTATGCTATTAATTATTTCTTCAGGATCTGCTGAATCTATTTCTAGATCGATTGAATCTATATCTGCAAATCTTTTAAATAAAACTGCTTTACCTTCCATTACTGGTTTGGATGCCAAAGCTCCCAAATTCCCCATACCTAAAATTGCTGATCCATTACTTATAACAGCAACAAGATTTCCTTTACTGGTATAATCAAAAGCAGCCTCAGGATTTTCACTGATTGCTCGGACGGGAGCTGCTACACCAGGAGAATATGCTAAAGCAAGATCTCTTTTTGTAGTCATATTTTTTGAAGAAGATATTTCAATCTTCCCAGGTTTTTTGTGACTATGAAAATCTAAAGCTTCCTTATCTGTGTAGTGATCAATTTTTGTCTTTTTCATTTTATTTAACCATACTAAAACCAAAACTAATTATATCTATTTTGTATATTTATTATTATTTGGAATATTTGATCTATATATTCTGATAATAAGTGTACAATTAGGGTAAAATTAAGACTAATATGATTTATGAATTTAGTTAAGTCAACAGGGACTTTTGGATTTTATACTATAATCAGCAGATTACTTGGTTATTTAAGAGATATATTGATTGCCATTTTTCTTGGTACAAGTTTTTTGGCTGATGCATTTTTTGTAGCTTTTAGAATTCCAAACACTTTTAGAAGACTTTTTGCTGAAGGAACTTTTAATGCAGCTTTTGTTCCTAGCTACACCTCAGAATTAGTTAAAGGCAAAAAAAAATCAAATATTTTTGCTAACAAAATTTTTAATTTGTTATTTTTAGCATTATTGCTTTTAGTTCTAATTGCTGAAATTTTTATGCCGGTAGTTGTAAATTTGATAGCACCAGGATTTGTTGAAGACAGTGAAAAAATAAAAATTGCAGTAGATTTAACAAGAATAACTTTCCCCTTTTTGATGTTTGTGAGTTTGTCCTCTTTTTTTGCAGGAATATTGAATTCACATAACAAATTTGCTGCCGCATCTGCAGCACCAATTATTCTAAACATAATAATGATATTAATTCTTTTTTTAGGAAAATATTTTGGTGATGAATTAGTTTATTATTTATCTTTTGGTGTATCAATAGCTGGTCTAATACAATTTATTTTTTTATATAAATTTGTAGGAAAATTTTTTACACTTAAAGTAAGTTTTAAATTTAATATTGACAATAAAATAAAAATTTTTTTTAAAAAACTACTACCAAGTATTTTTTCATCAGGTGTTACCCAAATAAATATTCTTGTAGGAACGATTATTGCTTCTTTTCAAACAAGTGCAGTCTCATATCTCTATTATGCTGATAGAATTTATCAAATTAATTTAGCACTTGCCGGAATTGCAATTGGTGTAGTTGTTCTTCCACAACTTTCAAAACATATCTATTTTAAAAAAAAAGATAAAGTTTTAAAAATACAAAATAAGGCACTCGAATTAAGTATGTTTTTAAGTTTGCCAGCTTTAGTTGCATTATTTATTGGTTCTGAGGAAATTATTTCAGCCTTGTTTGGTTATGGTTCTTTTAGCAACGAGGCAGTATTGAATTCTGCAAAAGCACTTTACTATTTTGGCTTAGGTTTGCCAGCATTTGCGTTCATAAAAGTTTTTTCCACTTTCTTTTTTGCAAATAATGATACTAAAACACCATTTTATATCTCTTTAATTTCAGTGATTATAAATATTTTAATAAGTCTCTATTACTTTAAAAGTATGGGTTTTATAATTATTCCAATTGCAACATCTATTTCATCCTGGTTTAATTCTATAGTTTTATTTATTTATTTAAAAAATAGAAATTTGTTTAAGTTTAATAGTATCTTTATTAAAAGTTTTTTTAAAATAGTTTTAGCTTCAATTTCTATGGGTATATTTTTTAAGTATCTTATTGTTTTATTTCAAAATCAGTTATTATATGATTATAATTTTAAATCCTTTTATTTAATTTTATCAGTTTTATTAGCTTTCTGTTTCTATTTAATTGTATCGTTTTTTATCAAAGCTTTTAATTATAAAGATCTTCAATTAAGATACTAACTTATGGAAAAAAAAATTTTTTCTGGTGTCCAGCCTACTGGCAATCTTCATCTAGGCAATTATTTGGGAGCAATAAAAAACTTTGTTCAACTTAATAATAGTAAAGAAAATAAGTGTGTTTTTTGTGTGGTCGACTTACATGCCATAACAGTAAATCAAGATCCAAAGGAATTAAGAAATAACATTCGAGAAACTGTAGCAACCTTTTTAGCTAGCGGAATTGATCCAAACAAAAGTATTATTTTTAATCAATCACAAGTAAGTGCACACTCAGAGGCTGCTTGGATACTCGGGTGTACCGCTAGAATGGGATGGTTAAATAGAATGACACAATTTAAAGAAAAAGCTGGAAAAGATAAAGAGAAGGCGAGCATAGGACTATATTCATATCCAGTTTTGATGGCAGCGGATATATTATTATATGATGCAACACATGTTCCTGTGGGTGATGATCAAAAACAACATCTAGAACTTTGTAGAGATATTGCTCAAAAATTTAATAATGATTTTAAAGTTGAAAACTTTCTAATTGCTCCTGAACCATTAATACAAAAAGAATTTTCAAGAATAATGAGTCTTAAAGACGGTTCCAAAAAAATGAGTAAATCAGAGATCTCAGATCAAAGTAGAATAAATTTACGTGATGAAAAAGATCAAATTGTAAATAAAATAAAAAAAGCAAAAACTGATCCTTTACCAATGCCATCGGAGATTAAAGATTTAGATAATAGACCAGAAGCAAGAAATTTATTAGGAATTTACTCTAGTTTAACTGAAGCAAGTTTAGAAAAATCAATAAATGAATTTTCAGGTAAGAATTTTTCTGATTTCAAAAATACTTTAACACAAGTTTTAGTTGATAAAATTTCACCACTCGCTGTTGAAATAAAAAAGTTATTAAATGATAAAAATTATATTGATAAAATTTTATCAGATGGAGCACAGAAAGCAGATGAGATTGCTTCAAAAAAAATTAAAAAAATTCATGAAATAATAGGTTTTTAAGATATTTTATATTATCAAGTTTTAATTTTACAATAATTGACTATATATAAACTATGTTTATTCAAACAGAAACTACACCGAATCCAAATTCACTTAAATTTTTGCCAGGTAAAATTGTTTCTAACAATGGCTCGTTCGAAATTACAAAAAAAGACGACACTAATAATGAATTAATTAGAAATTTACTTTCTGTTAATGGAGTAGAGGGTATTTTTCTAGGAAAAGATTTTATATCTATAAATAAATATGACAACACAACTTGGGATGAAATAAAACATGTAGCTATTTCTTTGATTAATGATTTTTATCAAAATGGCAATGAATGTGTAATTGATAAAGAATTAATAAATACAAATACTCCCGGAAACTTAAAAGATATTGAAAAAAAAATTGTAAAAATATTAGACCAAAAAATAAGACCAGCAGTTGCGAAAGATGGTGGTGATATAAAGTTTAAGGAATTTAAAGATGGAACTGTTAAGGTGCAGTTGCAAGGAAGTTGTTCAGGATGTCCTAGTTCCACAATGACATTAAAACAAGGAGTACAAAATCTTTTGTGTCATTATATACCTGAAGTGAAAAAGGTTATTGCTATTTAAATTTATGATAAAAAATCATTTTTCAAAAATAAAAATTCTAAAATTTTTTGATAAAAAAAGTATTGGTTCCTTGCCAAGAGTTTTTATAAGTTCAATATTTGTGATCTTCTTCTTTTATTCTGCCCCATTATTAATAAATTTTACTAATAAAGATTTAAATTCATTTCAAAATAATTCAAAAAAAGTTTTAGCATATACATTAAATCAAAAAAAAAATGGTGTTGAGGATATTGAAGATGCATTAGATGAAAATGATTTGTTACGAGACATATTCACTCTAAATGATTTGGAAGTTGATACAGTTAGGTTGAATGCATCAACAATTAAACAACTATTTGAGGACACAAATTATACGCTTAACGATGTAAGAGAAAAGAAATTAGTCAAGCCAGTTGCTTTAACATTGCTACCTCAAGAAATAAAGATGATAGAAAATACAAAAAAAAGAAAAGAATTTTTTATACAAATAGTTTTGCCTTTAATCTTGAAAGAAAATAATAATATAAGATTGGATCGAAAAAGACTTTTTACAATTATTAATAAAAGTAATAATACGAAGCTAGAATTAAAATGGTTGGAAAAAAAATTCAAACAGTATGGAGTTTCATCAAAAGATTTATCAATTTTAAAAATAAGAATGGATGAGATACCAGTATCTCTTGCTTTAGCTCAAGCTGCAAAAGAAACTGGATGGGGAACATCTAGATTTGCTCAAGAGGGAAATGCTTTGTTTGGTCAATGGACTTGGTCTGGTGAGGGACTTAAGCCTAAAGATTCGGATAAAAACGAAGGTCACAAAGTTATGAAATTTAATGTTTTGCAAGCTTCAGTAAGAGCATATCAAAGAAATTTAAATACTCACTCATCTTATAAAGATTTTAGAAAAGCAAGGGCGCAATTAAGAGATCAAGGAAAAAATTTAGACAGTTTAGTTTTAGCAGAATATTTAGATGAGTATGCTGAAACTGGGGATAAATATGTTGAGGTCTTACAAAAAATCATAAAACAAAATAATTTAAAAGATTTTGATGATGCAAAATTACTTCCTTCTAGTATCGAATTAGAGAGTCTGATTTAATTTTTTTTTATTGTGAACTGAGTTCCAAACCATCTCCATTTACCATTATCATTTAGTGAACAATTAACTCTTCCTCTTCTTGGAATAAAGATTTCTTCAAATTGAATTATCATAGTGTTAAGCTCAAATTTTAAATTTGATTTTTTCCATTTACCACCATCATTGGAATAACAATTAATATTTTTTATGTTTTTTTGTTCGTCAAAAAATTCAACAATTAATTTTGGTGGGTTGTTATTATTAATCATTTTTTCAGCAGGTTTTAATGATTTATATTCTAACGGACTGTAATTAATTAATGATTTGAATCTTTTTAATTCACCATACTTTTCATTAATTGGAAACCTTGGCAATTCAAATTTATCTTTATTTCTATCAATAATTCCAGAATGTTGTCCAAAAGCAATTTCAAAATTTTTTTCAATATAGTTTTTCATAAATAAGGAATATTCACCAAAAGGGTATGAAAAAATTGAAGGTTTATATCCTAGTTTTTCTTTAAAAATTTTTGTTGCAGTTTCTATGTCTTCAATAAATTCAGATTCTTTCATATCAATTAAGTATTCATGAGTATGTGAATGATGACCAATATATCCTATTTCTGATTTATTAATTTCTTTGATTTCATCCCATGTCATATAACCAGCTCTCCCAACAGGTTCTGTAGAAACAAATAATATAAATGGAATTTTATTTTTTTTAAGATAAGGCCATGCCTCAGTATAAAAAGATTTAAATCCATCATCTATAGTAATTAGAATTTTTTTATTATTCTTTGGATTATCAAATTCTTTTAAAAAATTTTTTGGATCATAAAAATCGTAACCTAGATTTCTTATTATTTTCATATGTTCATCAAATATATTCATTTTGATATTAGTAGATGGATATTTATTTTCATTAAAACGATGATACATTAATGATAAAACACCATTATCATCGGAATAATATTTGATATTATTTTCTTGAGAATTAGAATTAACTAAAAAAGAAAATTGTAATATGACTAGACTAATTATAGATGCAGCAAAAAATAAAATATTTCTCATGATTATTAATAAAGATACTACCTATAGTATTAAATTTGAAAATACCAAAAATAATTATGAAAAATTAACATTATTAATCAATGAATTTTTGATTAAACAAAACTTAAACTTAAAACAAATATCAGAAATTTACGTAAATAAAGGACCAGGTAGCTTTGCTGGAATAAGAAATTCACTTTCTATTGTCAAAGCCTTTCATATGGTAAATAAAATTGATTATTATTGTTTCAGCTTTGATGATTTTGAAGAAAAAATTGATGTTAAATACGAAAATGTACCAAAACTGTGTAAAAAATTAAAAGTTAAAAAAAATTTGATTAATCCTATTTATTTAAGTTAAAATAAGTTATGACAGAAACCATTGAACAAAAATGTCTTTCAAAAGGCGTAAAACTTACTGATCAAAGACGTATAATCGCAAAAGTGATGTCTGAGGCCACGGATCATCCAGATGTAGATGAACTTTATAAGAGGGTTTCTAAAATTGATGCCAAGATTAGTATTGCTACTGTTTATAGAACAGTTAAATTATTTGAAGAGTCTGGCATTCTTACAAAGCATGAATTTAAAGGTGGTAAAGCGAGATATGAAGAATTAAATGAAGGCCATCATGATCATCTTATCGACGTAAAAACTGGAGATATTATAGAATTTGTTGATGATGAAATAGAGAAATTACAGAAAAAAGTTGCAGAAAAATATGGTTATAAACTAGTTGATCATAAATTAGAGTTATATGGTGTTAAAATTGACTCAAAAGATGAATAAAAAAATATTTATTAAAACTTTTGGATGTCAAATGAATGAATATGACTCTAATAGGATATTTGATACTGTAAAAAAAATAGGTTTTACCAAGACGGAAAATCTTGATGAGACCGATTGTTATTTGTTGAATACTTGTCATATAAGGGAAAAAGCAAAAGAAAAAGTTTATCACGAAATTGGAAGAGTAAAAAAAAATTTCAGATTTAAAAAAAAACCACTTGTAATAATTGCCGGCTGCGTTGCACAAGCAGAAAATGAAGAGATGTTAAAAAGGGAACCCTATATAGATATTATTATTGGACCACAATCCTATCATAAAATAAATAATAAAATTGAGGAATTTTTAGTAAAACAAAAAAAAATTGATGATACAGAATTTGATGCTGTCTCAAAATTTAATTACTTAGATAAGATAAAAAATTTATCCTCAAAAGTATCTTCTTTTTTAACTATACAAGAGGGTTGTGATAAGTTCTGTAATTTTTGTGTGGTTCCATATACAAGGGGACCTGAGTATTCTAGACCATTTAATGAAATAATTGATGAAGCGAAAATTTTGTCAGAAAATGGTGTTCGTGAAATTATATTATTAGGTCAAAATGTAAATGCTTACTGTAATCAAAATTTCAGGTTATCAAATTTAATTTTGGAAATTGAAAAAATACCAGAGATAAAAAGAATTAGATATACAACCTCTCATCCAAAAGATATGACAGAGGATTTGATAAATTTATATGCTATTTCAAAAAAATTAATGCCATTAGTCCACTTACCTGTTCAAAGTGGATCTGATAAAATATTAAAACTAATGAATAGAAAACATTTAATAAGAGATTATATTAATATATTTGAAAAACTTAAAACTATTAATCCAAAAATAGAATTTTCAAGTGACTTTATAATTGCTTACCCTGGGGAAGAGGAAAAAGATTTTGAAGCTACTTTTGATTTGATTAAGAATATAAAGTTTATAAATTCTTTTTCATTTATCTTTAGTCCAAGACCTGGGACAACAGCATCTAATTTAGATCTTATAGATAAAAAGATATCTCTTAAGAGATTAGAAAAAGTTCAAAGACAATTATTTGATCATCAAATTGTTATGAATAAGTCTCTTGAAGGCAAGGAAATAAAGGTTTTAGTTGAAAATAAAACAGAAAATAACAATAAATTTTTTGGTAAATCTGAATACATGACTTCAGTCATTTTTGATGGTAATGAACAAGATATGGGAAATGAAATTAAAGTAAAAATTAAAAATAGTAACCAAAATACTTTGATTGGTGAAAATTTAAGCAATTCAGAACAAAGAGTAGCATAGGTTTGAGCAATACAATAAAAAAAAATATTCAATCTTCTTTAAAATTTGTTTACTCTGAGAATGACTCCTTAAGTGTCATTTTTCACGATAATGATTTGCTTATGGGTGTAGTTGGAGAATTTAATAAAAATCTTAAGGAATTAGAAAAAATAACTGATTCAAATATATATTCCAGAGGAAATTCTATTTTGATTAAATCTACAGCCGAAAAAAATGAAATAGTTAAAAATGCAATTCAATTTTTAGTCAATCAATTCATTAATAATGGAAGTATAGAACAAAAAGATATTTTATCCTCTGTTGATCAATTTATGATTAATGAAAAAGTAAAAAATACTAATATTACAGATATAATAAAAACTCCAAAAAAATCAATTATACCAAGATCAGAAAAGCAGAAAGAATATGTAAGGGCACTTCGTCAAAATGATATAATTATCTCAGCTGGACCCGCTGGAACTGGTAAAACATTTTTGGCAGTTGCAGTTGGTTTAACGATGTTATTAGAAAAAAAAATAGAAAGAATTATCTTATCCAGACCAGCTGTCGAAGCAGGTGAGAGACTGGGTTTTTTACCTGGAGATATGAAGGAGAAAGTTGACCCATATCTAAGACCTCTATATGACTCTTTATATGACTTGTTTCATTTCGAAAAGATTCAAAGAATGATAGAAATTGGAGACATCGAAATTGCACCTCTTGCTTTTATGCGTGGAAGAACTTTAAAAAATTCATTTGCAATTTTAGATGAGGCACAAAATGCTACGGATACACAAATTAAAATGTTTCTTACAAGAATAGGCGAAAATTCTAAAATAGTAGTAAATGGAGATCCTACTCAGATTGATTTACCAAATAAAAATTCATCAGGTTTGGAAAGATCAAAAAAAATACTATCTCATTTAAATGAGATTTCTGTTGTAGATTTTGATCACTCCGATGTTGTGAGGCATCCTCTTGTATCAAAAATTGTTAAGGCTTATAACAATAATGATAAAAGTTAATGTACTTTCAGATGAAAAATCTTGGTCAAAAAAATTAAAGAAAAAAGATGAATTATTTACTAGGATTTGCAAATATTTTCCAAAAAAATTCAGGTTTACTGATAAAAAAGTTTATTTAACATTATTATTATCAAATAATAAAAAAATTAAAATTTTAAATAAAAAATTTAGAAATAAGAATAAACACACTGATATTCTCTCTTTTCCATTTGAACAAAAGATAAAAAATTTAAAAGAAATATATTTAGGTGATATCATAATTAGTTTTAATTATATGAACAAGCCGATAAATTTGAACAATGATAATTTTAAAAAAAAAACAATAAGAATTTTTATTCATGGATTTTTACATTTGTTAGGTTATGACCACGTTAAACGTAAAGATTATATCAAAATGTTGAATGAAGAAGAAAAAATTTTTAGATTTGTTGAAAAATCATTAAATTAAATTGAAAAAAAATTATATATTTAAATCGTTTTTGTTGATTATTTTAGGAAGCTGTTCTTCCTTAAGTCTTCCACCATTTAATTTTTTTTTGATAAATTTTTTTACTTTTAGTATTTTTTTTATTTTTTTATTTAAAAAATCAGTTCAAAATGAATCAAAAAAATCTTTCTTTTATTATGGTTGGCTTTTTGGTTTTGGTTATTTTTCTACTAATTTATATTGGATTACAATTTCTTTAACCTTTGATAAAAATTTTAACTTTTTAATACCGATTGCTTTAGTTGTAATACCTGCTTTTTTAGGATTATTTTATGCGCTTATTACTCTTATTTTTTACATTGTTAATAAAAAAAATATTTTAAGTGCATTTTTTTTATTTTCACTTTTATTTGGCCTTATTGAATTTGTCAGAGGAATTATTTTAACTGGTTTTCCATGGAATCTTATTGTTTATAGTTTTTCTAAAAATTTAGATTTTATAAGCATTATATCTATAATCGGAACTTATTCATTAAACTTAATTGTGATAAGTCTTTTTACAGTTCCAGCACTGTTTATTTTTAAGAAATCAAAAAAAGAAATAATTGTGTGTATAATATTCATACTTCTACCAATCTTATTTATCCTTTACGGTAATTTTCAAGAAAATAAATATATAAATAAAACATTAAAAGAAAATCCATATACTATAAGATTGATTGGTTCAAATATTACTCTTGATAGATTTTATAATAACATTCAAACAGAAGTTGTTATCAATGAACTGATTTCAATTAGTTCGCCAGAAAAAGGAAGAAAGATTTTATTTATTTGGCCTGAGGGTATAATCCCTAACACTTATCAGGATCAACTCATTTTATATGATGATATTATTAAAAAACATTTTGATGAAAATCATTTATTAGGCTTAGGAATTAATAGAAGAGAAATTAATACAAACAGAAATAAATTTTTTAACTCTTTTTCTATGTTTGATAATAAATTAAATTTAATTGATAGTTATGATAAAATTAATTTAGTACCATTTGGTGAATTTATTCCTTTTGAAAATATTTTAAATAAAATTGGTTTTAAAGCCATTACCAATGATTTTGGATCATTTAGTAGGGGAAATAAAAGAAAAATTTTTCAATTAGAGAAGAGTAATCAACAAATAAAATTTCTACCACTCATTTGTTATGAAATTATTTATAGTGGATATTTAACTGATAATTTTAATTTTAACTTTATTTTAAATATTTCCGAGGATGGATGGTTTGGTAAATCTATTGGGCCAGATCAACATTTTTCACACAGTATATTTAGGGCAATTGAAAATGGAAA
This sequence comes from uncultured Pelagibacteraceae bacterium, assembly GCA_902555945.1. Classification (GTDB taxonomy): domain Bacteria; phylum Pseudomonadota; class Alphaproteobacteria; order Pelagibacterales; family Pelagibacteraceae; genus Pelagibacter. The sequence continues at coordinate 20,313 of CACDUS010000007.1, read as the reverse complement.
ACATTTATTAAGATCATCTAATAATGGAATGGCAGCAATTATTAATCCTTTAGGCCAAATTGAAAAAAAGATAGATTATGGAGAAACTGGCTATATTGATTTTAATAATAGAAGAGATTTAGATAAAACAATTTTTTCAACCTTTGGTAATTCAATTTTTATAACTTTAATTTTATTGTATATTTTTTTGATATTTTCATTTAATAGGTTCAGTGATGAGTAAGTTAAAAAATTTTCTTTTTACAAGTGAGTCGGTATCTGAAGGTCACCCAGATAAGGTGTCTGACAGAATTTCCGATATGGTAGTTGATACTTATTTATCAGCTGATCCATATTCGAGAGTAGCTTGTGAAACACTTACAACTACTAATAAAGTCGTTCTTGCTGGTGAGGTTCGAGGTCCTAAAATAAATAAAGATAAGATAATTGCAAAAGTAAGAAATTGCATAAAGGATATTGGTTATGACCAGAATGGTTTTACTTGGAGAGAAGCCACTAAAATAGAAAGTCATTTACATTCACAATCAACAGATATAGCGATGGGAGTTGACTCATCTGGAAATAAAGACGAAGGCGCTGGAGATCAAGGTATAATGTTTGGTTATGCATGTAACGAAACAGATGTTCTAATGCCAGCACCAATTCATTATTCACATAAAATTTTAAAATTAATGGCAGATGATAGAAAGTCTGGAAAACTTAAAAATATTGAACCAGACTCTAAAAGCCAAGTTACTTTTGAATATGTTGATGGAAAGCCCCAAAAAGTTAAATCTGTTGTAATTTCTTCGCAACATTCACCAGACGTGAACCAAAATGATGTAAGAGATTTACTAAGACCATATATGTTAAATTCAATTCCAAAAGAATTTATGGAAGGGTTTGATGAAAATGAATTTTACGTAAATCCTACTGGAAATTTTGTAATCGGAGGACCTGATGGAGATTGTGGTTTAACTGGACGAAAAATTATTGTTGATACATATGGTGGTGCTGCACCACACGGTGGTGGTGCTTTTTCGGGCAAAGATCCCACAAAAGTAGATAGGTCTGCTGCCTATGCTGCAAGATACATAGCTAAAAATATCGTGGCGTCAAAAATTGCAGACAAGTGTTTGATCCAATTAGCCTATGCAATTGGTGTATCAAAACCTTTATCAATTTATGTAGATCTCTTTGATGATGATATTAATAAAAATGAATTTGTAGTTTCTAAAATTAAAGAAAATTTTGATTTAAGTCCTAGGGGCATTAGAGAAATGCTTAATTTAAATAAACCAATATATGAAAAAACAGCCTCCTATGGACATTTTGGAAGAATACCAGAGAAAGATGGTACATTTTCATGGGAAAATACTGATAAAAAAAACATTTTTTCTAAATAGTTTATGTTGAATAATTAAAAAACTTTTATATATTCCTGGTACATTGTTGAATTATCAAAATGGGCTCTGGCCCATTTTTTTTTGGAGTTAATAAAATTATGTTAAATAGAAGAGCTGACAAGTTAGAGTTACTTAGAATTGCAGAAGCTGTAGCTTTAGAAAAGTCGATTGATAAAGAACTTATAATCAGTTCAATGGAAACAGGAATTGCTAAAGCGGCTAAATCTAAATTTGGTCAAGATAATGAAATCAAAGTTTTAATTAATAGAGAAAATGGAGATATAGAAATTTTTAGAAAATTAACTATCTCAGAAAATCCTGAAAACTTAAATGTTGAGATTAAGTTAGAGGATGCAATTAAATTAAATGAAACAAATAAAGAAAAAAAGGTAGGTGATGAAGTTTTGCAACCATTACCATCATTTGATTTTGGAAGAATTGCCGCTCAAACTGCAAAACAAGTAATTAATTCTAATGTAAGGGAAGCTGAGAGAGAAAGGCAATACAATGATTTTATTGATAAAAAAGATACAATCTTAAGTGGAATTGTAAAAAGATTAGAATTTGGGAATGTAATTGTTGATTTGGGAAGGACAGAGGCAATTATTCAAAAAAATGAATTAATACCAAGAGAAAATATTAAAGCTGGAGATAGAGTGAAAGCATATTGTAGCGATGTTAGGAGAGAGCCAAGAGGACAACAAATTTTCTTATCTAGGGCTCATCCAAAATTTATGGAAAAACTTTTTGTTCAAGAAGTACCCGAAATTTATGATGGATTAATAGAAATTAAATCTTCTTCAAGAGATCCTGGAAGTAGAGCAAAAATTTGTGTCAAGGCTGTTGACTCATCACTTGATCCAGTTGGAGCTTGTGTTGGAATGAGGGGCTCAAGAGTTCAAGCAGTTGTGAATGAATTACAGGGTGAAAAAATTGATATTGTTAATTGGTCTGAAGATCCTGCAATATTAGTTTCTAATGCACTATCACCCGCAGATGTTCAAAGAGTTAATGTCGATTTAGAAAGAAAGAAACTAGATGTAATTTTAACTGAAGAAAATTTAAGTAAAGCTATTGGTAGAAGAGGACAAAATGTTAGATTGGCAACTAAGCTTTTAAATTTTGAAATCAACATTATGACTGATCAGGAAGACTCTGAAAGAAGACAATTAGAGTTCAAAGAAAAAACAGACAACTTTGTTAAGAATCTAGAGTTGGACGAAACATTAGGTCAACTACTTGTTGCAGAAGGTTTTTCAACTATTGATGATATAAAAGATAGCTCAGAAGAAAATTTAACTAAAATTGAGGGAATTGAAGAGGAAACTGCTAAAGCTCTTATTGAGCGTGCAAAAGAATTCTATCAAAAAGATCAAGAAGATATTTCTCAAAAAATAAAAGAGTTAGGATTAGATGATTCTTTAATTAACTTAAAAGGATTAACTCCTGGAATGCTAGTTACACTAGGTGAAAAAAAAATATTAAATCTACAAGACTTTGCTGATTTAGCTTCAGATGAACTGACAGGTAGTTTTGATGTAATAAAAGGTGAAAAAGTTAAGATACAAGGTTATTTAGAGGATTTTGCATTATCAAGAGAAGAGGCTGATAATTTAATAATGAGTGCAAGAAACCTAGTTTATAGAGATTGAGGTATGAAATATGGAGAACAAAAAAACAAAACTTACTATTTCTGGAAGCTCGAAAAAAAATCCATTTAAAAAGCTTGATACTTCAAAATCACACGGAAAAAAGACAGTTGTAATCAGCAATCAAAATAATAAGAATATCAACAAAGGCAATATTAATAAATCTTTTGAAAAAAAATCCTCATTTTTTAATGATAAAAGAGCGGGTCAACCAAAAATTAATTTTTCTAACAAAACATCAACAATTACTAGTGATTTTGAAAAAAGAAAACTAGCTGAACAAAGAGCGACTAAGAGATTAAAAGCTGAAGTTGATACTAAAGAAAAAAAATCAAAATTAGGAACAAAAAAAAGAGAGGTTAAACTTACTGTATCAAGAGCATTAAGTGATGAGATAGAAACAAGAGAAAGAAGTTTGGCTTCAGTTAAAAGAGCAAGACAAAAAGAATTAAAAAATGCGAATAAAGAAGAAAATAAAGAAAATCAAAAATCAATAAAAAGAGATGTTAATATCCCTGAGGCAATTACAGTTAGAGAACTTGCAAATAGAATGGCTGAACAATCTAGCAATGTAATAAAACATCTTTTTGGAATGGGGGTAACGGTTACGATAAATCAAACTTTAGCTGCAGACACAGCTGAATACTTAGTAAAAGAGTTTGGACATAATCCAATTCGTGAAGAAAAGACTGAGGAAATAATTAAGAAAATTAAAGAATCAAGATCTGAAAATTTAAAAAATAGACCTCCTATAATAACTGTAATGGGCCATGTTGATCATGGAAAAACCTCAGTTCTGGATGTTTTGAGAAGTGCGAATGTAGTATCAGGCGAATTTGGAGGTATAACACAACATATTGGAGCCTACCAAATTGAAAATAATTCAAACAAGTTAACATTTATAGATACTCCAGGGCACGCAGCTTTTACAGAAATGAGAGCAAGAGGGTCTAAACTTACAGATATTGTGGTATTGGTAGTTGCTGCTAATGATGGAGTTAAACCTCAAACAGTAGAGTCTATTAAACATGCAAAGGCTGCAAACGTACCTATAGTAGTTGCCATTAATAAATGTGATTTACCAGATGCAGACCCTCAAAAAGTTAAAAACCAGTTGTTAGAATATGAATTAATAGCAGAAGATTTATCAGGAGATACTTTAATGGTTGAAATATCTGCTAAAACTAAACTTAATTTGGATAAACTCCTAGAAGCAATAAGCTTACAAGCTGAAATTTTAGATTTGAAAACAGATTTTGAGTCTGAAGCTACTGGAATAGTTTTAGAATCAAAGATTGATATAGGAAGAGGACCTGTTGCAACAGTTATCATTACAACTGGTACTTTGAAAAAAGGTGATTTTTTTGTATGTGGATTGAGATGGGGAAAAGTAAGAGCAATCATAAATGATAAAGGAACAAATATTAACAAAGCTTTACCATCTACACCTGTAGAAATTTTAGGAATTAATGGAGCAGCAAAAGCTGGTGATGATTTCATAGTTCTTAATAACGAAAAAGAAGCAAAATCTTTAAGTGAAAATAGAGCTGAGGAGAGCAAAGGTGGTAAAAATCCTTTGACATTTGCAACTCAGGAGTCAGCTTTTTCAGATAAATCATCTGAAGAATTAAATTTGATAATAAAATCTGATGTTCACGGGTCATCAGAAGCAATAAAAAATGCAATCAGCCAAATTGAACATGATGAGGTAAAACCAAAAATTATTTTGTCAGATATAGGAATGGTAACTGAGACTGATGTAACATTAGCAAAAGCTTCTAATGCAGTTTTGATAGCTTTTAATGTTAAACCAAGCAAAGAAGCTAAAAAACTTGCTGAAAATGAAAAGATTAAAATTTCTTCTTATAATATAATTTATGAGGTTTTAGATTACATTAAACAAAGAATGTCAGGTTTATTGGCGCCAGAAGTTAAAGAAGCAATTACAGGTACAGCTCAAATTTTAGAAATTTTTAAAGTCTCAGGTGCAGGAAAAGTAGCAGGTTCAAAAGTGACAGATGGCGAAATCAGCAGTAATTCTGAAGTTAGAATTATTAGAGATGGTGCAATAATTTATACTGGAAAAGTTGGAACAATATTTAGAGAAAAAAACCAAGTGAAACAAGTAACTAGTGGACAAGAATGTGGAATTACAGTTAAAGATTATATGGATTTTCAAAAAAATGATACTATAGAGGCATTTAGTGTTACATCTACAGAGAGGTCAATTTAATGGCAGATAGAATAGGAAAACCAGTATCTCAAAGACAGCTTAGAGTAGGAGAAATGATTAAGCAGTCTTTAAGCATGATTTTTATAAGAAATGAGGCTAAGGTACCGAATTTAGAAACAAACACTATTACGGTTACGGAAGTGAGAATGAGTCCAGATCTAAAAATTGCAAAAGCATATGTTCTTCCATTAGGAGGAAAGGATGCAGAGGAGACAATTAAAGTTTTAAAGGAATACTCATTTTTAATAAGAAAAATTTTATCACAAAAAGTGGTTATGAAATTTTTACCAAAAGTACTTTTTAGAAAAGACGAATCTTTTGAGTATGCGGAAAAAATAGAAAACTTAATAAAACAAACAAATAAATAGGAAGAAAGAGGCATGAACAAAAAGGCACAAGAATTAGCAATGCACGATAAAGATACTGGATCTTCAGAGATTCAGATCGCTTTGCTAACAGAGAAAATTGAAACTCTCTCTAAACATATTAAGCAATTCAAAAAAGACAAACATTCATCTGTTGGATTGTTGAGAGCGGTAAATAGAAGAAAGAAATTGTTAGAATACTTAAAGAGGAATAAAATGGATTCTTACAAAAATGTACTGTCGAAATTGAATTTAAGAAAATAGAAGTCAAGATAGATAGAACGGAATGGAACGAAACGAACGAAACGAAATGGAAATGAAATGTTTAAAGTATACAAGAAGGAAATTGAAGTAGCGGGAAAGAAGATAAGTTTAGAAACAGGTAAAGTAGCAAGACAGGCAGACGGTGCAATAATTGCAACATGTGGAGAAACAGTCGTACTAGCAACAGTAGTAGGAGCAAAAAAAGTAAATCCTGATATGGATTACTTTCCATTATCTGTAAATTATCAAGAAAAATATTATGCAGCTGGAAAAATTCCAGGTGGATATTTTAAAAGAGAAGCAAGACCAACTGAGAGCGAAACATTAATCTCTAGATTAATTGACAGACCAATCAGACCTTTGTTTCCAGATGAATTTAAAAATGAAGTACAGTTATTACCAACAGTAATTTCATACGATAAAGAAAATGAACCAGATATTTTATCAATCACTGCATCTTCAGCAGCTTTAGCTATATCAGGAATGCCATTTATGGGCCCTGTAGGTGCTTCAAGAGTTGGCTTTGTAGATGGAAAATATGTTTTAAATCCATCTAAAGCAGAATTAGAAAAATCAAAATTAGATTTAGTAGTAGCAGGTACAAAAGATGCTGTGCTTATGGTCGAATCTGAGGCAAGCGGTTTAACAGAAGAAGAAATGTTAAATGCTGTTAAATTTGGTCATGAAGGTTTTGTTCCAGTAATTGAAATGATTGAGGAACTTGCAAAAGAGTGTAGAAAACCTGAGTGGACTGTTGAAAAGAAAGATCTATCAGAAGTTAAGAAAAAACTAGAAGAAACATTTACAAAAGATCTTAAAAAAGCTTTTGCAACAAGAGATAAACAAGATAGATCAAATCAAATTTCAGGGATCACAGATAAGGCTAAAAAGCTTTATGAAGAGGATGAAAACTATACAGATCTAGACGTAAATTCTGAGCTTAAAAAGATAGAAAAATCAATTGTAAGAACAGACATACTAAAAAACAAAAATAGAATTGATGGAAGAGGATTATCAGATGTTAGACCTATTTCTTGTGAAGTTGGTATCTTACCGAGAACTCATGGTTCTGCTTTATTTACTAGAGGAGAAACACAAGCAATTGTAACAGCTACTTTAGGTACATCTGATGACGAACAACGAATTGAGAGTCTAGATGGACTACAAAAAGAGAGATTTATGCTTCACTATAACTTTCCACCATTCTCAGTTGGAGAAACAGGAAGAATTGGAACTGGTAGAAGAGAAATAGGACATGGTAAATTAGCTTGGAGAGCTATTCACTCTTCATTACCGTCTAAAGAAGCATTTCCTTATACTTTTAGAGTTGTTTCTGAAATAACAGAATCTAATGGCTCATCTTCAATGGCTACGGTCTGCGGAACTTCACTTGCCTTAATGGATGCTGGTGTGCCGATAAAAGAGCCAGTTGCAGGTATAGCAATGGGTTTAATTAAAGAGGGTGATGATTTTAGTGTCCTTTCGGATATTTTAGGGGATGAAGATCATTTAGGAGACATGGATTTTAAAGTTGCAGGAACTAAAAATGGAATTACTTCACTTCAAATGGATATTAAAATTACTGGTATTACATTTGAAATTATGGAGCAGGCATTAAGTCAAGCTAAAGATGGAAGAGTTCATATTTTAGGAGAAATGAATAAAGCACTATCAGCATCAAGAGCAGAAGTTGGAAAACACACTCCAAAAATGGAAAAAATTAACGTTGATAAAAAAGATATTGCGGCTGTGATTGGAAAAGGTGGCGCAACGATAAGAGAGATAGTTGAAAAATCAGGTGCAAAAGTAGATGTAAATGATGAAGGTGTTGTAACAGTTGCTGCTCCAGATGAAGAGTCTAGAAACATTGCTATGCAAATGATTAAAGATATCACTGCAAAAGCTGAACTAAATAAAATTTATTCAGGTAAAGTTATGAAGATTATGGAGTTTGGTGCATTTGTTAATTTTTTAGGAAAACAAGATGGACTTGTTCACATCTCAGAGCTAGCAGATAAAAGAGTAGCTAAAGTTACCGATGTTGTTAAAGAAGGTGACGAAGTAAAAGTTAAAGTGATTGGTTTCGATAGAGGTAAAGTAAAACTATCTATGAAACAGGCTGCTGAATAATTAATAATTAGTGAAACAAACTGTTTTGTCAGCAAGTATAGAGCTGGAAGTAAAATAAATTGATTTGTCTGCAAGTATTGAACTACTTGTGAAATACACAGAAACATCTCCAAATCCGGAGCATGAACCTGCATTGTACCAGGACTCATCTGCCAAAATAGAGCTAGATGTTTTATATACCGATATATCCGCAAGAATAGATGAACTAGTTACTTTAATTGAGAAGTCAGCAATTACAGCCCAAGCACTACTATTTAAAAAAATTATGAGAATAATTAAGCAGTAAATTCTTTTAATAAAAATTATGTTATATTTTTAGGATCAGGCATTCCAACCTTATTATATCCTGCATCAACATAATGAATTTCGCCAGTAACACCATTTGCAAGATCACTTAATAGATATAATGCTGAGTTTCCAACATCATGAATATCTACATTTCTCTTAAGGAAAGAATGGTCTTCATTCCACTTATATAAAAATTTAGCATCACCAATTGCTGACGCTGCTAGTGTTTTAATAGGTCCAGCGCTAATTGCATTTACTCTCATACCTTTGGAGCCCAGATCTCTAGCTAGGTATTTTACACTAGCTTCTAACGCAGATTTACAAACACCCATTACGTTATAATTAGGAATAGCTTTGGTGGACTCGTAGGTCAACGTAAGAAGACTCCCACCTTGTTTCATCACTTTTGATGCTTCTTTTGCTACTTCGGTAAATGAAAAACATGAAATCAACATACTTCTTAAAAAATTCTCTCTTGTAGTATTTAAATATTCACCTGATAATTCTGACTTATCTGAAAAAGCAACTGCGTGGACAACAAAATCAATTTCACCCCACTGTGATTTTATATCCTCAAATAATTTTATTACTTCTTCTTTTTTTTCAACATCACAACTAAATGTTACTTTTGAATCTAACTTTTCAGCTAAAGGAATAACTCTTTTTTTTAAGGCATCTCCTAAATAAGTAAATGCAAGCTCTGCACCAGCCTCAGCTAGTTTTTGTGAAATACCCCAAGCTATAGATCTTTCATTGGCAACTCCCATGATCAATCCTTTTTTACCTTTCATTAAACTCATAATTAGACCTTTTCAAAAATTAGTGCAGCATTGGTTCCACCAAAACCAAAACTATTTGACATTACTGCATTTAAAGTTGTTCCAGTTTCAGTTTTTGAAACTATAGGAAATTTTTTAGCATCATCATCCATGTCTGTGATGTTAGCAGATCCTGTAATGAAATTATTTTTCATCATAATCAAACAGTATATTGCTTCGTGAACTGAGGCTGCACCTAAAGGATGACCTGACAAAGATTTTGTTGAACTTATTTTTGGAATATTAGTTCCAAAAGTTTCTTTAACTGCTTTTAGTTCTGTAATATCTCCTACTGGTGTAGATGTTCCATGAGTATTGATATAATCAATTTTATTTTTAGCTGTAGCCATTGCCATTTTCATACATCTTACAGCTCCTTCTCCAGATGGTGCCACCATATCATATCCATCTGAAGTTGCTCCATAACCAGTTAATTCTGCATATATTTTTGCTCCTCTAGCTTTTGCATGTTCATATTCTTCAAGAACCAAAACTCCACCACCACCTGCGATAACAAATCCATCTCTAGTTTTGTCATAAGCTCTTGATGCTGTCTCTGGTGAGTCATTGTATTTTGAAGATAGAGCAGTCATGGCATCAAACATCGCAGTCATTGCCCAGTGAATTTCTTCACTACCACCAGCAAATACAACATCTTGTTTACCCATTTGAATTAATTCCATAGAGTTTCCAATGCAGTGTCCACTAGTTGCGCATGCAGAACTCATCGTATAGTTAGTTCCTTTTATTTTAAAGGGCACAGCAAGGGTTGCCGAGGCAGTACTTGCCATTGTTCTTGGCACAATAAAAGGACCCATTAATTTTGGAGTTTTAGCTCTAGTTTTATCTGCAGCTAAAATTACATTTTCAATAGAAGGACCACCAGAACCCATTATAATTCCAGTTTTAAAATTACTTACTTCATTTTCCTCTAAGCCAGAGTCTTTAATTGCTTCTTTCATTGCAATATAATTATAAGCTGAACCTGACCCCATAAACCTTATTGTTTTTCTATCAACATGATCCTCAAGTTTAATATTAGGTTTTCCATGAACATGGCTTTTGAGATTGTGTTCTTTATATTCTTCAGAAAAAGTAATTCCTGATTTTGAGTTTAAAAGTGATTGATGGACTTCTTCTTGATTATTTCCAAGACAAGAAACAATACCCAGGCCTGTAATAACAACTCTTCTCATTATTTAAACAATCCTACCTTTAAATTTTCTGCTGAATATATTTTTTTACCATCAGCTAAAACAACTCCATTAGCTAGACCAACTGTTGTTCCACCAGGAGACATAATTTTTTTCATATCAATCACATATGTTACTAATTTAACATTTTGTAATACTTCTCCTGTGAACTTCACTGTTCCAACTCCTAATGCTCTTCCTTTTCCAGGATTACCTATCCAACCCAGATAAAATCCAACCAGCTGCCACATAGCATCAAGCCCAAGACAACCTGGCATTACAGGGTCTTCCTTGAAATGACAATCAAAAAACCAAAGGTCTTTTTTAATGTCTAATTCCGCTTTTAGTGACCCTTTTTTAAAAGCACCATTATTATCATTAATTTCTGTAATTCTATCAAACATAAGCATTGGAGGAAGTGGTAATTTGGCATTTCCAGGGCCAAAGAGCCCCCCATTTCCACAATTTATAAGATCATCATAAGAATATGAGTTTTTTTTCATAAATTGATCACCTTATTACTTGATTTTAGATAATTATAATATACATAAAGTTTAGAATTATTATAAATTATATGTCAAAAAAGCTTGAATTTACTGATAAATTGAGATCTTCGGGACTAAGGCCTACTAAGCAAAGGCTTAAGATCTGTGAGGTATTGTTTGATAGAGAAAAGACTTTTCATTTTACAATTAACGACCTTGCAAAAGATATTTCAGAACAACTTAATGAAAAAATATCCTTAGCAACAGTTTATAACACAGTTCATGCATTTAAAAACAAAGGTTATTTAAAAGAGATTTCTATAAATAGTGATAAAAGTTATTTTGATACTAACACAACTAGCCACCATCACTTTTTTGACCAGGATACAAATGAGTTAATTGATTGCACTGATGAAGTTGTTGAGACACCAAAAATCAAAAAAAATATTTTAGGAAAAAAAATTAATTCAGTTGAAGTTTTAATAAAAGTTGCAACTGATAATCAAAATCAAAAATAATCTAATAATATCAGTAGTTTAAATTATACATTATAATTATTCTAAACTATTGACTTCTACATTATAAGAACTATATACTTAGAAAATCAAATAAGGAGATTAAAATGTCATTAAAAGGAACTAAGACAGAAGAAAACTTAAAAGCAGCTTTTGCAGGTGAAAGCCAAGCAAACAGAAGATATTTATATTTTGCTCAAAAAGCTGATATTGAAGGTTACAACGATGTAGCTACAGTTTTTAGATCAACTGCTGAAGGTGAAACAGGTCATGCTCATGGACATCTAGAGTATTTAGAACAAGTTGGTGATCCAGCAACTGGTAAGCCAATTGGTGAGACTAGAGCAAATTTAGAGTCAGCAGTAGCTGGTGAAACACATGAATATACAGACATGTATCCAGGTATGGCAAAAACTGCAAGAGAAGAAGGTTTTGAAGAAATTGCTGATTGGTTTGAAACATTAGCAAAAGCTGAAAAATCTCACGCTGGTAAATTTCAAAAAACTTTAGAATCTATTAGCTAATATATTTAATTAGTGGGCGTTTATCGCCCACTAAAAGATCTTAAAATTTACAAAAAATGATAGAGCAATTAGTACAAACAATAAAAGATTGGTGTAATGAACCTGCAATTATGCTTTCAGTTGCTTTAATTTTAATAATGAATTTAGTGATATGAGTAAAGAAGGAAGCACGGAAGCTCCTATAAGGCATCCAATAGATTTTGAAAGTCCAGATTTTTTGAATCCAGAAAAATTAGACTCTGAGATGAGAAGAGTGTTTGATATTTGCCATGGTTGCAGAAGATGTTTTAATCTTTGTGACTCATTTCCAAAACTTTTTGACATGATTGATGAGTCAAAAAACGAGGATGTAGAAAGCTTATCAAGCGATCAATTTGCTCCAGTTGTGGATGCATGTACATTGTGCGATATGTGTTTTATGACCAAATGTCCTTACGTACCTCCACATGATTTCGATCTAGATTTTCCTCACTTAATGCTGAGATATAGAATGGCACAAAAGAAACAAGGTAAATTACCTGCTGTCCCTAGACAATTAGCTGAAATAGATAGAAATTCTAAAATTGGTGTGATGTTTTCAGGTTTAATTAATTGGATGTCCAATATCAAAAATAAATTGTTCAGAAAAGTTTTAGAAATAATTGCAGGTATAGATATTAGAGTTCAACTTCCAAAATATAATTCAGAAACTTTTACTAATTTTTTTAAAAAAAATATTGATAAAATAAATTACGAAAGTAAGAAAAGTGACAGAAAAGTTGTGATTTATTCAACCTGTTTTGTAAATTTTAATAAAAAAAATACAGGTGTTGCAGCATTAAAAGTATTGAAGAAAAATGGGGTTGAGGTTCAAGAGGCATATCCTGGATGTTGTGGAATGCCGTTTTTGGAACAAGCAGATTTACCAAAGGTAGTTGAACAAGCCAAAAAGGTTTCAAAAGATTTAATAGAATGGATAGACAAAGGTTATAAAGTAATTACTCTTACAGCTAGTTGTGGTTTAATGTTAAAATTTGAATGGCCGCTTTTGCTTCCTAACGATGAAAATATAAATAAACTGTCAGCTAATGTAATGGATATTGATGAATACGTAGTTGATATTTCTAACAATGAGGGATTAGCTGATGGTTTACAAGAAATAGATGGTGGAGTTACGGTTCATCATGCGTGCCATGCACGAGCTCAAAATATGGGTATTAAGGCTAGAGACATGTTAAAATTAATTCCTAATATAAAAATTGACGTAGTAGAAAGATGTGCTGGTCACGGAGGAACTTTCGGTGTTATGAAAGAAACACATGATTTAGCAGTCAAAGTTGGAAGACCTACAGCTAGACAAATAAAAACTAAAAATAATAAATATATGGCATCGGATTGTCCATTAGCAGGGAAACATTTAAAACAATTAGAAGCAGATACAAATATTTCAAATGATGAGGCACTACACCCTATCGAATTAATGGCTAAAAGTTATAAATTATGAACATGTCAAAAGAAAAAAAAATAATCCAAAAAGAAGACATCATGCCTATAGATGTTTATACAAAACAGAGAAAAGAATTAAGAAAAAGTATTGTTGAATTTAAAAAAGATAGAAGAGTTCCCTTAGGACCTTACGCAACATTTTATTTTGAAAGTTTTGAAACAATGTTAGCTCAAGTTCAAGAAATGCTTTACATTGAAAAAGGTGGTGATGAACAATTAAAAGATGAGTTATCAGCTTACAATCCTTTAGTTCCAAATGGAAAAGAACTGACAGCAACACTAATGTTTGAAATTGATAATCCTGTCTCTAGAGCTGCCTTTTTAGGTAAAGTAGGTGGAATAGAAGAAAAAGTTTATATGAAAGTTGGTGGTGATTTAATCAAAGCCATTCCAGAGAAAGATGTAGATAGAACTTCAGCAGAAGGAAAAGCTTCATCAGTTCAATTTATCCACTTTAAATTTAGTGATGAGCAAATAAGAAAGTTTAAATCGAATTCGTTATCAATAGAAATTGGAATTGACCATGATGAATATTCACATTCAACAAAATTGAATGAAGCAACAGTGAAATCATTGTCAGCTGATTTTAATTAATCAAGCCCCAAACATTATCTTTTTTAACCCAACCTTTGATTTTTTCAGTTTTGACTTTACACCATTCACCATCGCATTTTTGAACTAATAAAAGTCTACCTTCTTTGATTTTTGCTACAGGTTTTGAAAAATTTGAGGGACTTTTAAACAAAATTTTGTCTTCTAAAAGAATTATGGAATTGATTTTTTTCAATTGAGACCAATGTATCCATCCACTATTATTTTTGGCATCTATAATTCTTCTCCAATTTTCTTTCTTATCAATTTGTTTTATTGGTAAATGAACTTTTTTATATATATATTTAATTGGTGACTCAAAGCTGGGTCCATATCTTACGTTAACCTTATTTTTTTTTAATGAAAGAAAAATTTCTTTTGAAATAGCATTAGATAAAAAGAAAAACCAAATTAATATTAGAAAAAAAATTTTTTTCATTATCTTATTTTATCTTACTTTTTTTAAATTTAACTTTTCTAAAATTAAGATTTAATAGATCAATAATTAATATTTGGTTTTTCAAGGTTTGACCGATTTCCATTATCATTTTCAAGGCTTCATTTGCTTGGGTAGTACCCACTATTGATGCAGTAGTACCAAGAACTCCTTCAAATTCACAATTTAAAAAATCATCAGAAATCTCTTTCTCTTGATAAAAATTTTTTAATGATGCTGTCTTTTGATTGTTAAAATCAAAAGTAAATATGTGGCCATCAAATTTACTAATAGCGCCAGTCACTAATTTTTTTTTTAATTTCATACAGTAATCATTTATTAAGAATTTAGTTTTAAAATTGTCAGAACCATCAACAATAAGTTCATAATTTTTTATTATCTTTTCAATATTATTTTCGTTAAGTCTTGATTTATAAGTTTTAATTTTTGTTAGTGGATTTATTTTTTTTAGTTTGTTTGCTGCCACACTAACCTTTGTTTTTTTAATGTCTTTAGAATTAAATAAACTTTGTCTATGAATATTTGAAAGGCTGATAATATCATTATCTATTAAACCTATGGTGCCAATACCAGCTCTTACTAAATTTTCTGCAGCAGGGCACCCTAAACCACCAACACCAACAATTAAAACTTTAGAGGACATAATTTTCTTTTGTCCTTTAGGACCTATATTTTTTAAAACTAATTGTCTTGAAAATCTTTCTACTTGAGATTTATTCAAACTATTTATCATTTGCCAGTTGATCCAAAGCCTCCCTCGCCTCTTATAGACTCTGGAAGTTCGTTTGTTTCTTCTAATTCCATTTTTATAATTGGAGTTAATACCATTTGAGCAATTCTATCTTTGTTATTAATCATAAAATTTTCTCTCCCGTGATTAAATAAAATAATTTTAATTTCCCCTCTATAATCACTATCAATAGTTCCTGGAGTATTTAAAACACTAATATTATTTTTTGCTGCTAAGCCAGATCTTGGCCTAATTTGAATTTCATATTCTTTGGGGAATGCAACTGATAAGCCAGTTGGAACAAGACAAGATTTACCTGATTCTAAATTAATTGGTTTTTCTATAAAAGCCATTAAATCCATGCCAGATGCACCATTAGTTTTATATGTTGGTAATTGAACAGCAGGACTTAATTTTTTTATTAAAACTTTAACCATTAATTCAAATGATTAATAATTTTTTCAACTACTTCATCTGAAATTTCAGATTTAGGTTTGTATTTAAGTTTTTCAGAATTTTTATTTTTATAAAAAATTGAGACTTCATTAAAATCTGAATTAAATCCAATTTTTTTATTAGATACATCATTTGCAATTATCCAATCACAATTTTTTTCATTCAGTTTTTCATTAGCATATTTCTCTAAATTATTAGTTTCTGCAGCAAATCCAATTACAAGTCTAGGTCTCAAAGAATTATGATTAGAAATATAATTTAAAATATCTACATTTTTCTCCAATTCTAAATTAAATTTATCTATTTTTTTAATTTTTTCTTTAGAAGCTTCTTTAGCTTTATAATCACCTACAGCAGCTGAAAATATTGCAACATCTGCAGGTAAACAGTTAAGTGTTGCCTGAAACATTTCTTCAGCTGTTTCAACTTTTATCAAGTTAATATCATCATTTATTTCTAAATTTGTTGGGCCAGAAATTAAGGTTGTATCAAAACCATTCTTTAACAATGATTTTGCAATTTCATATCCTTGTTTACCACTTGATTTATTAGAAATAAATCTTACAGGATCAATATATTCATTGGTAGGTCCTGCAGTTACAATTGCTTTATATTTATTATTAATTCTTAAATTTTTAAAATAATTCTCTAACTCATTTACTATTTTTTCTGGTTCTGACATTTTCCCTTCACCGTATTCGCCACATGCCATATCACCTATTTCAGGGCCAATTAATTTATAATTATATCTTTTAAGTTTATTTATATTTTCTTTAGTAGATTTATGTTCCCACATTCTCACATTCATTGCAGGTGCAATAAAAATTTTTTTATTTGAAGCAAGTGCAACTGTAGAAGCTAAATCATCAGAATTTCCATTTGCAAGCTTAGATATTGTATTAGCTGTTACAGGTGAGATAAGGATAAGATCTGCCCATCTTGAAAGGCTAATATGATCCATTTCTGCTTCATTCTCTAAACTAAATAAGTCTTGATATACTTTTGATTGAGATAAAGAGGTAATTGAAAGAGGTGTTACAAATTCAGAACCACTTTTGGTAAGAATAGTTTTTATGATTACTCCTTTTTTTTTTAGTAATCTTATTATTTCAAGACTCTTATAAGCAGCTATTCCCCCACAAATAATTAATAAGATTTTTTTATTGTTCAAAATATTCATCGAAAGAATTAAAATACCAATAGTCCTAAAATTACAAGAACTAATAAACCAATAATAGATTGATTTCTAAAAGCTATCATCTCAGATTTTTGAGTATTCAAAGCAGTATAAGTGTTAGAGTTTTGAGGTATCTGTCCGCTAGCTAAATAAGTTAGAGCTTGGTTAGCCTTATCCATTATTTCAGGAAATTCTGGTAATCTTTTGATTACTTCTGATGTGTTTTGAAGTGTTTCGTTTATCTTTGTCATTGGGTCTTTTGTTTCTTTAAGCCAACTTTCTAGAACAGGTTTTGAAGTTGTCCAAATATTTGTATCAGGATTTAATTTTCTTGCTACCCCTTCAACAACAACCATAGTTTTTTGTAACATTAGAAGTTGAGGCTGAGTTTGCATATTAAATTTTTCGGTTACATCAAATAATTGCTTTAATAATTTTCCACCTGAAATATCCTTCACTGCTTGACCAAAAATTGGTTCTCCAATTGATCTTAATGCTTGCGCTAAATCATCTATTGGAACCTCTTTAGGAACAAGACCTGCGATTAAATGGACCTCAGCCACTTTGCGATAATCTCTTTGAATAAACCCAAATAATATTTCTGCCAAAAATCTTTTGCTCATTTTATCTAATCTTCCCATTATGCCAAAATCAATTGGCACTATATATCCATCATTATCTATAAAAATATTTCCTTGATGCATATCTGCATGAAAAAAACCATCTCTTACAGCATGTCTTAAAAAATTTTGAATAATATCTTCAGCAATTTTTTTTGTATTAAAGTTTTTGTTTTTTAATTCTTGTGTTTCTCGTATTGATACTCCATCTACCCAATCCAAAGTCATTACATTTTCACTTGTATAATTCCAATAAATTTTAGGAACTTTAAAACCTACATCATTTTTTGTATTTTCAGCATATTCATTAGCAGCTGCTGCCTCAAATCTTAAATCCATTTCAAGATTTGTAATTTCTTTTAATAAAAAAACAACTTCAACTAATTTTAGCCTTTTCGTTTTCTTTATGAATGACTCTACTAAGAAAGCAAAAAGTATCATTGCATCTATTTCCTCGTTAAATACTTTTTTGATATTTGGTCTAAGTATTTTTATTGCTACATCTTTAATTGTACCATTATCGTTAATTTGAGCTTTATGTACCTGTGCTATAGAGGCAGCTGCAATAGGTTCACTTAAATCTATTATTGAATCATATGTATCATTACCCAAATCATTTTTAATTATTTCTTTTGCTTGCAATAATGAAAATGGAGGAAGTTTATCTTGAAGATTTTCTAATTTTTTTGATAATTCTTCTCCAATAATATCTGGTCTTGTAGCTAAAAACTGACCAAGTTTAATAAAAGTTGTACCCATCGATTCTAGTGAGTTAGAAAGTCTTTCTCCTAAATCTGAATTTTTAACTATTTGTTTTTTTTCAGAAAAGGAAAACGATAAAACTTTAAATAAGATTTTTATTATAAGAGGAGGTTCTTGAAATTTTGATATTATGTTTAATATATCAGATTTGGCAACTTTTCTTCCAAGTTTAAAAAGAATTAATAATTTTTTAATCATTAAAATTTCCATCCACTATGTATTGAAACGATACCTCCAGATAAATTTCTGTAAGTACAATTTTTAAAATTTTGCTTTTTCATTAAATCAAGTAGTTCATCTTGATTTACAAAGTTTTCTATACTTTTTATAAGATATTCATAAGGTTGTTTTTCACCAACAATATATTTTCCTATAGTTGGTATAATTTTTGAATAATTTCTATAAATATAATTTAAGTTTGAATTTTGTATTTTTGAAAATTCAAGACATAAAAATCTCCCACCAGGTTTTAAAACTCGATGAGCTTCTGTTAGAGATTTATTTAAGTCTTTGGTGTTACGTAAACCAAAGCTTATAGTATAAAAATCAAATGAATTATCTATTACAGGTAGCTTCTCTGCAGGAGAAATCAGCCATTTTAAATTTTTGTATCCATTTAATTTTTCTTTACCTTTATTAATCATACTTTTGTTTGGATCTACACAAGTAATTTCTGATAATTCATTTACATATTCTAAATAGAGTTTAGCTATATCTCCTGTACCACATGCAACATCTATTAATTTTTGGTTCTTTGATGGATTCATCATATTTAGTAAACTTTTTTTCCATATTCTATGAATACCTAATGACATAAAATCATTCATGAGATCATATTGATCATAAACTTGATCAAAAACTTTTTGGACTAGTCCTTTTTTATTTTGTAGATATTGTTGCATAAAAAAAAATATACTATCAATATAGTATTAAATGCCAGAATTACCAGAAGTAGAAATTGTACGACAATCATTAAGTAAAAAAATTAAACAAAAAAAGGTACAAAAAGTAATTATTAGAAATAGAAATTTAAGATTTAAAATTCCGTTGAATTTTGCAAATTTTATAGAGGGAAAAAAAATAATCAAAGTTAAAAGATTTTCGAAGTATTTAATTTTGTGCTTATCTAGTGGTTGTTATTGTTTATTACATCTTGGAATGTCAGGAACACTGCATATTGTAAATAAAAATAAAAAAGACATTATCACAAATACTAGTTTTTATAATTCTCCAATTTTACCAAAAAAACATAATCATGTAGAAATTATTTTTGAAAATTTGAAGATTATATATAATGATCCAAGAAGGTTTGGTTTTTTCGAAATTGTAGGTAATTTATATCTATTAAAGAAAAGATTTTCTAATTTGGGTCCAGAGCCATTTCAATCAAGATTTAATTATGAATATGTTTTTTCTTTTTTAAAAGGAAAAAAGAGAAATATTAAAAATTTTTTACTTGATCAAAAATTTGTTTCAGGAATTGGAAATATATATGCAAATGAAATTTTGTTTTTAAGCAATATAAAACCTGACAAAAAAGGATATTTGATAAAGAAAAAAGAGTGTAAAAAACTTGTTGTTAATTCAAGAAAGGTTTTATCAAATGCTATTAAAAAAGGTGGATCAAGCATAAAAGATTTTCAAAATATTTATGGTGAAAAAGGAAAATTTCAGAAAAATTTTAAAGTTTATGAAAGACGTGGATTAAGTTGTAAAAGATCAAGATGCCAAGGAACTATTCAAAAAAAAATTATTTCTAACCGATCGTCTTTTTTTTGTAATATTTGTCAAAAATAATAAATTATTTCATTGACCAATATAAATTCTCAAGTTATACCCCAGCGCATATGGCAAATACAAAATCTGCAATCAAGAGAATTAGGCGAATATCTAAACAAACGGCTGTTAATAAAGCTAGAAAAAGTAGATATAGAAATGCTCTTAAAAAAATGAACTTATTAATTGAAACTAAAAAGAAATCTGAGGCTTTAAAATTCTTACCTAAGTTGAATTCAGAGCTAATGAAAATTGCAAAATCAGGAATAATAAAAAAACAAAATGCTTCTAGGAATGTTTCTAGACTTACAAAAAAGATTGCAGCGCTTTAATTGAAGAATACCTCAGGTTGTTTATTTAATACAACCTTATGAACCACAAAATCTGTCACTATATTTTCATATGATACA
>CACDUS010000006.1 GCA_902555945.1 uncultured Pelagibacteraceae bacterium | reverse complement strand
GACGTTTTAATTTTTAAAATAATTAAATCAAAAATGATAGATAAGTCTCTTCTAGATTTGTGCAATCAATACAAAAATAAACCAATACCTAAAATGCCTATAGGAGCAGATTTTTTAATGAAAAAATATAGAATTTCAGAGGGGAAGCAACTAGGACTCAAACTAAAAAAAATTGAAGAAACATGGGTAAATAATAATTTTAATATTTCAGATCAACAAATTGACAATATTGTTCAAAGCTAAATATATTTTACATCTTTGATCTCAAAGTTCTTAATACCTGCAGGAGTATTAATTTCCACCAAATCATTTTTACTTTTTCCAATCAAACCCTTACCAATAGGAGACTGAAAGTAAATTAATTTTTGTTTTAGATCAGCTTCATCTTTTCCTACAATTTTATAATTTATATTTTCACCGGTATCTAAATTTTCTAAAAAAACTGTCGATCCAAAAATTACTTTGCCGTCATTATTTATTTTTGTAATGTCAATTACATTCGCTCTTGCAATAATATCATTTATCTCAGTTATTCTTCCTTCATTATGAGATTGTTCTTCTTTAGCAGCATGGTACTCGGCATTTTCTTTAAGATCACCATGCGATCTTGCTTCTGCAATTGCTGCAACTATTTCTGGTCTTTTCTTTTCTTTTAGAAAAATTAATTCTTCTTTTAATTTGTTTAAGCCATTTATAGTTATTGGTTCTTTATTCATTTTATTTCCATTTTGCTAAAGGAGGTAATGACATTAATATTCCATCAACATTTCCACCTGTTTGTAATCCAAATTTTGTCCCTCGATCATATAGTAAATTAAATTCTACATATCTTCCTCTTTTAATATATTGCATTTCTTTGTCTTTAATTGTCCATCTTTTTTTTCTTTTCCTCCTAATAATCTTTTCAAAAATTAACTGAAATGTTACACCAACGTCACGAACAAACTTAAAGTCTTTTTCAAAATTATCTTTTTTATAATCAAAAAAAATTCCCCCTATACCTCTAGCTTCTTTTCTGTGGGGCAAATAGAAATATTCATCACACCATTTTTTATATTTAAAATAATAATTTTTATTATGTCTGTCACACATTTTTTTTAATATTTTGTGGAATTCTTTTTTTTCATTGTTGTCAATTTTTGAGGGAGTAACATCCATACCACCTCCAAACCAATCATGATTAGTACAAATATATCTTGTATTAAAATGCATTGCAGGAATTAATGGATTTTTCATATGCATCACAACAGAAATTCCTGATGCCCAAAATCGAGGATCTTTTGATGCTCCTGGAATATTTTTTTGTAGTTTTTTTGGAAATCTTCCATAAACTTTTGAAAAATTTACACCAACTTTATCAAAAACTTTTCCATCTTTAAGAATTCTGTATTCACCACCACCTTCATCTTTTTTATTACTTCTTTTCCATATTGTGGGTTTAAACTTTATTCTTTTATTCTCAATTTTAGAAATACTATCACAAATAGCATTTTGTAATGTTTTGAACCAATTACTAACCAAATCTTTTTTTAATTCTAAATCCATATTATATTAATTTAGTTTGTTTTAAACTTTCTGCCAATATGATTGCAACAGAAGAGGATATATTAAGCGATCGCTTATTGTTTTTCATAGGAATTTTGAGCCTGTATTTAATTAGTTTGTGAATTTGATCTGGAACGCCTGCACTTTCTCTACCAAATAAAATTGTATCATTCTTATCAAATTTAAATTCAATATAAGATACCGATGCTTTAGTTGTCATTAAAATGATTCTTTGGTTTTTTTTAGATTTAAAAAAATCATCCGAACTTTGATAAAATTTAATTTCTTTCTCATTCATGTAGTCCATAACGACTCGCTTAAACCTTTTGTCAGATATTAAAAAACCACAGGGTTCTATAATCTCTAATTTTGCACCTAAACAAGAGCAAGTTCGAATTATTGCTGCGGTATTTTGGGGAATATCTGGTTCAAATAATGCAATTTTTAGCCCCTGATTTGTTGAATTCTGTGTCATTCTTTCAGTAGTAAATTAACTATTTTATATTATATGAAATCATATATTTAAGTAGAAAAAATTTATATTGAGTATATTTAAATAAGCAAAATAATGTCAGAAAAAAAAACCAATAGAAGAGATTTTTTATTTACAGCTACTTATGCTGTAGGAGCCGTAGGTGTAGGCGCAACAATTTGGCCTATGATTGATCAGATGAATCCAGATGCATCCGTGAAAGCTTTGGCTAGTACAGAGGTTGATGTAAGCAACGTAAACCCTGGAAAGACAATAACAGTTTTATGGAGGGGCAAACCAGTTTTTATAAGAAGAAGAACGCAAAATGAAATTGAAGAAGCCAAATCTGTAAAATTAGAAGATTTAAAACATCCCGAGAAAGATGAAGATAGAGCAAAAAATCCTGAGTGGCTTGTAATGCTTGGTGTTTGTACTCACCTAGGTTGTGTGCCTTTGGATCAAAAGGGTGACTATAATGGTTGGTTCTGTCCGTGCCATGGTTCACATTATGATACTTCAGGGAGGATAAGGAAAGGTCCTGCCCCAACAAATATGGAAATACCAAAATATGAATTTGTTGACGTTAATACAATCAAAATTGGTTAATTATTATGAGTGATCAAGAATATAATCCTAAATCAAAATTTGGTAAATGGTTTAACGATCGTTTACCATTACTTACACTTGCAAATCATTTAACTGATTATCCAACTCCAAAAAATTTGAATTATTGGTGGACATTTGGTGGAATTTTAACATTTTGTTTAATCACTCAAATAGTAACAGGTTTAGTATTGGCGATGCATTATATTGCACATGCTGATATGGCTTTCGATAGTGTTGAGCATATCATGAGAGATGTTAATTATGGATGGTTGATTAGATACATTCATGCAAATGGTGCGTCCATGTTTTTTTTAGCTGTTTACATTCATATATTTAGATCTTTATTTTATGGATCTTATAAAGCTCCAAGAGAAATAATTTGGATCATCGGTATTGTTATTTATCTGCTTATGATGGCAGCAGCATTTATGGGATATGTACTTCCGTGGGGACAAATGAGTTTTTGGGGAGCAACAGTAATAACAAATTTATTTAGCGCAATTCCTTTGGTGGGTGAGGGTATTGTTACTTGGTTGTGGGGTGGTTACTCAGTTGATAATCCAACTTTAACAAGATTTTTTACACTTCATTATTTAATACCATTTTTAATTTTAGGTTTAGTAGTTCTTCATATTTGGGCATTACATGTTCCTGGGAATAATAATCCTATAGGTATAGACATAAGAAAACCTTCAAAGGATACAGTGCCATTTCATCCTTATATTGTGATTAAGGATGGTTTTGCACTATTAATGTTCATGATTGTTTTTGCATTTTTTGTTTTTTACACACCAAATATTCTAGGTCATGCTGATAATTATATCGAAGCTGATCCATTAGTAACACCTGCACACATTGTTCCAGAATGGTATTTATTACCCTTTTATGCAATTTTAAGATCTGTCCCAGATAAACTGTTGGGAGTTGTTGCAATGCTTTCTGCTATTTTTATTTTGGCAGCTCTTCCTTGGCTTGATACTTCCAAAATTAGGTCAGCAGTATTTAGACCTTTATACAGACAATTTTACTGGATCCTTGTTGCTGATGTTTTGATTTTAGGATATGTGGGGGCAATGCCTGCAGAGGGTTTATATCTCTTGATAGCCAGAGTAGCTACTGCATATTATTTTTTACACTTTTTAGTAATTTTACCAGTTTTAGGTTTTAAAGAAAAAACTCTTCCAATACCTTTAAGTATTACAGAACCTATAATGAGTGGGTCACCAAATTTAGCTACAGCAAAAAATAAAGAAAGTTCAAATATTTAAGTGAAAAATTTTTATACAATATTATTTTTACTGTCATTGATTTTTGGATTTCAGTTGAATACCAATGCAGCTGAAAAAGTAGAATATTTAAAAACAGATTGGAGCTTTAAAGGTCTTTTTGGTAAATTTGACCGATCTGCTCTTCAAAGGGGATATCAAGTCTACACAGAGGTGTGCTCGTCATGTCATTCAATGAAATATTTAAGCTATAGAAATTTAGCAGAAAAAGGAGGACCAGAATTCACAGAATCACAAGCAAAGGCTATTGCTGCATCTTTTGAGGTTAAGGATGGACCAAATGAAGATGGTGACATGTTTACAAGACCAGGAAAATTATCTGATAAATTTGTTATGCCTTATGAAAATGTTAAAGCTGCTCAGGCTGCTAATGGTGGTGCTTATCCTCCTGATATGTCAGTTTTGGTTAAAGCGAGAGGAGGTGGAGTAGATTATATTTATTCTCTTCTCCAAGGATATGAAGATCCACCAGTGGGTATAACTTTGGATGAAGGAGTTTATTACAATAAGTATATGTATGGTAATAAAATTAAAATGGCAAATCAACTTTCTGATGGCTTAGTTGAATATGCTGATGGAACTAATGCAACTGTTGAACAGATGTCAAAAGATGTAACAACCTTTTTGATGTGGGCAGCAGAACCTCATTTAGAGTCAAGACATCAAATGGGTTTTAAAGCAATTGTATATTTAATAATTCTTACAATTTTAGTCTATTTCAGTATGAAGAGAATTTGGTCACGTATTGAAACGAAAGTTTAAAATATCTCCATCTTTTACAATATAATCTTTGCCTTCTAATCTCATCTTACCTTGTGTTTTTGAGTTTACCCAACCATCATTATTAATGAAATCATCATAAGAAACAGTTTCAGCTCTGATAAAGCCTTTTTCAAAATCTGTATGAATTTCTCCAGCTGCTTTTGGAGCAGTGCAATTTTTTTGAATTGTCCATGCTCTTGTTTCCTCTGGTCCCGATGTGAAAAAAGTATCTAGCTCAAGTATCTTATAGCCTTTCTGAATTAATAGATCTAATCCAGTTCCTTTTATGCCTATCATTTCCATATAATTTTTTTTTTCAACAATATCTAGCTCATTGATTTGATTTTCGATGTCTGCTGAAATAATAAGTGTATTTTCATTTCCATATTTATCAGTAAATTTTTTTGTGTAATTATTTCCTTTTTGAACACTTTGTTCGTCCACATTACAAACAAAAATTTTAGGTTTTAATGATAATAATCCACTCTGATTGAGTAATTTTTTATCAAACTCAGATTTTATAACAGAAATATCTTTATCTTTATTGATACAATCCAATGCCATTTCAAGAACTTTTAATTGTTCCTCATCTACATTTTTTTTATTATTTTTTTCAAGTCTCTTTTGAATAGACTCAAGATCAGCAAGCATCATTTCTGTTTCAATAATTTCAAGATCTCTGACAGGATCTACATTAGGATTCACATTCTGAATATCATCAGAATCAAAACATCTGATCATATGTATTATTGCATCAACTTCTCTTATATGTGATAAAAATTTATTACCCAGACCTTCTCCTTTAGAAGCTCCTTTTACTAAACCAGCAATATCAACAAAAGAAATTGTTGTGTTGATAATTTTTTTTGACTTTGAAACCTTTGCTAAATTTTCCAATCTTTTATCTGGAACTGGAACAACCCCAATATTTGGATCAATAGTGCAAAATGGAAAGTTCGCTGCTTGAGCTTTGCTAGAGTTTGTAAGAGCATTGAATAGAGTTGATTTACCAACATTGGGTAACCCAACTATACCACATTTAAAACTCATTTTTTGTTATTCACGGTGCTAGAAAATAAATCTAATTTTTTTTCAACAAGTATCGAAATTGACTCAGTAATGTTATTTGAAATTTTTTCTATACCAATAGATTCTTCTTCATCAAAATTTTGTAATACATAATCTGCTATTTCAATGTTGTTTTTCGGTTTACCTATTCCTATTCTCACTCTTGAATAATCTTTGCCAATAAATTTATCAATAGAAGCTATTCCGTTATGACCAGCATCAGATCCTCCAAATTTTGCTTTTATCCTTCCAAACTCTACATCTAGATCATCATGAAAAACAATTACATCTTCAGCATCAATTTTAAAATATTCAATTAATTCTCTAATACAAATTCCGGAGTTGTTCATAAATGTTAAAGGTTTTATTGCGTAGATTTTTTTGTCTCCAATATTTCCTGTTGTTAAAAGACCTTTAAATTTTGGTTTTTGTTTTGAGAGGTTAAATTTTTTATTAATTGTATCAATTATTTTAAATCCAACATTATGTCTATTATTTTCACTATCTGGTGTTGGATTACCTAATCCTACAAATAAAAGCATAAATAAAGGAGATTAAATTTTCAATTTTGATTAATTATTTTTTTTCTTCAGGTGTTTTTTTATCTGTTGCCTTTTTGTCATCACCCTCTTTTTTCTCACCTTTAGCTGCGTCTGTTGCTGGTTTATCCCCGTCAGCAGCAGCAACTTCTGCACCTTCAGCTCCTTCTGCACCTTCAGCTGCCTCAGCTTCGGCAGGTTTTTCTGGTTCTTTCATTACAGTTGGTGCCGCTAAAGTTGCAATTACAAAGTCTCTTCCCTGGATAGTCGGAACTACATCAGAGTCTAATTTTACTGATGAAATTTTGAAACTTTCTCCTATATCAATACCATCAAGATCAAGAGTTAAATTTTCAGGAATTTTTTCACTAGGACATTTTAATTCAACTTTTCTTCTAACTATATTTAAAACACCACCTCTTTTTAATCCAGGGGACTTGTCGTGATTAATAAAATTTACTGGAACCTCAATTTTTATACTAACTCCTGGTAATACTCTTAAAAAATCTACATGAGTAGGTTCATCACTCAAGATATGATATTTGACTTCTCTAGGTAAAACATTTTGTGTTTTACCATCTACATTCAAAGTAATTATATTTGATAAAAAATTTTCTTTTTCAATTAATGTTTTTAAAGATTTTTTTGATATGGATACCTTTTGGTTCTGATCTTTTCCACCATATATTATAGCAGGAACATTACCCTTATTTCTAAGAGTACTTAATTGACCCTTGGTAGTGTTTTCTCTTATATTGGCGTCTAATGAATTCATAAGAAGGAGTTTTTTAACCCATGTTTTCAAATAATCAAGAAATTATTTGAATAAATCTGATACAGATGTTGAGTTTGATATTCTTTTTATTGCCTCACCCATAAGGGTTGAAATAGGTAAAACTTCTATATTTTTAACATTTTTTGTTTTTTCACCATTATTAATTGTGTCAGTAATAACTAAATTTTTAATTACTGAGTTTTTTATTTTTTTAACGGCATCTCCACTCAAAACCCCATGAGTAATGTAAACATAAACTTCTTTTGCACCTCTCTCTTTTAATGCTTTAGCTGCATTAACTATTGTGCCACCTGAATCAATTATATCATCCACAATGATACATGTTTGATCTTTTACATCTCCAATTACATTCATTACTTTTGATTGACCAGGTTTTGGTCTTCTTTTATCAACTATTGCAAGACCTACATCCAGAAGTTTTCCAAGTGCTCTTGCTCTTTCAGTTCCACCCACATCAGGAGCTACACAAATAATTTTTTTACTTTTAATTTTTTTTCTTGCATGTCTTGCAAATATTGGTGTTGCGAAGAGATTGTCTACAGGAATATCAAAAAATCCTTGGATTTGGCCGGCATGCAAATCAACTGTTACAACCCTATCAGCACCTGCTTTAGTAATTAAATTCGAAACGAGTTTTGCTGATATAGAGGTTCTAGGAACAACTTTTCTATCTTGTCTTGCATAACCAAAATAAGGAACAACAGCTGTGATATTTTTTGCTGATGATCTTTTAAGTGCATCAATGCATAGTAATAATTCCATAAGATTATCGTTTGCAGGTGAAGAAATAGACTGAACAATAAAAATACTATTGCCCCTAATGTTTTCATTTATCTCAACGTACACCTCCCCATCTGCAAACTTTCTAATACTTGAGTTGACTAATTTTGTTTTCAAATATTTTGCAATATTTTTGCTTAAAACTTTGTTACTATTTCCTGATAATAATTTCATTGAAAAGTTTAATTAATCATAATTATTGAAATATTTCTACCATAATCATCATGGTTTAATTTTAAAGACCTTCTAGCACTAAAAAAATTATTCTTTTTATTAAAAGTATCTATTTTTAATAAATCAATATTATCAATATTATTTGATTTTAGCTGAAATTTTACAAAATTTGGTAAATTAAAATAAACCTTTTTGTGTTTTTTTTTGAAAAAAATTTCATTGTTTCTGTTTTTTTTTATGAATTTTTTCTTAAAATTTTCTCTTACATTGTAGCTATCTACAGATATACATGGACCTATAGCAGCTATAATATTTTTAGGTTCACATCCTTTTTTTAACATAAATTTTATTACCTTATCAACTATACCCTTGAAAGCACCTTTCCATCCAGCATGAATAGTAGCAATCATATTCTTTTTTTTATCATATAACAGGATAGGAGCACAATCTGCAGTCAAAACAGCAATAGGAAGTTTTTTTTGATCTGTAATTATTGCATCTGCTTCAATTTTTTTTTTTTTAAATTTATAATTCTTATCAATAAAAACAAATCTGCTACTATGTATTTGATGAGTTAAAAAAATATCTTTAGATTTTTTACTTATTTTATTTTTTACAATTCTTAAATTTTTTTGGACATTTTCCATTTTATCATTAGAGCCAGGGCCACAATTTAAACTTTTGAAGACCCCAGTTGACTTGCCACCAATTCTGTTAAAAAAACCATGGCTTATTTTATTTTTTGATAATAATTTTTTTGATTTAATCAATTTAGAACCCTAAGTTAAATCTATTTTTTTTATTTTTAATTAACATTACTTTAAATAAGCTACCCATTTCTTTTTCATCAATAAGTTTTTTTATACGGTAATAAATGTCAGCTTTTTTTGAAAAACTTAAATTTCTTGATATAATTTCTGCTCTTTCTTTTATTCCAGTTTTGATTAAAAAATTCTTTTGAGTTGTCAAATTAATATCTAGATTATTAAAATTCTTAATTAAATCTTTAAACAATTTAAAACTTATATTGTGAGTGATATCAGCGTTACCAATATTGCTTAAGATATTGGCGAATTTGTGATCTTTTATACCTTTTAAGGTATTTTTCATTTTTTTTTCTGTATATCCATAATCTATCAATAACAAGCCTCCTGAAATTTCATTTATTACTTTTGATAATTCCTTTAAGTAATCAATCCCAATTGGAGAGTATTCTATAAAATTTTGATTTTTAGATATGTTCAGTCCAATTTTCTTTTCAATATCATTAATGTTAATTTTTTTTTCAAAAAAAAAAGGTTTTTTTTTATTTTGTAAATTTACATATTTTTCAAACCATAAATTTCCTCTTTTAACAAACTGTCTTATTGGCATTGCATCAAAAAATTCATTAGCGATAAATATACTTGGAATTTTTTCAATTTTTTTGAGTTTAGAGATCCAAATTATTTTACTTTTACTTAATTTATTTTTTTGAATTTTGACTAATTTTGGACTTTTTTCATGAATTATGAAATTACAGGATTTAAAAAAAAGTGGAAAATTTTTAAAACTTTCAATAAAGATTTTCATCATCTCCCCATTACCTGCTCCAAGCTCAACTAAATTAAATTTTTTTGGTGATCCTAAACTCTGCCAAAAACTTAAAATCCAAATTGCAATCATCTCAGAAAAAAGTCTTGAAATATTAGGGGCAGTTATAAAATCACCCTTTTTACCAAAAGGGTTTTTTTTCATATAGTATCCAAATTTTTTGTTATATAGGCTTAGATTTATAAATTTATCTAAAGATAATTTAAGTATCTCTTTTTTTTTCATATTTGTTTATAAATAAATAAGTTCCAGTTAATAAAAATACGATGCTTATTATTTGTCCCATTGATAAATTAAAAAATAAATAACCTATTTGTTCGTCAGGGACTCTGTAAAATTCTAATATAAATCTAAATGTTGAATAGAAAAATAAAAATAAAGCTGAAATTAAACCTGGAGTTTTTAAAAATCCTTTTTTTCTAAAATAAAGCAGAATTGTAAATAAAACTAATCCCTCAAATAAGGCTTCATATAATTGTGATGGGTGTCTAAATAAATTATCAACACGAACAAATTTTACTGCCCAAGGAAGGTTTGTTTCAAATCCATATAATTCTGAATTAATAAAATTTGCAACTCTCCCGAAAAATATTCCGATAGGAGCTACTATAGAGACAATATCTAAGTAAATAAAAGGATTATCATTATTTTTTTTTGCGAACCAAATACTTACAATAATTACACCTAATAGACCTCCATGAAATGACATCCCTCCTTGCCAAATTTTGAAAATATCAATAAAGTTATTATAATAGTAAGTGAAGTTGTAAAAAAAGACATATCCTAATCTTCCACCAATTATTATACCTATTATTAAATAGGTTACATAATCGTCAAATTTATACTTTAATTCTCTACTAGATATAAAAATTTGTTTACTCAAAATCCAACCAAGTAAAATTCCAACTATATACGCCAATGAATACCACCTTATTTCTATAGATGAGAATTGGATTGCAACTGGGTCAATATTATTAATGAACATTTTAAATTATAAATATAAGTTATAACTATAATAAGTTAGAATAAAATAACATGAAAAATTCAAAGTTTGTAATTGATAAACTTGCTAAAATATTTGAACAGGGTCTGATTTCTTCAAAAGATATAGCAAATGAATTAATGAATATTTTAAAATCCAAAAGAGACGAGATAGTTTTTAAGATGAAATTAACCAGTAAAGATGAATTTGAAGTATTGTCAAAAAGAGTAGAAAATCTGGAGGAGAGAATTAATAAGTTAAAGAATAAAAATAAAACTAAACGGGCAAAAAAATCTTAACACCTAGTCCGTTCATAGAGGATTTTACTAATTTAATATTTCCTCCATGAGATCTTATGATATCAGATGCAATAGATAATCCCAATCCAACACTTGATTTAGAATCTGCTCTTCCTTTATTTACTTTATAGAATGGTTTAAATACGTTTTCATATTCATCCTTTGGTATTCCAGGACCATCATCCTCAACTTTTATGAACAAACTTTCATTACTTTTATTAAGCTCTATATTGATTTTATTTCCATATTTGATTGCATTATCAATTAAATTATTGATACATCTTTTAATTAAATTTTTTCTACCATTATAATAAACTCTGGGCATTAAATTTTTTGATATATTATTTTTGTTATATTTATTTATTATATCGTCCAATAGATCAGTTAAATTAAACATCTCATCTTTTTCTTGGAATGATGATTTTGTAAATTGAAGATATTCATTAAGCATTTTTTCCATTTCATTAACGTCGTCTGCTAATTTATCTGATAACTCTTGGTCTTTTATAAAAGCTATTTGTAATTTCATTCTTGTCAAAGGTGTTCTTAAGTCGTGACTAATTCCTGATAGCATTTCTGATCTTTGATTTAAGTGTCTCACTATTCTTTTTCTCATTTTGTCAAATTCGTAACCTGCTTGTCTAATCTCAGAGGCACCAGAGGGTTTGAATTCTTCAATTTGTTCTCCTTTACCAAATTTTTCAGCAGCTCTTGCAAGATTTGTTATTGGTCTTGTTTGATTTTTTAAAAAAATTAATGATATAAAAATCATAATTAGTGCTGGCACTGTAATCCAAAGTGCAAATATCCTAGCTGATGAAGTTGTGACTCTATCTCGTGGAACTAAAAATTTGAAATAACCATTTTTGTATTTTATTCGAATATCGATCAATTCTTTGTAGTTTGTAGTATCAAACCAAAAATTATTTTGATCAAATCTTGATTTGAGCTCTCTTCTTAATGTCCTATCTATTGGGCTAAACCATCTTTCATTATAACTAAACTGAAAATTGTCATCTTCAATAAATTTAAAATTTAAATCTTGATAAACAGAGAAAAGATTTGCTATTTCTTCTTTATCATAATTTTCATTATTATAAATTTCCAAAAATGTACTCATTTCATTTACTAGTGCCCTCGTCATACCTTTAGTTGTTTTGATCCAAAGACTGTCAAAAAAAACTATTGTTATAACTAGTTGTAAAACTAATACTGGAACAGCAACAATTAGTAATGCTCTGTAAAATAAACTTTTTGGAAGAATATTTTTTATAAATTTATTCAATCCAGAGAACATATCCTTCACCTCTTATTGTTTGTAAAAATTTTGGATTTTTTGGATCTATTTCTATTTTTCTTCTCAGCCTAGTTATTATGACATCTATTGATCTTTCTTTATCTAAGTTAATTAAAGTACCAATGTTTTCTCTTGAAAAAGTCTTTCCAGGGTTGTTGATCATTTTTTCCAGTATCAATTTCTCTGTATTATTTATTTTGTATTCACTATCTTTTTTTGAAATTATAAGTTTATTTAAGTCAATCTTTATATCACTAAATTCAATTACTCTTTTCTGATTTATCTTTTTTGTTTTATTTAATATATTTTTTAATCTTAATATTAATTCCTTTGGTTCAAATGGTTTAGGTAGATAATCATCTGCTCCTATTTCTAATCCTTCAATTCTTTCATTAGGTTCTCCTTTGGCGGTAAGAAGGATTATTGGTGTTTCTAAATTTTTTCTATTTTCTTGAATAAAATCAAGACCACTTTTACCAGGCATCATTATATCTAAGATAATCAAATCAAATTTTATTATCTCTATTTTTTTTGAAGCATCTTCTGCACTTTTAGCAGTAGAAACTAAAAAATTATTTTCATTTAAATATTTTTTAACAAGTAATCTGATACCTTCATCATCATCAACAACCAATATATGAGCTATAAAATTATCCATTAATTATCTTTTTTAAAACCTTATCAAAATTTATTACTTCTTCAGAACTAGAATTTAATAAAGCGTTATAAATTCTTTTTTTTTGTAAATCAAAAATTTCATCAAAAATTTTTTTTCCTTTTTCATTTAAAAAAATATGTTTAACCCTTGTATCTTGCTCATTTTTTTGAAAGTTTATAATTTCTAATTTAATTAAATCTTTTAAAACTCTATTTAAACTTTGTTTTGTAACTTTTAGTTTTTTAAGTAACTCTGAAATTGAAATACCCTCATACATCGATAATAAATGAATAACTTTTTGGTGAGCTAGACCAATCGAATATTTATCAAGAATTCTTTTTGAGTCTGAAAATGTTTCTCTATAGCCAATGAATAATTTTTCGATTAAATCTTTCAATTGATCGTCTTTTAGATATAAAAGTTCTTTCATTATAGGTAAGTTATATTGACATATTATAGATACAAAGATATTTTTTGGTAATAATTTTTTTAAATTTCTAAAATGATACCCTACGACAAGAGATCAGGAAAAATATGGTACAATGGCGAATTAGTTGATTGGTCAGATGTAAAAGTACATGTATTAAGCCATGGATTACATTATGCGAGCTGTGTTTTTGAGGGTGAAAGAGTTTATGATGGTTCAATATTTAAGTTAGAGGAACACACATCAAGACTTTTTTATTCTGCAAAAAGAATGGGTTTTGAAATCCCATATAGTGAAAGTGAAATTAATTCAGCATCAAAAAAAATTATAGCTACTCAGAAAGTTAAAAATGGCTACGTAAGACCTGTTGCATGGAGAGGAAGTGAGATGATGGCGATTTCTGCTCAACAAACTAAAATTCATGTTGCAATTGCAACTTGGGAATGGGGTTCATATTTCGACCCAAAGTTAAAGATTGAAGGAATAAAATTAAATATTTCAAGTTGGAGAAGACCTGCACCTAATACTATACCATGGGATACAAAAGCTTCAGGATTGTACATGATCTGTACACTCTCAAAACATGAAGCAGAAAAACAAGGTTATACAGATTCGCTTATGCTAGATCATGAAGGAAATGTTGCCGAGGCTACAGGAGCGAATATTTTTTTTAAAGATAAAAATGGAGAAATACATACTCCAATACCCGACTCATTTTTAGATGGAATTACAAGAAGAACTGTAATTGAAATAGCAAAATCAAAAAATATAAAAGTTCATGAAAGAAAAATTAAACCAGAGGAATTAAAAAGTTTTGTAGGATGTTTCTTAACGGGAACGGCAGCTGAAGTAACACCTGTGTCATGTATAGCTGAAAATCATTTTAAAGTTTGTGAAATGATAATTGATTTAAACGAGTCTTATCAAGCTTTAGTAAAAAAGAAAAAAGCAGCTTAATCTTTATTGTCTTCTGATATTGCGTGATCAATTCCTTTTCGCATGTACTCATATCCTGTAAAAAGTGTGAGAGCAGCTGAAAGCCATAAAAGGATTATCCCAATAGTTTGAGCGTTATAATCTTGAAAATTAATAATTTTATTCCCTGTATCACCAGAAAGCAAAAGAGCAATTGATACCATTTGTAAAACTGTTTTTAATTTTGCAAGATTTGAAACTGGTAGTTTTATTTTTCCTTTTGCTAAAAATTCTCTTAAACCTGAAATTAATATTTCTCTTGTTAAAATAATTATCGCAGCGATCACCTCATAATTACGAATTGTTCCATCCATCACTAATAAAATTAGAGCAGTAGCTACAATAATCTTGTCTGCTATTGGATCTAATAATTCACCCAGTTTAGACTCTTCACCTAGCAATCTAGCTAACATACCATCTAAAAAATCTGTAAATGATGCAATAATAAATAATATTAAAGCTGTTAAATCCCCATAAAATCCTGGTAAATAAAAAGCCAAAACAAAAAAAGGCACAATTAAAATTCTACCCACTGTTAATATATTTGGTATTTTTTTAAGCATAATAATTTTTATTCATGAAAGAAGTTATATATCTTTTTAGCAACTTTTGCCTCAACACCTTCTACTGATTTAATTTCATCAAGACTAGCCGACTCAACAGCTCTAGCAGATCCAAAATGATTTAATAAAGCTCTTTTTCTTATGGATCCTATGCCCTCAATTTGATCAAGTAAAGATTTGCTTATTCCTTTTTTTCTTTTAGCTCTGTGTGCACTTATTGCAAATCTATGGGACTCATCTCTGATTCTTTGAAGGAAGAAAAGAGTAGGGTCATTTTTCGTAAATTTAAACTCTTTACCATTATGAAAAAAAGTCTCATTGCCACTATTTCTTTGTTTCCCTTTGGCTATTGCAACTATCGGTAAATCGTGAAGCCCAAGTTCATTTAGAGTTTCTCTTGCGACAGAATACTGACCTTTGCCCCCATCAATCATAACCAAATCAGGAAAAGTCAGGTAATTGTCTTTTTCTTGAATAGCTCTTTTAAATCTTCTGTTTAGTACTTCTCTCATCATACCATAGTCATCTTGCTCATTTTTTTGTATCTTAATATTAAATTTTCTATACCTTTTTTTAATAAAACCTTCATCACCATAGGCAATTAATGCTCCAACACTATTTGTTCCTTGAATATGACTATTGTCATATACTTCAATTAAATTGATATTTGTTTCCAGACTAAATTTACTTGCAACTGCATCGAATAATTCTCTATTATTTTGGCTTTCATAAAGTTTTCTATTTAGACTATCCTTAGCATTCTTTATTGCTTGATTAATTACTTTTAATTTTGATCCTTTTTTTGCAACAGAAATAACAATTTGCTTTTCTTCTTTTTGAGAAAGAGTTTTTTCAATCAAAGTTTTTTCTTTAATTTCCTCAGATAATATTATTGATGAAGGAACACTTTTATTTTCATAAAACTGAGAAACAAAAGAATTTAATATATCACTTAATTTTTCGTCAGGATCATGCTTTGGAAAAAAAGCTTGATTACCCCAATTTTGTTTTGAACGATAAAAAAAAACTTGAATACAAGTTTTACCAGATTCTTTATAGCCAGCAATTACATCCGCTTCAATTAAATTTGCCTCATTAATTCTTTGTGATGATTGAATTATGTTTAATGATTTTATTCTATCTCTTAAAATTACTGCTTTTTCAAAATCTAAATCTTCACTCGCTTTTTCCATTTGGTCTGAAAGACTTTTTTGTATTTTTCTTGATTTACCAGAGACAAATTCAATTGCATCGTCGACAGTCTTTTTATATTCATTTTCATTTATATACCCAACACATGGTCCAGAACATCTTTTGATTTGATATAAAATGCAAGGTCGTTGTCTATTTTTAAAAACTGTATCATCACAAACTCTTAGGTGGAAAATTTTTTGTATCATTTTAATAGTCCAATTAGCAGAACCAGCTGAAGCAAACGGTCCAAAGTAAAATCCTTCTTTTGTCTTTTTTCCTCTATGTCGTTTTATTTGTGGCCATTTATCTTTGTTGCCAATATAAATAAATGGAAAAGATTTATCATCTCTTAAAAGAATATTAAATTTTGGTTTATATTTTTTGATTAAATTTGCTTCAAGAAGTAAAGCTTCACTCTCATTTGAGGTTGTGGTTATTTCTAGCTTTCTTGTTTGAGACAACATTCTTTCTGTTCTAATGATATGATTTTTTTCAGCTATGTAGCTTTTTAGTCTATTAGGTAAATTTTTTGCTTTACCAACATAAAGGATATCTCCTTTATTGTTAAGCATTCGGTAAACACCAGGTAGTTTGGGAATAAGGGTGAGTTCTTTTTTAATTACTTCTTTGCCAATCTCAGAGCTTATCATGACTTCTTTTTTTGGTAATTTGAATACCAACTGATGAACATTCTTTTAAAATTTCCATTTTTTCAATCTTTAACATTATTTTACCAATTCTTTTATCTTTAAATAACTCATCAAAAACAGCTTCAGCTAAAGTTTCCAAAAAATTATAGTGCTTCTTTTTAATAAGTTTTTTAATTAATTTTACAATAGTTGCATAATTTACGATTGATTTGAGATCTTTATCATTCGAAGGTTTTTTGTCTTGATAGTCAATTTCTAAACTAAATTTTACTTTTTGTGCTTTCTCTTTCTCAAAATCATAATAGCCAAGCTTTAAATCCAAAATAAGTTCATTAATTAGAATTTTTTTCTCATAGTTAAATAAGCTTTTGGATTTATCAATTTTAACAATCTTAAAATTATTTTTTCTCATTCTTTACCTTTAAGTATATCTGGTGTTTGCCAATTCAAACTTTGACCACTATCTATTGCCAAAATTTGTCCTGTAATAGAACTGTTTTTAATAAAGAAGTCAACAGCATTACAAATTTCATTTACATCAACTTGTTGTTTAAGTGGAGTTGCTAAATATTGACTTTTAAAATGTTTTTCTGATTGTCTTTTATTTTTAATTGTAGGTCCAGGGGCTATTCCATTAACTCTTATGTTTGGTGACAAACTCATCGCGCTTGTTTTCGTTAAAGTATAAAGGCCTGTTTTACTTAATGTGTATGAGAAGAAATATGGAGTAAGCTTAAATACTCTTTGATCAATTATATTGATAATATTGTTATTTCCGTCTCTAATATTCTTTGAAAACTCTTTTGATAAAAGAGCAGGAGCTTTAAGATTTGTAGAAATATGTTTTTCCCAACTTTTTGATGTAAAATTATCTAATTTATCATTTTCAAATAATGAGGCATTATTTATTAAGCAGTCAAAAAATTTCATTTTTGATTTTGAAAATTTAATAATTTTAATGATATCTTTTTCCTTACTAAGATCTCCTTTAACTAAGTATATTTTTGTTCCATAATTTTGAAGTTTTTTTTTTAGATTTTCAGCTTTTGTCTTAGATTTATGGTAATGAATTACAATTTGATTATCAGGACCTGATAATTTTTCAGCTATGGCCGCACCAATTCTTGTTGCTCCACCAGTAATAATTATCCTCTGTGCTTCCATTTTTTATCTCTTTTTTTTGTCACCTTAGTCCCTGGCATTCCCATTGTCGATCTACCTTTTGGGTAAAGTTTATTTTTCACGTCATACTGCCTTATTTTTGGATTTAATGTAATTTCTAATTCAGTACTTTCTAATTTTCTTATTTCATCTCTAATTTTAGCAGCTTCTTCAAATTCGAGGTTTGAGGCTGCTTCTTTCATTTTTTTATCGAGAGCTTTAAGGTGTTTTTTTAGATTTCCACCAACATTAGAACCTTCACTAATTTTTACGTAATCTTTTTCGTAAACACTTTCTAAAATATCATTGATCTCTTTTTTGACTGTCTTAGCATCAATTTTATTTTTTTTGTTGTAAGCTAACTGTATTTTTCTTCTTCTTTCAGTTTCATTAATTGCTTTTTTTATACTTTTAGTTTCTTTATCAGCATATAAAATTACCTTTCCGTCCACATTTCTTGCAGCTCTTCCAATTGTTTGAATTAGTGATGTTTCTGATCTTAAAAAACCTTCCTTATCAGCATCTAAAATTCCAACTAATGCACATTCTGGAATATCCAAACCTTCTCTTAATAAATTGATACCCACAAGAACATCAAACACTCCCATTCTTAAATCTCTCATAATTTCTATTCTCTCAAGAGTATCAATGTCAGAGTGTAGATATCTTACTTTTACCCCATTCTCATGAAGATATTCAGTTAAATCTTCAGCCATTTTTTTTGTTAATGTAGTAACTAAAACTCTGTGATTATTTTCAATTACTTTTTTACATTCATGCATTAAATCATCTACTTGATTTTTAGCTGGTCTTATCTCAACAGGAGGATCAATTAATCCTGTAGGCCTAATAACCTGGTCGATGAATTTACCTTTGGTTTGTTCAAGCTCCCAAGGTCCAGGAGTTGCAGAAACAAATACAGTTTGGGTTCTCATTAAATCCCACTCCTCAAATTTTAATGGTCTATTATCCATGCAAGAAGGAAGCCTAAAGCCATACTCTGCCAAAGTACTTTTTCTTGATCTATCTCCTTTGTACATTCCGTTTAATTGTGGAACTGTTACATGACACTCATCAACAAAAATTAAAGTGTTATCTGGAAAGTATTCGAAAAGAGTAGGCGGTGGTTCTCCTGGTTTTCTTCCAGATAAAAATCTTGAGTAATTTTCAATACCAGCACATGAACCAGTAGCCTCAATCATTTCAAGATCAAATTTAGTTCGTTCCTCTAATCTTTGAGCTTCAAGTAATTTATTTTCTGATCTATGTTTTTTGAGTGTGACCTCTAATTCTTTCCTAATATTTATAATTGCTTGTTCGATAGTTGGTTTTGGAGTGATGTAATGGCTATTTGCATAAACCTTTACTAAACTTAATTCTCTTACCTGGTCTCCTGTAAGTGGATCAAATTCTTCAATCTTTTCAAGTTTATCTCCAAATAAACTTAATCTCCAAGCTCTATCCTCTAAATGTGATGGAAAAATTTCAAGATATTCTCCACGGGCTCTAAAAGTGCCTCTGTAAAAGTTTTGGTCATTACGTTTATACTGTAAAGCAACTAAAGATTTTATTATTTGTTCTCTGTTGTAATCATAATTTTTTTGAAGAGTTAAAGTCATTTTACTATAAGCTTCAACTGAACCTAGTCCATAAATACATGAAACACTCGCTACGATTAAAACATCATCTCTTTCAAGAAGTGACCTTGTAGCTGAATGCCTCATTCGATCTATTTGTTCATTAATAGAAGCTTCTTTTTCAATGTAAGTATCTGATCTTGGAACATAAGCCTCGGGCGTGTAGTAATCATAATAAGATACAAAATATTCAACTGCATTATCTGGAAAGAAAGTTTTCATTTCTCCATAAAGCTGTGCAGCTAGTGTTTTGTTAGGAGCTAAAATTAATGCAGGTCTATTAGTCGCCTCTATAACTTTTGCCATTGTAAACGTTTTTCCTGAACCTGTAACACCGAGCAATACCTGATTGAATTCTTCTTTATTTGCTCCATTTACTAATTTTTTAATGGCCTCTGGTTGATCTCCAGCTGGTTTGAAATCAGATTTAATTTTAAACTTTTTTCCACCTTCGAGTTTTCCACTGATTTTAGGATTTTTGCTCTGAATATCTGTAATTAAATCTTGATAAGTATTTTCCATATATTAAAGAACGTAGTAGAATTAATTTATATTTCAATGAGCATAATATCAGACAGTTTAAAGAGAATTAAACCATCTCCAACAATTGCTGTAACACAAAAAGCCAGAGAGCTTAGGGCAGCAGGAAAAGATGTGATCGGCTTAGGAGCAGGTGAACCAGATTTTGATACTCCTGATAATATTAAAGATGCAGCCATTCAAGCAATTAGAGATGGGGATACAAAATATACTGCAGTTGATGGAACTCCAGCTTTAAAAAAAGCTATTGTTGAGAAATTTAAAAGAGAAAATAATTTAGATTTTAATACCGACCAGATAACAGTTGGTACAGGTGGTAAGCAAGTTTTATACAATGCTTTTATGGCAACTTTAAATAAAGGTGATGAGGTTATTATTCCCGCACCTTTTTGGGTTTCATACCCAGATATGGTTTTATTAGCTGGTGGAAAGCCAAAAATAATTAAATGTGATGAGAAAGATGGATTTAAACTTACTGCAAAAAAACTTCAAAAGGCAATTTCAAAAAAAACCAAATGGTTGATACTAAACTCTCCATCTAATCCAACTGGAGCTGGATATACAAAGAATGAAATAGAGGATTTAGCTAAAATT
Source organism: uncultured Pelagibacteraceae bacterium (assembly GCA_902555945.1). Lineage (GTDB taxonomy): Bacteria > Pseudomonadota > Alphaproteobacteria > Pelagibacterales > Pelagibacteraceae > Pelagibacter. The sequence goes on along the minus strand of CACDUS010000006.1, from coordinate 58,638 downwards.
CTGATTAAAAATAAAAGAGTTCATATTTTGAGTGACGATATATATGAACATATAAGATATGATAACTTTAATTTCTTCACGATCGCTCAAATATCAAAATTAAAAGACAGAACATTAACGATGAATGGGGTTAGTAAATCATATGCAATGACTGGTTGGAGAATAGGATACGCTGCTGGCCCTAAGGATATTATAAAGGCTATAGGAAAAATTCAGTCACAATCAACCTCTAACCCATCTTCAGTAAGTCAAGCTGCAGCGGTAGAAGCTTTAAATGGATCACAAGATTTTATCAAAGAGCGATCAGATGCTTTTAAAGAAAGAAGAGACTTTGTTGTAAAAAGTTTGAATAATATTAAGGGAATAAACTGTCTTACACCTAATGGTGCATTTTATGTATTTCCAAGCTGCAAAGGATTATTAAATAAAAAGACAAAATTAAAAACTGATAGTGAATTTGTTCAAAAGTTGCTTGAAAAGGAGAACGTCGCAGTAGTTCAAGGATCAGCTTTTGGATTAGATGGATATTTTAGAATTTCCTATGCTACTTCTATGGAAAACTTAAAAAAAGCAATGGATAGAATTAAATCTTTTTGTGAAAGTATTTCTTAATTAGTGAGATAAAAACTTTTCTGCTTCCAATGCAGCCATACAACCCATTCCTGCAGCAGTAACTGCTTGTCTGAAAGTTTTATCTTTCACGTCTCCTGCAGCATAAACACCTGGAATATTCGTTTCTGTTGAGTCAGGTTTAGTAATTAAATATCCCTCTTTATCCATATCTAATTGATTTTTGAATAATTGTGTTGCTGGATCATGACCAATTGCAATGAATAATCCATCTAGTTTTAATTCATCAACTTTATTCGTTTTGACATTCTTTACTTTTATTCCTTTAACATTTTTCGGTTCATTATCACCAATAACATCTTCAACTATTGAGTCCCAAATAATTTCAATTTTTTTATTTTCCATTAATTTTTTTTGAAGCATTTTTTCAGCTCTCAAACTATCTCTTCTGTGTATTAATTTAACTTTAGATGCAAATTTTGTTAGAAACATAGCTTCTTCAACCGCAGCATTTCCACCTCCCACAACTGCAACTTCTTTGTCCTTAAAAAAGAAGCCGTCGCAAGTCGCACAAGCTGAAACTCCAAAACCTCTAAATTCTTGTTCTGATTTTAAATTTAACCATCGTGCTTGAGCACCTGTTGAAATAATAATACTATCCGCTGTATACTTTTGACCACTATCACCCACAGCTTCAAAAGGTTTTGATTTTAAATTTACCGAAGCAATATGATCTTCAATCATTTCAGTTCCAACAGCTTTCGCTTGATCTTTCATTTGATCCATTAACCATGGGCCCTGGATAACATCTGCAAAACCAGGATAGTTTTCAACATCAGTGGTAGTTGTTAATTGTCCACCTGGTGCAGAACCATAAACTAAAACTGGATTTAACATTGCCCTAGCAGCATAAACTGCAGCTGTGTATCCGGCTGGACCGGATCCAATTATTAACACTTTTGTGTGTTTAGTTGGATTTTGACTCATATGAAAGCTATATAGTAATTAATGTCTAAATTAAAAGGTTTATTATTAACAGAAGGAATGCATGGAATGATTAGTCAAGTCGAGGGACTTGCTAAGGCATTAGATCTAGATTTTACACACGAGAAAATTGAACTTAATAATTTTTGGAAATTGATTCCCCCAAAATTTACTCCAATAAAAGAATTTGTTTTTAAAAATAAAATAAATCAAAATTTTGATATTGTTATTTCTTGTGGAAGAAAAAGTGTCATTCCCTCAATTTTTTTGAAAAAAAAATCTAAGAATAAAATTGTGAATATTCATATTCAAGATCCAAAAGTTTCATTAAAAAATTTTGATTTTATTGTTGCGCCAGAACATGACAGCATAGAGGGAAAAAACGTTATTACAAGCAAAGGTGCAATACATTACTTAAGAGAAAACGAGTTAAATGAAAATGCTAATTACTTAAAACATCTGATAAAGAAAGAAAAAATTGTTACGTTAATTGTAGGAGGTCCTAATAAATACTATGATTATAATGAAGGAATTATTAATGAAATATTTTTAAAAATTAAAAAAAATTTCATTGAAAAAGGTTTTCAATTAATTTTAATTCCTTCAATGAGAACACCTGAAAAAATAATTGATTTAGCAAAAAATAGTTTCGATAATGATCAAATCATTATTGATGAAGTTGATAAAAAAGCATATCTTTCATCTTTAAAGTTGTCAGATTACATAGTTGTAACATGCGATTCAACTTCAATGATTTCAGAAGCTGCTATGACTGGAAAACCAATTTATATAGCTCAAATGCCTCCCATAAAACAAAATAAGAGATTTAAAAAATTTTTTGAATTATTTAAAAATTTAAATATCGTTAAAGATTTAGAAAACTCAATTGAAAATTGGAATTATGAAAAACTTAATGAAACTGACAGAATATCAAGATATATAAAAGACCATATTAAAAATTATGACTTTTCTTAAATCTATTTTAAATCAATCCAAGAAACATGATTTTCCATTTGATCACTGGGAATACAATAATGCTTTGAGCGAAGGTGCAATTAAAGAAATTATAAATGCAGATATTCCAGATGTAAGTAAACATGATTTATCTTATGATGGAACAAGAGCTATTGATGGAGGTACTCCTGAATTTAGAGAAGGTATCGCTTCTGGAGGTAAGGCTATTAAATTTAGATGTTTCATCACTAAAGAAAATTCATCTCAATTTCCTAATCTTGTAAAATTTATTAATGAACTACAATCTAAAGAAACTTATCAAATTATCTCAAAAATGATTAATAAGGATTTATCTAAATCATATGTAAGGGTAGAAGTTATATGTGATAGAGAAGGTTTCTGGTTAAAGCCTCATTGCGATATTAAAGAAAAACTAATGTCTGGTTTAATTTTTGTAAATGATAAAAACGAGTCTGAGGATTTAGGCACAGATTTTTATAATGAAAAATTGGAGAAAGTAAAAACAGTTCCTTATAAACATAACTATGGATATTTGTTTAGTAGTGGCCCTAATACTTGGCATGGGATGGAAAAAAAAAAAATTATAAAAGAAAGACGATGTATTCAGGTAAATTATGTTACTTTTCCTACAGATTGGAAAGTTGACTAGCTAAATTTAGCTACAAAAGATTTGAATATAGTCCTAATATTGTCAAAATTCCTATCATAAAACAAATACCAGTTACTGCTTTATATTGATCAATGTTAGAATCATCACTAATTTTCCAGTGATCAAAATTTTTAATTTTAAAATCAAGGGTGTTATTTGAATCTTTTTCGTTTGGAAAATTAATTATTTTTGCATTAAATAAATTTTCTTTTTTATCTATTGCTTTTTCTATGTGCTTGTGAAGTTCTGAACTCATAAACTATAGCTATTAAAAATTTTTTGTAATTTATATCAAGCAACTTACTAATCATTTTGGGTTAATGAAAATTAAATTGAAAATTATTTTCAACTATTAATTGTAACTTTAAATAACAACTTTTAATTGATTAAAGTTATCTAATTTCTTGGAGTGAAGTCACTTCTATTATTTTTTTCTTAAGGGATTTTATTCCTTCAATACATGCAAGTGCTGTGGACATATTTGTGCAGTACGGAACTTTATTTTTCAAAGTAGCTCTTCTAAGTGCGATAGCATCACTAAGCCTGTGCTCACTATTTCCACCACCTGTGTTTATTACCAGGGCTATTTTTTTGGAGTCTAAAACATCAACTATGTGGGGGGATCCACTGCTTACTTTATTTATTATTTTGCATTTCATCCCGTGTTTTTGGATATATTCAGCAGTTCCTTTCGTAGCACATAAAGTAAAGTTTAATTTTAAAAGTTCTCTAGATAGATCAATTCCTTCATCTTTATGTGAATCTTTTAATGATATGAATGCTAAACCTTCTTTTGGAAGAGAATTAGCCGATGCAATTTGACTTTTTGCAAAGGCCATACCAAAATCTTTATCAAAACCCATTACTTCTCCAGTTGATTTCATTTCTGGTCCTAAAAGTAAATCACTGTTTGGAAACTTATTAAAAGGAAACACAGCTTCCTTCACCGCGTACATTCCTTTAGATTTATCTTTTAAATTAAATTTAGATAACTTTTCACCAGTCATAACTCTAGAGGCAATTTTTGCTAGGGGTAAACCTTTCGCTTTAGATACAAAAGGTACAGTTCTGCTTGCTCTTGGATTAACCTCTATTACAAAGATCTCATCTTTTTTTATTGCAAATTGTATATTCATGAATCCTTTTACTTTTAAAGCAATAGCTAATTTTTTAGTTTGATCTTCAATTTCTTTAATTAGGTATGGTTTAATTGATATAGGAGGAAGACTACAGGCTGAATCTCCTGAATGAATTCCAGCTTCTTCAATATGTTGCATAATTCCAGCAACATGTACTTTTTTCCCATCTGATATTGCATCTACATCAACTTCCATTGCATGATCTAAGAATTTATCAATTAAAATTGGATTATTTTCAGCTACTTTAAATGCTTCCTGAACAAAATTTTTTAGTTGGCTTTTTTCATGAACAATTTCCATTGCTCGTCCACCCAAAACATAAGACGGTCTAACCATCAATGGTAATCCGATTTTATCAGCAATTTTAATAGCTTGATTGAAACTTTTTGCAATTCCACTCTCAGCTTGTTTTAATCTTAATTTATTTAATAGTTTTCTAAATCTATCTCTATCTTCTGCTAAATCTATTGAGGAATATTGTGTTCCTAAAATTGGAAGCTTATTGTCATGTAAAAATTTAGCAAGTTTAATTGGAGTTTGGCCACCAAATTGAGCTATCACACCTATTAGGTTTCCTTTTTCTTGCTCTTTCTTAATTATATTAAAAACATATTCTTCTTTTAAAGGCTCAAAGTACAGTCGATCACTCGTATCATAGTCTGTGGAAACCGTTTCAGGGTTACAATTTACCATTATTGTCTCAAAACCTGCTTCTTTTAATGAAAAACTAGCCTGACAGCAGCAATAATCAAACTCAATTCCTTGACCAATTCTATTTGGTCCTCCTCCTAAAATGATTATTTTTTTCTTATTAGATATTTCAGATTCACATTCTGAGTTAATTGAAAAATTTCTTTGATATGTTGAATACATATAAGGTGTAAAAGATTTGAATTCAGCTGCACAAGTATCAACTTTTTTATAAACTGGAAGTATTTTAAGTGCTGATCTTTTTCTTCTAACAATTTCCTCAGAAGTTTTGGTTAATTCTGAAAGTTTTTTATCTGAAAATCCAATAGATTTTATTCTATTAAATTCTCCGAAATCTTTAGGAAGTCCTTTAGTTTTGATTTGCGTTTCACAATCAACTATTTCTTTGATTTGTTCTAAAAACCAAGGGTCAATTTTAGATAAATTGTATATTTTCTTTAAATTTATTTTTTTTCTAATTGCTTCAGCAACCAATAATATCTTATTTGGAATAGTTTCTTTAAGTTTCTTTTCTATTTGTTTTTTATTTAAATTAAAAATTCTATCTAAACCTGAAAAACCAGTTTCAAGAGATACTAAAGCCTTTTGCAGGGACTCTTTAAAGTTTCTTCCTATTGCCATTGCTTCACCAACTGATTTCATAGATGTTCCTAAAGTTGCAGGAGAAGTTGAAAATTTTTCGAATGTAAATCTTGGAATTTTAGTTACAATATAATCTATACTTGGCTCAAATGATGCTGGGGTAATTTTAGTTATTTCATTTTTTAATTCATCCAGAGTATAACCAACTGCTAATTTAGCAGCTACTTTTGCAATTGGAAATCCAGTTGCTTTTGATGCAAGTGCTGATGATCTTGATACACGGGGATTCATTTCAATGACAACCATTCGACCGTTTTTAGGGTTGATAGCAAACTGAACATTTGATCCTCCAGTTTCAACTCCAATTTTTCTCAAACATGCAATAGATGCATTTCTCATCACCTGATATTCTTTATCTGTAAGAGTAAGAGCAGGTGCAATTGTTACTGAATCACCCGTATGAATTCCCATTGGATCTATGTTTTCAATTGAGCAAATGATAATACAGTTATCTTTTTTGTCTCTTACTACCTCCATCTCAAATTCTTTCCAACCTTCCAAACATTCCTCAACTAAAACCTGGCTTACAGGAGACTCATGCAATCCATTTTTAACAATCTTAAAATAGTCTTTTTTGGTTTTAGCTATCCCTCCGCCAAGTCCACCAAGTGTAAAGGCAGGTCTTATAATTACTGGTAATCCAATTTTTTTTAATACTTTTGATGCTTGTTTATTATTATTTACAATTTCAGATTTGGGTAAATCTAAGCCAATATCTATCATATTTTTTCTAAACTTCTTTCTATCTTCCGCATTAGAAATTGCTTTTGAATTTGCTCCTATTAATTCAATTTTGTATTTTTTGAGTATTCCTTTTTTCTCTGCTTCCATTGCAAGGTTAAGTGCAGTTTGTCCTCCCATTGTTGGAAGAATTGCATCTGGTTTTTCTTTTTTAAGAATTTTTTCTAATACATCTAGTGTAATTGGTTCAATATAAGTTTTATCTGCAACATCTGGATCAGTCATAATTGTTGCAGGATTTGAGTTTATTAACACTACTTTATAACCCTCATCTTTTAGAGCTTTACATGCTTGTGTGCCTGAGTAGTCAAATTCACATGCTTGTCCTATAATTATTGGACCAGCTCCTACAACTAATATTTTTTTAAGATCTTTTCTTTTTGGCATTTTTTTTCATGTTGTTAATAAATTCTTGAAACAAATAAACACTATCTTGAGGTCCAGGATTAGATTCTGGATGATATTGAACTGAAAATACTGGTTTATTTTTTAGTCTGATACCTTCAATACTATTATCAAATAAAGATTTATGTGTGACCTCAATATTTTTTGGTAAATTTTCTTTAACTACTTCAAATCCATGGTTTTGACTTGTTATTTCTACATTGTTATGAATTAAATTTTTGACTGGATGGTTTGCTCCTCTATGACCAAGCTTCATTTTTTTTGTTTTGCCTCCCAATGTCAAAGCTAAAATTTGATGACCTAAACAAATACCAAATATTGGTAAATTTTCTTTAATAAGATCTTTAATAATCCCTATAGCATATTTACCTGTTGCAGCTGGATCTCCAGGACCATTTGATAGAAATATTCCATTTGGTTTTAAAGCTAAAATTTTTTGTGCGTTAGTTTTACAAGAAACAACAGTAACTTTACATTTGAAGTCAGAAAAATATCTTAAGATATTTTTTTTAATCCCATAATCTATTGCAACAACATGAAATAAATTTTTATTGTTTTTTATATATCCAGATTCTTTTTTCCAAGTTTTAAGACCTTTCCAAACATAATCTTTCTGAGTTGAAACCACCTCTGCAAGATCAAGATTTTTTAATCCACTCCACTTGATGGTAGAGTTAGTTAATTTGTTGATATTGAATTTACCTTTTTTTGAATAACTGATCGTACCTTTAGGTGCACCTCTGTCTCTAATAAAGTTTGTAAGACTTCTTGTGTCTAAACCAGTTATTCCAACAATTTTATTTTTTTTTAGCCAACCATCTAGATGTAAAAACGATCTGTAGTTTGAAGGTGAAGTTATTTCAGAGTTAAATATTACTCCTCTAGCCCATATTTTATTAGATTCATGATCTTCTTTGTTAGTCCCAACATTTCCAATATGGGGAAAAGTAAAGTTAATAATTTGACCTGCATATGATGGATCTGAGATGATTTCCTGGTACCCTGTTAAAGATGTATTAAAACAAACTTCCCCTGTAGCTTCTCCTTGGTATCCAATTCCAATACCTTTAAAAACTTTCTTATTTTCAAGAACTAAAATGCCTGTTTGAATTTGTGAAATTTTGTTTGAGTTAGTTTTTTTTGCTTTTTTGATCAATTACAACTCATAAGTTAAAGGTTAATACAATAAATGGTTTATTATCGCAACAGAGATGTATTATAAAATTGTAAAAAAACAATTTTTCTTTTGAAGAATTTTTTCTTTAAAGTAGATTAAAAAAATATGTCACTAAAAGAAACAATCGAAACTGAATATAAAAATGCTTTAAAATCTAAAGATAAATCTAAAATCTCAACTTATAGGTTAATTTTATCATCAATAAAGGATCTTGATATTTTAAATAGATCAGGACCTAACAAAAAGGAAACTGATGACGAAGATATTAAAAAATTATTTAAGAAAATGGTTAAGCAAAGAGCCGAATCAATAGATATATATAAAAAAAATAATCGTTTAGACCTTTTAGAGGTAGAGCAAAATGAATATGATATTTTATCAAGTTTTCTACCCAAACAACTTAATGATGAAGATACAAAAAAAATTTGTGGAGAAATTATTTCAAAACTGGGTGCTACTTCAATTAAGGATATGGGCAAGGTTATGAGTGAGTTAAAAAAAATGCACGCTGATAAAATTGATTTTGCAAAGGCAGGCGCTTTATTAAAAGAGTTGTTGAATAAATAATGAAATATCCAAAAGAATATCTTGATGAAATTAAAACAAGATTAAAAGTTTCATCAGTAGTTTCAAAATTTGTAACTTTAAAAAAAAGAGGAAAAGAATTTGTAGGACTTTCACCATTTAAAAATGAAAAAACTCCTTCCTTTACTGTGAATGATGAAAAAGAATTTTATCATTGTTTTGCAACATCTGAACATGGAAATATTTTTGATTTTGTTATGAAAACTCAAAATCTAAGATTTGGTGAGGCAGTAAAATACTTAGCAAATCTTGCGGGTATGCAACCATATATTTTTTCAAAGCAAGATGAAGAGAGAGAAAAAAAATGGAAAATTTATTTGTCAATTTATAGTCAATATGTGAATTTTTATCACGATCAACTTTTAAAAAATGATTCAAGTTTAATTGCAAGAGATTATTTGAAAGGAAGATCTTTAGACAAACATCAGGTAAAAAAGTTTAAAATAGGTTATGTTGATAAAAATCCAAATTTTTTTGAAAAATTAAAAGTGGAATTTAATAATGAAGATATATTAGAAACTGGATTATTTTATTTTGATGAAAGAAATAAAATTTATGTTGAAAGATTTAAGGGCCGTTTAATTTTTCCAATTAATAATATTTCTGGGCAACCAATTGCATTAGGCGGAAGAATAATAGAAAAAAATGATTTTTTTGCAAAATATATTAATTCACCTGAAACTCCTTTTTTTAAAAAAGGATCTAATTTATATAATTTAGATTTAGCAAGAAAGTTGTCTAATAAATTAGAAAATATTTTTTTGGTTGAAGGTTACATGGATGTAGTTGGTTTAAGTAAAAATGGAATTGAAAATGCTGTAGCTAATTTAGGTACATCTTTGACAGAAAAGCAAATATTTACTTTGAACCAGTTTTTTGATGACATTATTATATGTTTTGATGGTGATGAAAGTGGTTATAAAGCTGCTTTAAGAGCTGCAGAAAATTCAATTAAAGACTTAAAACCTGAAAAACAAATTTCATTTTTATTTTTACCAGATAAAGAGGATCCAGATAGTTTTGTTAATAAAAATGGAAAAAATTATTTTTTGGACTTTTCTAAACAAAATAAAATTTCAATACATCAATTTATATTTAAGCACTACGAAAAAAATACTAAAAACGATCCATCTTCAATGGCAATTTTTGATAAGAAACTTAGATCTATAGCTAATTCTATAAAAGATAGTTTTATTAAAAAATATGTATTGGAATATTTTTTAGAAAAAATATCTGAATTAACTCCTCATACCAGTCAAAATAGAAAAAATTTCAGTTTTAAAAAGACCAAATCACTTGAAAAAACAAAAAAACATTTTAATGAAAGTAAATCTTTAAGTGGAGTAGAATTAAAGGAATTTTCATTAATTTACTTAATCATAAATAATTTAGACCTGATACAGCAGAATATTCACATGGTTGAGAATATAAAATTATTTACAGAGGTGAATAAACAAATTTTTGAAAAAATTTTAAATAAACTTAAATCTAGTGAACAGCTAACAATAGATCAAATGGAAATAGATAATCAGTTGATAGATAAAATAAGTAAGTTTGCTCCAATAAAACATATACTAAAAAATAAGTCAGAAGATGAGCATGTAATAGTTGAACTGTTAGATGACATTGGCCGAGATCTAAATAATTATGATTTGGAGTTCAGAATCCAGGAACTCGAGTCGAAGTTTTCTAAAGATTTGAGTGAGACGACATTTAATGAGCTAAAAGAGCTTAAAAAAAAGCAAAATATTAATTAATCTGATAAAATTAATAATGGATTTTTGGAGATTTAACATTATATAAGACTCTTCTAATAACTAGCTGTGGAAAGAATAATTACAAAATCGTTCGCAAGACTAATGGGTCGTGGTACTCATAGAGGGTTTATAACTTATGAAGAATTAAGCAAATCTTTAGGTAAGAGAAATTTATCAGACGATAATTTAAGTCAAGCTTTTATTCATATCTTAGATGAAAAAATTACATTAGTAGAAAAAAAATCAGATTTCAAAGTTTTAAGGAAAAAAGAAAGTTCTTCCAAAGAAGAAGGAAAAACAATTGAAAAAAGTGACGATCCAATAAGAATGTATTTAAGGGAAATGGGTGGTGTAGAACTTCTATCTAGAGAGGGTGAGATCGCTATTGCTAAAAGAATAGAGGCTGGAAAGGATGTAATGCTTATTGCTTTATCACAAAGTCCAATTACTGCACAACAATTTTTTGAATGGAACGATAAACTTCAAAAAGATGAAATTTTAGTTAGGGAAATCATTGATATTGATACAAATTACATGGAAGATGAAACAACAGGTCCTAGTGCAAAACAGAAAAATTCAGGAGAAACTGAAAAAGAAGATAGCTCAAATGAGAATGATGATGAAGAATTTAATCCCACACTTGCTGCAATGGAAAGTGAGATTAAACCAAAGGTTTTAAAGACAGTAAATACACTTACAAAAGAATATAATAAATTAATTAAATATCAGAAAGAAAAATTAGATTGCGTTTTGAATACTAAAATATTTTCTCCCGCGAAAGAAAAAGGTTATGAAAAAATTGTAAATGATATCTTAGAAAATATTAAATCACTTCAATTATCTCCTTCAGTACTAGAAGATTTGGTTCAAAAACATTATGTTGAGAATAAAAAAATTATTTCTCTTGAGGGTAATTTATTAAGATTAGCAATTGACCAAAATATTTCTAGAAACGAGTTTATTAAATTTTATATAGGAAACGAAATTAACCCTAATCTTAAAAAATTTTTGGATACTAATGCTACATGGAAACAATTTTTTTCAAAAAATAAAGAAGAGTTTAAAAATATAAGAGATAGATTGGTTGAAATTAGTCACAAGCTTGGAATGTCTGTTACAGATTTCAAAAAATTAGTTAGCAGAGTTCAAAAGGGAGAAAAAGAGTCTAGGATAGCCAAGAAAGAAATGGTAGAAGCTAATTTAAGATTAGTTATATCAATAGCTAAAAAATATACTAATAGAGGCTTGCAATTTTTAGACTTAATCCAAGAGGGTAATATTGGCTTAATGAAAGCAGTGGATAAATTTGAATATAGAAGAGGTTATAAGTTTTCTACTTATGCAACTTGGTGGATAAGACAAGCAATTACTAGATCAATTGCAGACCAAGCTAGAACAATTAGAATTCCAGTGCATATGATTGAGACAATAAATAAAATAGTGAGAACTCAAAGATTAATTTTGAGTGAGTTTGGAAGAGAAGCAACCCCAGAAGAGTTGGCTAAAAAACTTAGAATGCCATTAGACAAAGTGAGAAAAGTTTTAAAAATTTCAAAGGAACCCGTTTCACTTGAAAAACCCGTGGGTGATGAGGAAGATAGTAGTTTGGGTGATTTTATAGAAGATACAAAAGCATTAGCACCCTTAGAGCAGGCTATCAAATCAAACTTGGGAGAAGCTACTACAAAGATTTTATCGACACTTACCCCAAGAGAGGAAAGAGTGCTTAGAATGAGATTTGGTGTAGGTATGAATACGGATCATACACTAGAGGAAGTGGGATTACAATTTTCAGTTACTAGAGAAAGAATTAGACAAATTGAAGCAAAAGCACTTCGAAAATTAAAACATCCCAGCAGATCTAAACAATTAAAAAGCTTTTTAGAAAGTTAATTTTGGGCCGTTAGCTCAATAGTAGAGTACTGCATTGACATTGCAGGGGTAGTTGGAGCGTAACCAACACGGCCCACCATATTTATGTTAATAGTTTCTCAGAAATTAGTTAAATAATATTTTTCATTATATAATAAATTATATAAGCTAATTTTTGTAGAAAATTATTCTTATGAAAAAAAATTTACTTATAACTGGTGGAAGTGGATTTTTGGGAGTTAATTTAGCGCTAAGTTTAAAAAAAAAATATAATGTCTACATAGGATCAAGAAATCAAAAAAGAAATTATGATGCTAGCTTAGAGACAGGATGTGAGTCTATACCTTTAGATGTAACTAATATAGAGTCTGTAAGAGACGCCCTTATCTATTGTAAGCCAGATACTATAATTCATGCAGCAGCAACAAAGTTTGTAGATATTTCAGAAAAATTTCCTTTCGAGTGTTCAGATGTAAATATTCTTGGATCGACAAATATAGCTAGAGTTGCAATCGAAAGAGGAGTAAAAACTGTTATTGGGATTTCTACAGATAAAGCCACACAGCCAATTAAAAATTTTTATGGTTTTAGTAAAGCAACTATGGAAAAGCTATTTCTAAATGCTAATCAAAACTCAAAAACTAATTTTCTCTGTGTAAGATATGGAAATGTTGCTTGGTCGACAGGCTCAGTTTTACCAATATGGAAACAAATGTTTCATAAGAATAAAAAAATTTTAACAACAGGACCATTTATGAGAAGATTTTTTTTTACAATTAATGATGCAGTTGATCTAGTTTTATTTGCATTGAATAAAGGTAAAAAATTTAGTGGTAAAATTTTATGTGCAGATATGAAAGCTAGTAAATTGATTGATATAATTAAAGTTTGGATTCAAAATTATGGTGGGAGTTATAAAATTATTCAAGGTAGAAAAGGTGATAGATTAGATGAATATTTAATCGGTGAAAATGAGTTGAATTATACAAAAAAAATTTATCAAAATAAAAAACTATTTTACTTAATTGATTTTGAAAAAAAATCATCAAAACCATTAAATAAGATCGTTTCATCTGAAAACGCTCCAAAATTAAATAAAGATGAAATATATAATTTATTAAAGTTAGGATTAAATTAATCTTTGATGATAAATCATGCCATTATTTTAGCTGCAGGCAGGGGCATTAGAATGATGCCAAAAACAAAAAGAATTCCAAAAGCAATGGTGAAGGTAAAAAATCAAACTTTAATTCTTAATGGAATAAAAAAAATTCAAAAATATATTAATAATATTCATATAACTGTAGGATATAAAGGAAGTATGTTAGCAAAACATGTCATTGAAAATAAAGTAAATTCAGTAATAAATACTAATAAGAGAGGTAATGCTTGGTGGATTTTCAATTTTCCATTTAATCAACTTAATGAACCAGTTTTTGTTCTAACATGTGATAATATTACGAATATTAATTTTAGTTTGATAGAAAAAGATTATAGAAAAAAGGGAAATCCAGAATGTTTTTTGGTACCTGTAAAACCAATCAAAAATTTAGAAGGTGATTATATTCACAAAAAAAAAAATATTGTTTTAAGATTATCTAGAGAAGAAAAGAGTGATATTTATTGCTCAGGTATACAGATTATTAATCCATATAAAATTAATAGAATTGTAAATAGAACTGAAGATTTTAATATTTTATGGAAAAAATTAATTTTAAAGAAAAAATTGATTGTTTCTGATGTAACGCCAAAAAAATGGTTTACTATTGATAATTTGAAACAATTAACAACTTTTAGAAAAAAAAAATATTAGAATGTATAACGATACTCTTGTAGCAATTCTTGCTTATAATGAGCAAAAAAAAATTTCCAATGTATTAACTGAGGTTACAAAAAAATTTGCCAACGTTTTAGTTGTTGACAATAATTCAGAGGATCAAACTCTTGAAGAGGCAAATAAGTTTAAAATATTTTTAGTTAAACATAGTTATAATTTAGGAAAATCTGAGTCTATGAAAACAGCTTTAGAATTCGCTAAGATAAAAAATTTTAAATTTCTTGCATTTATGGATGCCGATGGACAACATAAAATAAGTGATTTAATTAATATTTGTAAAAAAATACATGAGGAAAATCATCAATTAATTATTGGATATAGAGAGAATTTAAAAAATTTGAATTTGAAAAAAAGATTAGGGACAATAATACTTCAAAAACTTTTTTTCTTTTTGTACCAAAAAAAAGTTTACGATATCCAATCAGGATTAAGAATTTTTGATATTTCAATAGAGAATATGATTTATTGGTACTCTACAGGAATAAACCATTACTTTGCAGATGCAGAGATAACATGTAATGCTGTTAGAAATAAGTGTAAAATTGATCAAATTCCAATTGAAACCTTTTCAAGTGAAAAATATAAAGGAATGAACATAATTCAAGGATTGTACTTAATGCTAATGATTTTGTATTGGAGAATATTCAAATGATTATAAAAACTATACTATCTATTACCGCAATAGTTTTTTCATTAATCATGATTTATATCACACAAATAAACTACAAAAAAAAAAATTTTAGTAAATTAAGTTATTTGTTATGGATCGTTATCTGGATTTTAATAATTTTTGTTTCCCTGAGACCAGTTTCCATAGATGATTATTTTATCAATAATTATAAAATTGATTTATTTTATATTCTAAGTGTTATTTCAATAATTTCATTATTAATTCTTTATTATATTTCACTTGTAAAAATTAATATTCTTGAAAAAAAAATTAATAAATTAATAAGAGCAGAATCTCTTAAAGATATTTTGAACAAAATTAAAGATGAATAGTTTGTAAATCATATTTTATGCAAAAAAATAATACTAAAATAATAAAACTTTTTTCTTTACTTGAATGGAATTTAAAAACACGATAAAAGCAGAAAATTCAATAGGGCCTGTAGCTCAGTTGGTTAGAGCAGTACACTCATAATGTATTGGTCCCAGGTTCGAGTCCTGGCGGGCCCACCAATTTTAATTATTCATTTGAAAATTTTTCTAAAGTTTCAAATAAAATTTCAATATTTCCATCATTAGAATTCAAAATTGATTGAAATTCCTCTTTTTGTGTTCTTGCCAAACTAAGGCCTTCAATTATTAAATCTCTAATTAAAGGATTATTTGGATCTTTGGTATAAATTCTCCAATCAATTTTTATTTCAGGCCTTTCATTTGTAGCTTTTAATAAACTATTAACAATCGTGTAGTTTTCATTTAGAACATTTTTGCCCATAACATCTATTTCAGGGTTTGTGTATTCAGCTAATCTACTTGAAAAACTTTTCAAAAAATACTTTTCAAATAATTCTGCGTACTTTTTTTTTTGTGCTTCATTCAAACTATTTCTTGCAGACCCGAGCGTATAAAAACCAATACCTCGTATATCTACGGTTTCTTTTGCAATTAATTTTAGTTCTGAAATTTTTTCTTCCTTAGATAAATTATTAGATAAAATATCTGATGCTCTGTTGACTGTTGATTGAACAAAAATATCAGGCGCAGTTGAGTGTGCTTTAACTAACAGAGTTAGATTCAGTAAAAAAATTAAAACTATATATTTAATTTTCATTATGGGAGATGATTATTTATTTATTATCTATTTCTTCCCAATCACTATCATCTTGGGTACTTATAACTTTTTTTGAGTTTAAAATTTTCTGTTGTCTATCTTGCAAATATAAACTTTTGACCGAAGCATAAAAGTCTATTGAATTTTTTTCAAGATTATCAATTGAATCATAATTTTTTGCTCTAAAATCTATTCCTGCTGTTACTTTTGATGAATAATAGTCGATATCTCTGAAATAATGAGTGTCATTTTTAACTGTTACATTGTACCAAGCATCACCACCCACAAAATTTCCTACTGAAGCAATTGTATCTCGTGCAGTGCTTGGACCTAAAACAGGTAAAACTATATAACAACCAGGGCCTACTCCAGCTTTAGCCAATGATTGTCCATAATCCTCTTTCTCATATTCAGACATTCCAAGATGTTGAGCTACGTCTATTAAACCTAAAACACCTACAGTTGTATTAATTAAAAATCTTCCTGTATTCAAACCAGCTTGCTTAAAATCTCCTTGAAGAATATTATTAGGAATTGTCACTAGATTAGATAGATTATCTAATGAGTTACTTACTCCAGTTTTTACAGGAGAAGGTAAAATTCTATATGCACTGGCTACTGGCTTAAATATAACTCCATCTAAAACTTGATTAAAAGCAAAAGTTGCCCTGTTAATTTTTTCAAAACAATCCTTTACCTCTGAAGGTTCATTTTTTTTCAATAATAATTCACCATCAGAAGCAGCGTTAACATTGACAGCTAACGTCAGAGTTGTAATTAATATTATGACAAATTTTTTTATCATTGTTGTCCTTATATTATATAAAAAACTAAAGTAAATTAACTATTTAATATAAATGAGCTGAAAAATGGGCTTAAATTTGACCAGAAATTACTCGATTAACTTTAGTTTGCCTAAACGTTCAAAAAAATTAATTAAATTTATAGTGATACATTACACAGGAATGAAAAAACAGTCAGAGGCAATTAACAGATTGTCAGACTATAAAGCCAAAGTGAGCTCACATTACTTTGTTACTAATGAAGGAAAAATTTTAAATTTAGTGCCTGATTTATATGAGGCATGGCACGCAGGAGAATCCAGCTGGAGGAAATTTAAGTCATTAAATAAACATTCAATAGGTATTGAAATAAATAATCCAGGACATGATTATCAATATAAGTATTTCTCTAAAAAACAAATTTCTTCAACTATAAAATTATTAAAAAATTTAATGAAAAAATATAATATTAAAAAACAAGATATTTTAGGGCATTCGGATATTTCTCCAAATCGTAAAAAAGATCCTGGGGAAAAGTTTCCTTGGAAAAAATTAGCAAAAAAAAATTTAAGTGTCTGGCATAATCTTAATGAGACTAAGATTAAGAAATATAGAAATCATAAATTAAAGCATAATGAGGTAAAAATATTTTTTCAAAAATTACATAAAATTGGCTATCGAAAATCAGGCAAAATTGCCAAGAAATTGGAAGAAATTAATCTAGTTAAAGCTTTTCAAAGAAAATTTAGACAAAGTCTGGTTAATGGAAAAGTCGATAAAGAGTGTTATTTGATAAGTAAAAACCTCTAAATTCGAGGATAATTATTCTTGTAATTTATAAATTAAATTATAAATTGAATTTGCCAGATGAACGACTTATCGCTTTAAAAATTTTTAAAGAGGAAAGTCCGGACTCTACAAGGATACAGTGCCAGGTAATACCTGGCGGGGGCGACCCTAGGGATAGTGCCACAGAAAATAAACCGCCATAACATGGCAAGGGTGAAAAGGTGTGGTAAGAGCACACCGGTTCTATTGGCAACAATGAACGCTGGAAAACCCCACTGGGAGCAAGACTAAGTAGAGATGACATTGTTGAAAAACTAAAAGCCATCCTTGGCTAGTCATCAGGGTTAGTTGCTTGAGCTTGAGAGTGATCTTAAGCCTAGACAAATGATAAGTTTTAATGACAGAACCCGGCTTATAGTTCATCTGGCTAATCTTTTCTAAAATCTACACACTGTTTTAAATGTTCACGTTTTGATTCCTTTTTTAGTTAAATTTCACATATTTTGATTGTTAATAGTAGTTGTTGACTCTAATCTTAAAAACCCATAATATCCCAAATATTCCCATAAATTGGGAATAAAGGAATTTATGAATTATGTTTTTATCTACTTACGAAAACAAATTAGACAAAAAAGGGAGGGTGTCAGTGCCTGCAAGCTTTAGGTCATACTTATCTAATCTTGGATACAACGGAGTAATCTGTTACCCATCATTTAACAATCAATCGATTGAAGCATGGCCTCAAGATAGAATAGAAAAAATTTCAAATACAATTGACTCACTTAATCCTTTTGAAGAAAAAAGAGATTTTTTTGCAACATCAATATTATCTGAAAGTATAAATTTACAATTTGATAGTGAAGGTAGAATTTCACTCACACCAAAATTATTAAAGCATGCAAAAATAAAAAATAGCATGATGTTTGTTGGCCAAGGTAAAACATTTCAAATTTGGGAACCAACAGTTTTTGAAAAATTTAAGGTTAATGCAAGAAAAAAAGCAAATTTAAATCGTGCAAGCCTTAAATGGGAGCATCAACTTAACAAATAACGGGGGATAATAAGATGACAATTAACTTTAAAGTGCCAGAGATAAAAGAATTGCAACCAAGACTTTTAGTAATGGGAATTGGTGGCGCAGGTGGAAATGCAATTAATGAGATGATTGATAGTGGAATGCAGGGTGTTGAGTTTATCGCTGTTAACACTGACGCTCAAGATTTAAAACACAGTAAAGCTAAATCAAAAATTCAAATTGGTCTAAATTTAACAAAAGGACTTGGAGCTGGTGCAAAACTTGATATTGGTCAAGCAGCTGCAGATGAGTCGTTAAATGATATTGTAAATATTTTACAAGGTGCAAACATGGTATTTATAGCTGCTGGCATGGGAGGTGGAACTGGAACTGGTGCTGCACATGTGATTGCTAGAGCTGCAAAAGAATTAAATATACTAACTGTTGGAGTAGTTACATTGCCATTTTTATATGAAGGTCCTTCAAGAATGAGAAGAGCTCACCAAGGCTTAGAAGAACTTAGACGACATGTAGATACAATAATAGTCATACCTAATCAAAACTTATTCAAAATAGCAAATGAACAAACTACATTTGAAGAATCTTTTAATCTTTCAAATAATGTTTTAATGCATGGCGTTCAAAGTATAACTGACCTTATGGTAAGACCTGGATTAATAAATCTAGATTTTGCTGATGTTGAGTCTGTTATGGCTTCAATGGGTAAAGCAATGATGGGAACAGGTGAAGCTGAAGGCGAAGGAAGAGCGATGAAAGCTGCAGAGATGGCGATTAGCAATCCATTAATTGATGATTATACTCTTAAAGGTGCAAAGGGTTTATTAGTGAATATAACAGGTGGTAAAGATCTAAAGCTTTTTGAAGTTGATGAAGCAGTCAACAAAGTTAGAGATCAAGTTGATCCAGAAGCCGAACTAATTATAGGTGCTATTACTGACCCAGAGCTAGATGGCAAAATGAGAGTTTCAATTGTTGCAACTTCTTTAGATGGTCAACAACCAGAGACTAAATCAGTTATAAATATGGTTCATAGAATTCAAAATCGTAATCCTGGCTATTCTGATTTCAATACAAATAATGGAACTACCTCATTTAGTTTTTCTAATGCAAGTACGAATCCTGTATCACATGGAGCTAATGCTTTAAAATTAGAAAATGAGGTTGTAACAGAAAATTTCAATAATGAGTCTATTGATGAAGTTAATAATCAATATCATGAAGAATTATTAAAAAATCAAGAAGTTGAAAATATTGTTGAAAATACATCTAATGATAATGAAATATCATTTTCGCAAGAAGTAATTTCTGAAAAGCCTGTAAATGAAGTTTCAGGTGATTTAAAAGAATTTGGAGTTGATACTAATGAGCCAGATTTGTTTAATTCACAGGATCAAGATTCTGCATCAGATGATTTACTTAGTTCATCAGAGAGTGATAATGAAGAAGATGATCTTGAAATACCAGCATTTTTAAGAAGACAAAAAAATTAATGGTCTTCGAAAAAATAAATGGAAGCCACCATGGTATCGGATGCTCCAAAACATTATCCGGTACTGCTAAATGAATTAATTAGCATTATTTCCCCTCAACATGGTGGCACATTTATTGACTGTACTTTTGGTCAAGGTGGCTACACAAAAAAAATATTAAGTTATAAAAACACCAATGTTATTGCCTTAGACAGAGATTCTGAAAGTGAGAAAATAGCTGAAAAGTTTTTTGATAAATATAAAAATAGATTCATATTTAAAAATAAAAAATTTAGTCAATTAGATAATCTCAAACTTAAAAATGAAAATATAAAAGGTATAGTTTTTGATTTGGGTTATTCTTATACTCAAGTAAAAGATCCAAAAAAAGGTTTATCATTTAGTGATACTGGAAAATTAAATATGAAAATGGGCTTAAACCAGTTTTCTGCAGAAGATGTTGTCAATAAATTAGAGACAAAAGAGTTAGAAAAAATTTTTAAATTTTTTGGGGAAGAGAAAGAAGCAAAAAGGATTGCATTAAGTATTGCAAAAGAAAGAAAATTAAAAAAAATTGATACACAATCTTTAGTCAAATTGATTGAAAAATCTAAAAGAAAAAAAAATTTCAAAAAAAATAATGCTACAAAAGTTTTTCAAGCATTAAGAATTTTTGTAAATAATGAAATTAGTGAACTAATACATGGATTAATTGCTGCTACAAAAGTTTTACAAAAAGATGGAATATTGGCAGTTGTAACTTTTCACTCATTAGAAGACAAAATAGTAAAATATTTTTTTAAAAGTTTGTCTGAAAACAAAAGTGTTTCGCGATATGTTCCAAAAATAGATGAAACAGAAACCTTATTTAATATGTTAGAAAAAAAACCTATTACACCTTCATTAAAAGAATTAAATGAAAATTTACCTTCAAGATCAGCAAAATTAAGATACATAATAAAAAAAAAAAATTTTTATAACTTTGAAACTGATATTTTAAAAAAATTTCAAAACTTAATTGATATTGAAAATATTGGAAATAAGTTATGAAAAAATTTTTTGTAATTTCATTAATTATATTTTTAATCTTTTCAACAGCAATAATTAAAAATTCAACAAAAAGAATTGACGATGATATTTTTACAATAAAAGAAAATATAAGAAGTTTAAAAAAAGATTTTGAAAATACAAAATTAGAATATGACTTTTTAAGCTCTGCTGAAAGATTATTGGAATTACAAAATTTATATTTTGATAAAGAATTATCTGAACAAAATATTGAGAAAATGGGAATAATCAACAAGAATTTAGATAACATAGAAGTTAACCAATTTTATTTTGTTAATGAAAAGTAGAAGTTTAAAAATTATTTTAGAAGAAAGTAAAAATAAATTTTCATATCAAAAAAGTAGATCAAACCTGAATATAACATTTAATAGAATTTCATTTATTTTTTTTATTTTTTTCATAATTTTTATCATTTATTCAATTCATTTGATTCATCTTGGATCTCGAAATCAAAATTTAAAAACTAACAATACTTCGAAATTTTTGAACAACGAACTTTATAGAGCAGATATTGTTGATAGAAATGGGAACTATTTAAGTAAAACTGTAAGCTCTATAAATATTGGTATAAACACATCAAATGTTATAGATAAAAAAAAACTAATACTCAACTTAAAGTACATCTTTCCAAATAAAGATTTTGAAAAAATAAAATTTGACTTGGAAAATAAAAAATTTTTTTATTTTGAAAAAAAAATATCAAATGAAAATTATGAAAAAATTATGAAACTTGGTGATAAATCCATTCAATCTGAAGAAAAATTGATCAGGATTTATCCAGAAAAAAATTTATTTAGTCATATAATTGGTCAAATTGATAATGATAATAATGGCATATCTGGATTAGAAAAATCACTTGATGAGGATTTGAAAAGTGTCTCAAAGCCAGTTGAATTAACTGTTGATAAAGATATTCAGTTTCTTGTTAGAAAAGAATTATTAAAATTTAATAAAATTTTTAAAACCAAGGGTAGTGCAGCAATTTTAATGAATGTTAACAGCGGTGAAATTTTATCACTAGTTTCATTGCCTGATTTTGATCCAAATAAAAGAGAGGAAATTTCTGATGTAAATTTTATAAATAGAGCCACTAAAGGTGTTTATGAATTTGGATCTGTTTTTAAAACATTTACTTTAGCAGCGGCAGTTGATCAAAAAATTATAGAACCACAAACAGAATTTTCTGATTTACCAAAATCAATTTCTTGCGCAGGATTTCCAATTAGAGAATATGATGAAAAAATACCATCAGATTTGACTGCTGAACAAATTTTAATTCGATCTGGCAATATCGGATCAGTTAAGATTGGGCAAAAAGTAGGAGTAGAAAAGTTTAAATTATTCCTAAAAAAAATTGGAATAATTAATGAGATTAATTTTGATATAGAAGAGGTTGGAAAACCAATAGATTTTAATTGGGGTAAATGTCCTCTTGCAACTGCTTCTTTTGGACATGGAATTACAACTACTTTACTTCAGATAGTTAAAGCATACTCAATTATTGTTAATGGAGGATATTACATTGATCCTATATTAATTAAAAAAAGTAAAAAAATTAAAAAAGAAAAAATTTTGGGAAATAATGTTTCAAAAAAAATCTTACCTATTTTGAGAAAAATTGTAACCACAAAGGAAGGAACAGCTAATTTAGCAAATGTTTATGGTTATGAAATTGGTGGAAAAACAGGAACGGCTAATAAAAGTTCAGATGGGGGGTATTCAAATAAAAAAATAAATACTTTTGTATCAGTTTTTCCAACAACAAAACCAAAGTTTATTTTAGCAGTAATGTTAGATGAGCCAAAAATTAATGATGAATATATTTATAAATATAGAGATGGCTCTGGTTTTGAATTGAAAGGTAGTCCAAGAAACACAGCTGGTTGGAATAGCGTGGAGACTACAGGACATATTATAGAAAAAATTGGGCCTATTTTAGCCACAAAATTTATTGAAATTGAGTAACATATGCTGCTCAAAGATTATATTCCAAATATTAAAAAAGAATATTCAAAATTTTTTTTTTCAGGAATTTCTTCAAACAGTTCGAAGATAAAAAAAAATCATATTTTTTTTGCTATAAAGGGTAATAATCTTGATGGTAACAATTTTATTCAAATAGCTATCAAAAAGGGTTCCAAAATCATAGTTACTGAAAATAAGAATAAAGAATTTCAAAATGGAATTTTATTTATTCAAACTAAGAATATAAGAAAGTTATTAGCTGAAGTTTCATTCAAAATTTACAATTTAAAACCAAAAAATTTAATCGCTGTCACTGGGACAAATGGGAAATCTTCAATTGCTGATTTTTATTATCAAATCTTAAATTTGAATAATAGGAAAGTTGCTTCGATTGGAACTTTAGGAGTTAAATCTAAACATTTTAATTTAAATTTAAAAAATACAACTATTGATCCATTATTATTAAGCCAAATACTTCATAAACTTAAAATTCAAAAAATTGAGAATGTAATTTTGGAGGCCTCAAGCCATGGTCTTCATCAGAATAGATTAGATGGGTTAAAATTTAGGTCGGGAATATTTACAAATTTTTCTCAAGATCATCTAGATTATCACAAAAACCTTAAAGCTTACTTAAAGGCCAAACTTTATCTTTTTGAAAGACTAATTATAAATAAGGGTAATGCTATAACAGATAAAAAAATATCTGAGTTTAATAAAATTAAAAAAATTGCAATTAATAAAAAATTAAAACTTAGTTCAATAAATAATGATAAAGACAATTTAAAAGTTTTGTCACATACTTTTAATGGTGAACATCAAATACTTAAAATTAAATTCAACAATTTTACAAAAATTATAAATCTAAAATTAATAGGAAGAATTCAAATTAAAAATGTATTAATGGCAGCAATTGCAGCTAATAAAAGCGAATTAGATTATAAAGATATTTTTAATGTTATCTCAAAACTTAATCCTGTAAAGGGAAGGTTAGAAAAAATTGGCAGAATTAGAAATCAATCTAGAGTAATTCTTGATTATGCACATACACCAGAGGCTTTGAAAACTTGTCTTTTGAATTTAAAAGAACAATTCCCAAATAAAAAAATATCTTTAGTTTTTGGATGTGGTGGAAATAGAGATCAGAATAAAAGATCAAAGATGGGTAAAATTGCTGATGTTTATTCAGATAAGATTTACCTAACTGATGATAATCCAAGATTTGAAAATGCTGATAAAATTAGAAGAGATATTAAAAAAGGTATAATAAGAAAAAAATTTAAAGAAATTTCTAATAGAGCGAAAGCAATATTTGAAGCAATCCAAAATTTAAAAGTGGGTGAAATTTTGTTAGTAGCTGGTAAGGGACATGAAAAAACACAAATTATAGGGAATAAAAAAATTTATTTTTCAGACAAAAAAATAATTTTAGAAGCAATTAAAAGAAAAAATTCAAATTTATCAGATAATCTAAAATTGAATATATTAAATGAATTATCTGAAAATAAGAAACCACTTTTGGTTGACCTTATAAATAAAGCTAGAATTGATTCACGAGAGGTAAGCAAGGGTGACATTTTTTTTGCCATTAAAGGAAAAAAAAATGATGGAAATAAATACATTGGCGAGTCTTTTAAAAAAAAAGCATCAATAGTAGTCACAAATAATATCAATAAAAAATTTTCTGATAGAAAACAAATGATAGTTAATAATTCGTTAAGATTTTTAACTGATGTTTCAAAAACTTTCAGGAAAAATATTGACACAAAAATAATTGCTATAACAGGAAGCTGTGGAAAAACTACACTTAAAGAACTTTTGGGAAATTCTTTAAAAAAAATTTCAAAAGTAAGCATATCTCCAAAATCGTTTAACAATAAATATGGTGTTCCTTTAAGTCTTTTAAATTTAAGACATAATGATGATTATGGTGTTTTAGAGGTTGGTATGGATAAAAAAGGTGAAATAGATTATTTATCAAAAATTATTCAACCGGATGTATCTGTTATAACTAATATTAATTATGCTCATGCTAAAAATTTTAAAAACATCAAAGATATTGCAATCGCTAAATCAGAAATTATTGACAACACAAAACAAGATGGTTTTGTTGTTTTAAATGCAGACGATAGTTTTTTTAAACTACACAAAGAAAAAGCTTTAAGTAAGAATCTTAAAGTAATTTCATTTGGAATTAAAAATAAGAAATCAGATATTAAATTTGCAAATATTAATAAAAAAGATAAATATTTTGAAATTGCTATTAAAAAGAATAATTTAATAAAAAATTTCTTAATTTCTAATGATTTTAAAAATCATATTTATAATATTCTAGGTTCTTTATCAGTAATGAGTATTTATATTGATATTCATAACTTAAAAAAAAATATATTTTTAGATTTTAAAATACCTATAGGCAGGGGTGATCTTTCAGTTGTTAAGATAAATAAAAAAAAAATTAATTTAATTGATGAAAGTTATAATTCAAATCCTTTATCACTAAAATCTGCAATACTGAATTATGATAAAATTGAAAAAAAAAAATCCAAAAAATATCTTTTGCTTGGTGATATGTTGGAGCTTGGAGGCCACTCAAAAAAACTTCATCAATCTATTGTTCCGATTATAAATAAAACTAGAATAGATAAAGTTTTTGTAAAAGGAAATAAAGTTTCAAATATATTCGAAAAAATCAATAATTCTAAAAAAGGTAAAATTTTATTTAATAAATTGCAAATAATTGAATTTATTAGAAATGATTTAAATAATAATGATTATTTAATGATAAAAGCCTCAAATGCGACAGGTTTCAATAAGATAGTAAAAGAGATAAAAGGACTTAAATAATGCTCTATCAATTTTTACTAAATTTTGTAGATACTTTTGGATTTTTAAATGTTTTTAGATATCTAACATTTAGAACTGGTTTATCATTTTTTACTTCTTTAATTATTGTTTTGATTATTGGTGGCCCTTTTATTAAATTTTTTTCAAATCAAAAAATTTTAAATCCAATACGTGATGATGGACCGGAGGAGCATATTGTTAAAAAAATTGGAACACCAACAATGGGTGGAGTGATTATCTTATTTGGACTTTTAATATCAGTATTATGTTGGGGAGATTTAACAAATATTAATATTTTATTTTGCATATATATAGCGATTTCTTTTGGATTGCTTGGTGCTTTAGATGATTACAAAAAAATTAAATATAGTAATTCTTCTGGAATTTCATCAAAGTTTAAAATAATTTCACAAATTACTTTAGCTATTATCGGAGTAAGCTTTTTTGTAAACCTAGTTGATTATCAGGAAATCAATTATTTATATTTTCCTTTTTTTAAAAATTTAATAATAAATTTAGGATGGTTCTTTATTCCTTTTTCAGTGTTTGTAATTATTGGTTCCTCTAATGCAGTTAATCTGACAGATGGTTTAGATGGTTTAGCTACTGTTCCAGTAATTTTAGTTGCAACTTGTTTCGCATTTATAAGTTATGTTACTGGAAATATTGTATTTTCAAACTATTTACAAATACCCTACATTCAAGGAACTGGAGAAATTTCAATTTTTTGTGGAGCCATCATAGGTTCTTGTTTAGGATTTTTATGGTTTAATGCCCCACCAGCAAAAATTTTTATGGGAGACACTGGTTCATTATCACTTGGTGGTTCTTTAGGAGCCGTAGGAATTATAACTAAGCATGAAATAGTATTAGCTATTACAGGAGGTCTTTTTGTTCTTGAAGCAGTTTCAGTAATGGTCCAGGTAATTTCTTATAAACTCACCGGAAAAAGAATTTTTAAAATGGCACCTATCCATCATCATTTTGAAAAAAAGGGATGGCCAGAATCAACTGTTGTAATTAGATTTTGGATTATCTCAATTATTTTAGCCATGATAGGTTTAGCTACTTTAAAATTAAGATAATGCTAAAATTGAAAAATATTTTTTTTGGTAAAAAAATATTAATTTATGGTCTTGGAAAGAGCGGTATTTCATCTTACAATTTTTTAAAAGATAAAGCTGATGTATATTTATTTGATGATAATTTAAATATTAAAGCAAAGATAAACAAAAAGTTTATAAGTAAAAAAAAAATATTTCAAATAGAATTTGATAAAATAATTTTAAGTCCAGGAATTGATATTTCAAATTGTAAATTATCAAAATTCTTAAAGATAAATTTTTCTAAAATATACACAGATCTTGATGTGTTCTATTCATTTTATAAAAATGACTGTATTACGATAACAGGCACAAATGGAAAATCTACCACTTGTAAACTTTTATATGAGATTTTATCAGATCAAAAATTTGATGTAAAATTAGTTGGAAATATTGGAAATCCCATCTTGTCTATAAAAAATGTGAAACCAAAAACAATCTTTGTAATTGAAGCATCTTCTTATCAATTAGAGTATAGTAAAATTTTTAAATCAAAATTCTCAGTTATATTAAATATATCCCCTGACCACATTGAAAGACATAAGACTTTTGACCGGTATGTCGAAGCCAAATTTAAACTTTTAAAAAATCAAATTAAAGGGAATACTGCATTTGTAAAAAAGGACGATCATAATATTAATAAAAAACTTAAGTTTAATAAGTTAAATAGTAATATAATCAAAGTGAATACAAAAAAAATTGATCTTTTAATCAAAAGACTAGACAATAAGTATTTTTTTACAGATACAAATAAAGAAAATTTATCTTTTGTTTTGGCGATTTCAAAAAAATTAAATTTAAAAAGAAACTTATTAAAGGATACTATTAAAAATTTTAAAGGTTTAAAATATCGTCAACAAGTTATTTATAAAAAAAATAATCTAACAGTTATTAATGACTCAAAATCAACAAGCTTTTCTTCGTCTATTGCTTTATTGAAAACCTATTCTAACATCTATTGGTTATTAGGGGGCATTTATAAAAAAAAAGATAAACTAAATTTGCAGAAAAAATATTTTAAAAATATTAAAGCTTTTATTTTTGGAAAAAATCAAAGTTTTTTTATTAAAAAATTAAAAGGAAAAATTAAATTTCAAAGCTTTTACAATTTAGATGCAGCAATTAAAAAAATATTTTCATTAATTAAAAAAGATAAATTAAACGATAAAACAATACTATTCAGTCCGTGTGCAGCATCATTTGATAGTTTTAAAAATTTTGAAGACAGAGGTCTTTATTTCAATAAATCTATTAAGAGACATTTAAATGGATTATAAAAATTATTTATATAGTTTTTATTATGAATGGTGGAAAAATATTGATAAATTAATATTTTTTTTAATAATATTATTATTTCTTACAGGTTTATTCTTTTCATTGGTTTCTACTTCGTTGATAGCTTCAGATAAATTGAATACTAATGATTATTCTTTTTTTTTTAAACATTTTTTTTTTATTTTTCTTGCAACTCTGATAATCATTTTTTTTTCTTCAATAAATCAACAAAAACTCCTCAAATTTTCTTTTATAATATTTTTATTTTCTTTATTTTTTTTAATTTTAGTACCATTTATTGGTATAGAAGTTAAAGGATCTAAGCGATGGATAGATTTATATTTGCTACCAAGATTCCAACCTATAGAATTAGTAAAACCCTTTTTAATAATTTTAATTAGTTCAATACTTAGTAGTCAGATTTATACTAATATTTATTTTAAATATTTAATTTCTTTTCTTTTAACATTATCAGTCGCTTTATTATTAGCTCTTCAACCAGACATAGGACAAACTCTTTTAGTTTTTTTTAGTTGGTCGATTTTAATTTTCACATCAGGTATTAATATAATCTTTTTATTAGTATTATTTTTTTCAATAATTTTATTGTTTTTATATTTGGTTTTTTATGTTGAAAAATTTGGATACATAAAAGATAGATTATTATCCTTTTTTGATTCTACGGGGGGCACACATAACTTTCAGTCGGATAAGGCAATTGAGTCAATTATAAGTGGAGGTTTTTTTGGTAAAGGAATTGGAGAAGGGACTTTAAAGAATAGAGTTCCAGAGGCTCACACTGATTATATAATTTCGGTAATTTCAGAGGAATTTGGTGTAATTGCCATAATTCTAATTTTATTATTGTTTTTAATTTTTATCTATTCAGTTTTTAAAAAAGTTTATTTAGAAAATGATGAAAAAATAAAATTAATTTTAGTTGGATGTATAAGTTTAATTTTAATGCAGGCAATGATACATATCGGAGTAAATATAAGATTATTTCCAACAACTGGAATGACATTGCCTTTTATAAGTTATGGAGGATCTTCGATAATTAGCATTTCAATTTTATCAGGTATAATTTTGAATTTAACTAAAAGAAAAATTAATTAAATGAAAAAAAATTTTTTGATTAGCACTGGTGGATCAGGTGGCCATGTAATTCCTGCGATAATACTTTATCAACATTTGTCAGAAGAAGTAAATATTGTCATTTCGACAGACAAAAGAGGATTGAAATATATAGACAGAGATATTACTAACATTGATATAATCGACACACCAAGATTAAATAATATTTTTCTTTTACCAATCAATTTTTTTGTAATCCTATTTCTTATCTTTAAATCTTTTTTGATTTTAAAAACTAAGAAAATAGAAAAAATTTTTTCAACAGGTGGATATATGTCTTTACCTTTAATTTTTGCTGCAAAATTACTTAATTTAGATATTTATTTAATTGAACCAAATCAAGTTTTAGGTAGGGCAAATAAATTTTTTCTAAATTCATGTAAAAAAATTTTTTGTTATTCAAATAAAATAAAAAATTTTCCACAAAATTTCAAAAGCAAGATAATTAAAATTTATCCTCTTGTGAAAAAAGATATTTATAAAGTAAAAAAAGAATTTAAAAAAGAAGAAAAAATTAACATTTTAATCGTAGGTGGTAGCCAAGGAGCAAATATTTTTGATAAAAATTTAAAAAACTCGATAGTTAATATTTCAAAAAAAAATTCAATTAAGGTTATTCATCAAACGAGTCAGAATAATATTTCTTATTTGAGAGATTTTTATTCTAATAATAATATTGAGAATAAAATATTTAGTTTTGAAAAAAACTTTTTGAGGATTATAAGTGAAGCAGATCTTTGTATTACAAGAGCTGGTGCTTCCACTTTAGCTGAATTGTCTATTTTAAATATTCCATTTATAGCTGTCCCTTTACCGTCCTCTAGAGACAACCATCAATTTGAAAATGCTAATTTTTATGAAAAAAATGACTGTTGCTGGTTAATAGAACAAAATTACTTTGAAGAAAAAATTGAACAAACATTAATTAGTATTTTTGAAAAAAAAAATGATTACATTAAAAAAAAAGAAAATTTAAAAAAATTAAATAATGAGAATACTTGGGCAAATGTTAATAAAAAAATATTAGAAAGTTTAAATGAAAATTGAATTAGCTAAAACTGAAATCATTCATTTTATTGGTATTGGAGGAATTGGAATGAGTGGACTATCTTTAATTATGAATGGAAAAGGGTTTAAAGTACAGGGAAGTGATTTAGTTTTTAATAAGAATATTGAAAGATTAAAAAAAGAAAAAATTAAAATTTTTTTAGGTCAAAAAAAACAAAATTTAAAAAATGCTACTATTGTTGTTGTTTCTTCTGCAATAAAAAAAAATAATCCAGAAGTGCTTGAGGCTAGGAAGAAAAATTTACCAATTATCAAAAGAGGTCAAATGCTTGCTCACATAGTTTCTTTAATGAAGAATATAGTTGTTGTGGGGTCTCATGGTAAAACTACTACAACCTCATTAGTAGCCTCAATTTTTCAAAAAACTAAAATTGATCCAACAATAATTAACGGAGGGGTAATTAATTCTATTAAAAACACTGCTAAATTAGGTAAAAGTGATTGGTCAATCTTAGAGGCCGATGAGTCTGATGGTAGTTTTATACATATACCACCAACATATTCCATTATTACTAATATCGATAGAGAGCATATGGATTTTTACAAATCTATGGAAGATATAAAAAAATATTTTATTAAATTTATAAATAACGTTCCGTCTTTTGGAAAATCATTTATTTGTATAGATGATAAAATTAATATTGATTTAGTTAAAAGACTAAAAAGTAAAAACTTTTATACTTATGGAACAAACCCTAAATCAAATTATTTGATAAAAAATATTAAACAAAATACTAAATTTTCTGAATTTGATTTACAAATAAATGTTCCAAATAAGAAAAAAATTATTATCAAAAGTATCAAAATCCCATTAATTGGAATACACAATATTAGAAACTCTGTTGGTGCTGCAGCAGTAGCTCTAAATGTTGGTATTTCTATTTCAAAAATAAAAAAAGGATTAATAAATTTTAAAGGAGTTCAAAGAAGGTTTAATAAGATATTTACATTTAATAATATAGATTTCTATGATGACTATGCACATCATCCGACTGAAATAGAATTTGTTTTAGATGGTGTTGATAAAGTTTATAAAAATTATGAAAAAATTTGCGTTTTTCAGCCTCATAGAATTTCAAGATTAAAAGATCTAAGAAAAGAGTTTTCTTTTGCGTTTAAAAATGCTGACATGGTTATTTTGTGTCCGATTTACACTGCTGGTGAAAAAGTTAAGCTTGGCTTCAGCTATTTAAAGTTTGCAAAAGAGATTATAAAGAATTCTAAAGTAAAACTTTTTTTTGTGAAAAACAACGATCAGCTAGCAAAATTTCTTAAAAAAAATATGTATGGAAAGAAAATTGTGATTGGAATGGGCGCTGGAACAATTTCTAGCTGGATGAGAAAAATTCCAGAATTAATGTGATGGAAATAAATCAACTTCAAAATTTGTTAAATGAATTTAGAGATGACGTTAAATTTGAATATGATTTAAAAAAAAAAAATTGGTTTAACATTGGTGGAAAATCAAAAGTTTACTATAGAGCAAATAACCTCAAAGATTTAATAAAGTTTCTAAAAAAAATAAATGAAAATGAAAAAATTTTTATATTAGGTGCAGGATCAAACACTTTAATAACAGATAATTTATACAATGGTGTTGTTATAAAACTGAGCAAAGATTTTAATAATATTTCTTTATTAAAAGATGACATAATAATAGCAGGAAGTGGAGTTTTAGATAAAACTCTCTCTGAATTTGCATTGAAAAATAATTTAAGTGGGTTTGAATTCTTATCATGTATTCCAGGTACAGTGGGTGGTGGAATTAGAATGAATGCTGGCTGTTTTGGAAAAGAATTTCAAGATATTTTATTATCAATACAAGCTATTGATAAAAAAGGAAATGTAATAACAATACCAAAGAAAAATATTAAATTTGAATATAGAAAAAATGATTTATCGGAAGATTTTATTTTTTTAAGTGCTTCATTTAAAGGTATTAAAAGCAATTATAACAAAATAAAGAATGAAATGAATAAGTTGAAAATTGAAAAAGAAAGAAATCAACCAACCAGAATAAAAACAAGTGGTAGTACTTTTAAAAATCCAATATTGCAAACAAAAAAAAAGGTTTGGGAGCTAATAAAAGAATCGGTACCTCTGGACAAAAAATTCGGAGATGCCTGTATTTCTGAAAAACATTATAATTTTTTTGTAAACAAAGGCAATGCATCATTTGATGATATGGTGAAACTTATAAATTTTGTAGCTAAAAATGTTTTGGAAAAAACTGGAATTAGTTTAGAAAAAGAAATTAAAATTTTAGAATAATTTGAAAAAAAAAATATTAGTAATCTGCGGGGGTATTTCAAAAGAGAGAGAAATAAGTCTGGATACAGGTAAACAGGTTGCTAAAGAACTTAGAAAAAATAATTATAATGTTGAAATTACTGAACCAAATTTTGAATTATTTCAAAAAATAAAATCATTTAAACCAAACATTGTATTTAATGCTCTTCATGGACAATTTGGTGAGGATGGCTACATACAAAGTGTATTAGAAACATCAGGTATACCTTATACACACTCTGGAGTTATTGCATCTGCAATCGCAATGGATAAAGAGTTATCGAAGAAGATATTTCTCAAAAATAATATTTTGACCCCAAAATATATTGCTTATTCTTTTAATATTTCAAAAAACAAATTAGTTAATCAGATAAATAAAAATTTAAAATTTCCAGTAGTAATAAAACCTATAAATGAAGGATCTAGTGTAAATGTTTTTATATGCACAAAACTAAATCTTTTCAAATATATTGAATTATTAAAAGACTATAAAAAAATAATTATAGAAGAATTTATTCCAGGCAGAGAAATTCAAGCAGCAATTATAGGACCAAAAAAACTTGGTGCCATAGAATTAAAACCTAAAAGAAAATTTTATGATTATAAAGCAAAATATAGTTCAAAAGCTAAAACAAAACATATCATTCCGGTAGATTTATCAAAAAAAGATTATAATAAATTGATGAATGTAAGTTTTAAAGTTCATCAATTAATTGGCTGTAGTGGAGTTACACGATCAGATTTTAAATTTTATAAAGGCAAATTTTATCTTTTAGAAATTAATACTCAGCCTGGTATGACCAGTTTATCATTAGTACCTGAGATTGCAGCTTATCATGGTATAAGTTTTATTAAACTTATTGAATTAATTTTAAAAGATGCATACAAAAAAAAATAAAAAAATACTAATATATCTTTTTTTGTTTTGCATAATAGGAACTTTAAATAATAAAAATTTAAGTAATTTTCATTTTCCAAAAATAAATCAAATCAATATTAGTGGATTAGATAATCAAGAAAATTCAGAAATTTTAAAAAGTTTAGAAGTCCTTAAAAGTGATAATTTATTTTTTTTGGATCCTAAAAAAATAGAAAAAATAATAAATAATATAAGTTACATAGATGAATTTAATATGTCTAAAAAATATCCAACCACATTAAATGTTAAGATCCAAAAGGCTAAATATATGGCTTATACAATTAAAGATAATAAAACTTTTATTTTAGGATCTAATAAAAAATTGATTGTAGCCAGTGATATGAAAAAAAAATTACCTCTTATTTATGGTGATTTAGAAATCGAAAAGTTTTTTGATCTAAAAAAGGATATTGAAAGATCAAATTTTGAATTTGATGAGGTAAAAAATTTATTTTTCTTTACATCTGGTAGATGGGATATTGAAACTTTTTCAGGAGTAATTATAAAATTGCCAAGGTCAATGGTTGATGAGACTCTTAATTTTTATGTTGAATTAATAAAAAAAAATGATTTTAAAAAAATAAAAACAATTGATTTAAGGCAAAAAAATCAAGTGATAATAAATGAATGATGATTTAGTTTTTGAAGTTTTTATACTTGTGTCAAAAAATAAATTTGCAATTTCTGCAATGAAACATGATACTTCTGAAAAAATTTACGAATATGAATTATTAATTGAAAACAATTTAAATGAATTTGATTTTGAAAAGTTACAAAAATTTTTGGATAATAACATTTTAAAACTTGAAAAAAATTTAAAGCAATTCATAAAACAAGTAACCTTAATTCTTGAAACTGAAGGTTTCTTGAATGTTCAATTGTCAGTAAAAAATAACAATAATGGTAAAATTCTTACTTTAGAAGATTTATCTTATTCTTTAAATGAAGCTAAAGATCAATGTGAAAAAACTTTAGAAAATAAAAAAATAATTCATATGTTAATTAATAATTTTAAAATTAATAATAATGATTACTCTAAGTTGCCAAGAGATTTAATATGTAATAATTACTCTTTAGATATAAATTTTATTTGTTTATCAATTAATTTAGTTTCAAAATTAGAGAACTGTTTGGAGAAGTATCAAATCTCGATTAATAAAATTGTAAGTGGCCAGTATGTTAAGAGTTACTTTAACAACAAAGATGATTTTTTTAAAAATACCAAAAAAATAACTGAAGGTTGCAACCCTAATGAAGTGGAGTTTTATGTTAAAACCTCGAAAAATAAGGGTTTTTTTGAGAAATTTTTTAATTTTTTTAGCTAACCTTGTATTTTCTAGTAACATTAGTTGTTTTTGATTTTAAGTGAATGAATATTAAAAGTTTGACGTGTCAGCGTTAAATCAAAAAACTGTTAAAAATAATGTAAATTTTTCGGGAGTAGGGCTCCATAGTGGTGAGAAGGTTAATTTATCAATAAAACCAGCTACTCCAAATACAGGAATAGTTTTTAAAAGAATAGATTTAAATCAAAATAATTTGATTTATCCAAGTTTTGAAAATGTTAGCAATACATCCTTGAATACCACAATATCAAATGAGTATGGTGTTCAGGTATCTACTATTGAACATTTGATGGGTGCTTTATTTGGCTTAGGTGTAGACAATGCTTTAATCGAAATTGATAATATTGAAATTCCTATACTTGATGGATCTGCAAAAGAATTTATTGAAAAGATATTTTTGACTGGATTACAAGTAAGTTCAGTGCCTATTAAAATTATAAAGATTAATCAAAAAGTTGAGTTTAAAGATGGTGAAAGAAAAATTTCAATTGAACCATCAAAATTAAGTTTAGATATTGATTATGAGCTTAAGTACAGCAACCCAGTTATAGGAAGCCAAAGAAATAAGATTAATGTTTATGAAGATAACCTTGAGGATATTTTTAATTCACGAACTTTTTGTCTTTACGAGGATATCGAAGAAATTAAAAAAAATGGTTTAGCTAAAGGTGGTAGTTTAGACAATGCTATAGTTGTTAAAGATAAGGAAATTTTAAATGATGAAGGCTTAAGAAACAAAAAAGAATTTGTAAATCATAAGATCTTAGATTGCATTGGGGACCTTTATACATGTGGTTATAGATTGTTAGCAAAAATTGAATGCTCTCAAGGAGGTCATCATTTGACTAATGAACTATTGAGAAAAGTATTCAATAATAATGATAATTTTTCAATTATTGAGATAAAAGAAAAGAATTTACCTCATACCTATATCAAAAAAAATCTATTTAAATCAATAGCATAAAAATTTTTTTAAACTAATAATAGGGATTATGAAATATATTTTCAAATTTCTATTAATTTTTCTTTTATCGTTTCTAGCAAGTTGTGGTGGCAAGAAAGAAAAAGAAGTTGATATTAAAGGTATAGATTTAGAAGCAGAGATGATCAATGCTTATAATGAAGGCCTTAAATCTTTAGAGGAAGGAGATGTACTTTTTGCTGCAAAAAACTTTAATGCAGTTGAAAATCTATATCCGCAATCTATTTGGGCATCAAGATCTGTTTTAATGGCTGCATATTCTTTTTACAGTCAAGATTATTATGGTGATGCAATATCAGAATTGAAAAGATTTTTGAGAAATTATCCAACAAATGAAAATATATCTTACGCTTATTTCTTACTTGGTACTTGTTATTATGAATTGATAGTTGATGAAAAAAAAGATCTTTCACCTTTACTTAATTCAAAAAAATATTTTAATATTGTTGTAAAAGATTTTCCAAACACTGATTTCGCCCTAGATGCTAAATTTAAATTAGATTTAATAGAAAATGTTTTAGCTTCTAAAGAAATTTATATTGGAAAGTATTATGTATCTAGAAAAAAATGGATACCTGCAATTAATAGATTTAAAAATGTCGTAAATAACTTTGAAAAAACAGAATATGTCGAGGAAGCACTTCATAGGTTGGTTGAAATAAATTATATGATAGGACTTGAAAATGAAGCGAAAAAATATGCATCTTTATTAGGCTATAATTATCAAAGCAGTGAATGGTATAAAGAAAGCTATAGAGTTTTTAATAAAGATTATGAAGATCCAAAAGAAAAAATAAAAAAAGATAAACAAAATATTATACTCAGAGGTTTTAAAAAACTTTTTAGATAAAATGAAGGATGCCAAAATTAAAAGTAATTATTTAAAAAAAATAAAAGAAATAAATAAATATAATGAAAACTATTATGATAAAAATAATCCTTTAATATCTGATGATAAATATGATTTATTAAAAAAAGAAATATTACAGTTAGAAAAAAAATACGATTTTTTAGATCATAAACTTTCACCTTCAAAAATAGTTGGTTTTAAACCATCTAAGAATTTTAAAAAAGTTCAACACAAAGTCCCAATGTTATCACTTGCTAACGCATTTACTGAGGAAGACTTGATTAATTTTGAAAAAAAAATAGCAAATTATCTAGATAAAGATAAATATTTTAAAATTGAATATAGTGCAGAACCAAAAATTGATGGAATTTCTGCATCTTTAGTTTATGTCAATGGAAAACTTGTTACGGGTTTATCTAGAGGTGATGGTCAAGAAGGAGAGGATATAACTGAAAATTTAAAAACAATAAAAGATATACCGCAATATATTTCATCAAAAGATTTTCCTAAAGAAATCGATATAAGAGGTGAAGTTTTTATTCAAAATAGTGATTTTAAAAAATTATCAGATACTTTCGCTAATCCAAGAAATGCTGCATCTGGCTCTTTAAGACAAAAAAATCCTGAGGATACAAAAAAAATTCCTCTTAAGTTTATCGCTTACACATTTGGTTTTGTGAAAGGGATGAAAATAAATAGTCAAAATGATTATTTGAATAAATTGAGCGACTGGGGATTTAAGACCAATCCACTAAATAAATTAATAGTTGGAACAAAAAATTTGATGGCAAACTATTATCAGATCGAAAAAAAAAGAAGCGAATTAGATTTTGATATTGATGGAATTGTTTATAAAATCAATGATTTTCAACTTCAAAAAAGATTGGGTTTTGTAGCTAATGCACCAAGATGGGCTATTGCGCATAAATTTTCTGCAAATAATGGAATTTCAAAAATTATAGATATTGATATTCAAATTGGAAGAACAGGTGCACTTACACCTGTAGCTAAAATTCATCCAATAAATATAGGTGGAGTAGTTGTATCAAATGCAACTTTACATAATGAAGATGAGATAAATAGAAAAGATATAAGAATTGGAGATGTGGTAACAGTTGAAAGAGCTGGAGATGTTATACCACATATTATTTCAGTGGATTTAAATAAAAGAGATAAAAAATCAACTAAATTTTTATTTCCTACTATTTGCCCTTCCTGTGGTTCAAAAACTATAAAAGAATTTAATGTAATAACAAAAAAAGAAGATGCTGTAAGAAGATGTTCAAGCGAAGGATTTGAATGTAATAAAGTATCAGTTGAAAAGATAAAACATTTCGTTTCAAAAGAAGCTTTAAATATCGAGGGTTTTGGAAAAAAAATTGTTGAAAATTTTTGGAAACTAAAATTAATTAAATTACCTCAAGATATATTTAATTTAGATTATAATAAAATTCAAAGTATGGAGGGTTGGGGAAGACAATCAGTTTCAAATCTAAAATATTCAATTGATATTCGTAAAAATATTTCTTTTGAAAGGTTTATCTATTCACTTGGCATTAGACACATTGGTCTTGAAAACGCAAAATTGATTGCGAAATATTTAAAAACTTTCAAAAAATTCTCAGATCTTTCAAAAAATAAAAAAATAAATGAATTATTAAATATTGATGGAATAGGTGAAACTCAGATCAAATCAATTAAAAATTTTTTCTCTAACAAAACAAATTTAAAAGTTTTAAATGATCTTTCAAAAATTTTATCAATAAAAGATAGCATTGAAACAAAAAGAAATGGACTGTTAAAAGATAAAACTTTTCTTTTAACAGGTAAATTAAATGGAATGAGTAGAGCTGAAGCTAAATCAATCATAGAACAAAATTCAGGAACAATAATTAGTAATATATCAAAAAAACTTAATTATCTGATAGTTGGAGATAAACCTACAAAAAGAAAAATAGATGCTGCAAAAGATTTTGGCATTACAATTTTAAATCAAAAGGAATGGTTAAAAATGTTAGATAATGCTAGCTAACCACTTTTTCTCATTTTTATTTAAAAACTTTGAAATTTTTTGATAAACTTCGAAATGGTATTTAAAAAGATACTTTTCCTCTTCTGAATTTAAAAGTTTAAAATTGATTAGTTCTTTTTCTATAGGTGCTAAAGTTAAATTTTTAAAACTTAATCTATTTTTTATTTTTTTAACATACACAAGATTTTCAATCCTGATTCCAAATGAACCTTTTTTATAAAAACCTGGTTCATTACTTAAAATCATACCCTCACAAATTTTTACCTCATTTAATTTTGATATAGCTTGAGGGCCTTCATGAACATTTAAAAAAAAACCAACTCCATGACCAGTTCCATGTCCATAATCAAGCTTTTTTTCTTTTAAACTTTTTCTTGCTAAAACATCAATCATTTTTCCTGTGAAATATTTTTTTAAATCTGCATTAGCGACAGCTATGTGTCCTTTTAAGACTCTCGTAAAAATGTTCTTTATAGAGTTATTTGGTGTTGAAAAACATATAGTACGAGTTACATCGGTAGTTCCATAACTATATTGACCACCAGAGTCACATAAAAAAATATCTTTTTTGTTTATTATTCTTGAGTTTTTTTTATTTGCTTTGTAATGAACTATCGCACCATTTGCACCAGTTCCAGCAATAGTATTAAAACTTGGAAATAAATAATTCTTATTCTGTTTTCTAAAACTCTCAAGCTTTTTTTGTGCCTCAAATTCTGTAATTTTTTTTTTATTTATTTTTTTTATCCAGTATAAAAATTTTGTTAAAGCAGCACCATCAAAAATATGACTTTGAATCATATTTTTAATCTCAATTTTATTCTTAATTGATTTATAAAAATAAATTGGGTCCTGTTTTTTTAATATTTTAAATTTTTTAGCTATTAAGGTTTCATAAAATATTGAGCAACTTTTATTGTCAATTATAATTTTACCTTTATCTATTTTATCAATTAAATGCTCAAAGTTTGTTGGTTCAATTATTTGTTTTTTTATTATTTTTTTTTCTTTAATAAGTTTTTTTAATTTTTTTTTTTCGGCAATTAAAAAAAATCTATTTTTATTATTAATTAATAGTCGACAATTTGGTACTGGACTATTTGGATTATCAAAACCCCTAATATTTAAAATCCATGCAACATTTTCAGGTGCACTTACAAAAAGATAATCTGAATTATTCTTTTTAAGAAAATTTGATACCTTTTTTATCTTATTTAAATGACTTTGACCTACAATATTTTTACTTAAAGAAAAAAAGGGTTTTGATATAAATGAGTTTTGTTTCATTAGAATATCAATAAGATTAATATCAATTTTTTTGACTTTATTAAATTTTAGAAAAAAATTTGAAATCTGGTTTGATGTAAAAAGTTTTGGATCAAAACCTATGGTTATATCTTTAAATAATTTACAATTAACAATATCCTCTAATTTTATAATTTTGAATTGATCTTTTGACTCAAGCTCAGCTTGAATAGTGTATCTACTGTCTATAAATAAATAATTTTTTTTTTTTAAAATTATTGCATAACCTGCAGAGCCACTAAAATTTGAAATAAATTTTAATCTATCTTTTTTTGAATATTCTGAAAAAAATTCATCATTTTTAGGGATTATATATCCATCTATTTTTAAATTTATAAATTTTTTTCTTAATTGATCTATTCTCTTTCTAATCATTTTATTCTTTTTTGGTATCTTATCCAGCCAGGACTTCTTACGTTGTCACTATCATCAAAATCTTGATTAAATTCAAAGTCATCAAATTCATCTTTTGTTTCGTCAAAAAAAGAATTTTTTTCTATATATTTTTCTGGTAATTCATCCACAAATCTTGAAGCCATACTATCTATCCAATCCCCTTGGTAAAATCTATTCATTGAAAAAGATATAATAGCTTTTTTCTTCGCCCGTGTTATCCCAACATATGCAAGTCTTCTTTCTTCTTCTAAACCGTTTTGACCTTTTTCCTCAATAGATTTTTGATGAGGAAAAAGACCTTCTTCCCATCCTGGCAGAAACACAGTTTCAAATTCTAAACCTTTGGCTGCATGCATCGTCATCATATTTACTTTTTCTCCTTCCCAATCTTGATCTATAGAAGTTGCTAAAGAAACATGTTCTAAAAAACTCTCTAAATTATCAAATTCTTTCATAGCACTTAAAAGTTCTTTGATATTTTCCAATCTGTTTTCATTTTCAATATCTTTTTTATTTTTTAACATTGCAGAATAACCAGACTCATCTAAAATAATTTGTAATAATTTAACATGATTTATCTTTTTTATATTTAAATCATTTCTCCATTTAATCATCAAATCTAAAAAAGAAGTTAATCCAATTTTCGCTTTAGGTTTAATTAGATTGTCTTGAATCATTTTTTTTGACGAAACTTCTAAACATAGAGAATTTTTTTTTGAATATTCATGAATTAGTTTTAATGTGCTGTCTCCAATAGATCTTTTAGGATTATTGATTATTCTCTCAAAAGCTAAATCATCTTTTTCTTGGTAGGTAAGGCGTAAATAAGCTAAACAATCTTTAATTTCAGCTCTTTCATAAAATTTAGTCCCACCTAATATTCGATAAGGTATTCCAACTTTTAAAAATCTTTCTTCAAATTCTCTAGTTTGAAATATTGCTCTTACAAGTATTGCAATATCATTTAGTTTAAAGTTTTTTTTTATTTTTTCAATTTCATCAGAAATACCTATTGCTTCATCCTTGCCATTCTTAAAACAATTAAGTTTTACAGCATCACCTTCTTCACGAGTAGTATTTAAAGTTTTTCCGACTCTATTTTGGTTATTAGAAATTAAATCTGAGGCTACAGAAAGTATATTTTGTGTAGATCTATAATTTTGTTCAAGTCTTATAACTTTAGTATTTTTATAAACTTGATCAAATTCTAAAAAATTTTTAATCTCTGCCCCTCTCCAGCTATAGATTGATTGATCATCATCACCAACACAACAAATATTGTTATTTTTTTCAGATAATAAATTTAACCATTTGCTTTGAATAAAGTTTGTATCTTGATATTCGTCTACAAGAATATATTTAAAATTTTTTGAGTAAATTTCTCTAATATCAGAATTTTTTTCTAAAATTTTAACAGTATGTAAAATTAAATCACCAAAATCACATGAATTTAGGTCTATTAGTTTTTGTTGATAAATTTTATAAATTGGTAAAACAATTTTTTCATAAATATCTTTGCTATTGATGATTACTTCATTTGGGTAAAAACCTTTATTTTTCCAACGATCAATAATTGCTAGTATATATTTTGGAGAAAGTTGCTTTATATCAACATTTTCTGCCTTACAAATATTTTTAATTAATCTTGTTTGATCATCAGTGTCTATTATCGTAAAGTTCGAGTTCAAATTTACTGCTGACGCATGTTTTCTTAAAAGTTTTGCACAAATAGAATGAAAAGTTCCTAACCAGGAAAGATTTGTTGCTGCTGAACCAAGGATTTTGCTAACTCTCAAGTGCATTTCTTTAGCCGCTTTATTGGTAAATGTTACAGCTAAGATTTGATTAGGAAATGCTTTCTTTTCTTTAATTATATTAGCAATCCTAGTTGTAAGTACCTTTGTTTTGCCTGATCCAGCTCCCGCAACAATCAATAAAGGCCCATCAAGATGCTGAACAGCTTCTTTTTGGGCATTATTAAGTTTTTTTAAATATTCAGAGTTTACCATTTTAATATATTTAATATAAGTTGATCAAATTAATATGCGTAAAGATAACTTATTTGCTAAAAAAATTAAGAGACAATTTCTATTAATTAATGATTTATTAGAAAGC
This sequence comes from uncultured Pelagibacteraceae bacterium, assembly GCA_902555945.1. Taxonomy (GTDB): domain Bacteria; phylum Pseudomonadota; class Alphaproteobacteria; order Pelagibacterales; family Pelagibacteraceae; genus Pelagibacter. The sequence continues at coordinate 16,044 of CACDUS010000006.1, read as the reverse complement.
TATTTTAATAATTTAACACTTTTTATTAAAAATATAAAAAAAAAGAAATTTGACACTAATAGTAAAGTTGTTTTAGGTGTCGGCATATCATTAATTCTTATTTTAAGTTATTTTTTGATACCTACATTCAATAATAAAACTCAAATTGAGGCAAAAATTAAGACCCATATTTTAAAAAAATATAATATTGATTTAAATTTTAATGAAGAAATATATTACTCATTATTACCATCTCCACATTATGCTTCAAAAAATTCATCAATAATTAAAGATAAAAAAAAAATTGCTAATATTGGAAATATCAAAATTTTTATATCACCCAAAAAATTTTTCTCATTTAATGAAGTTTTTATAAAAGATATAATTTTAAATGAAACTGATTTTAATATTCAATTAAAAGATTTATCATTTTTTCAAAAACTTTTAAAAATTGAACCTAATGAAAATAAAATTGTAATCAAAAATAGTAATATTTTTTTTGAAAATAAAGATGAAGAAGTATTATTTATAAATAAGTTAAGTAATAGTAAGTTTTTTTATGATCAAAAGAATTTACTAAATGTTCTTCATGCAAAAAATGAAATTTTTAATCTTCCATTTAAAATTTCTATTAAGAACGATAAATTTAATAAAAATATAATTACGAATTTTAATTCAAAAAAAATAAGATTAAACATAGACAATCAAATTAATTATGATGAAGAAATAAAGAATGGAAATTTAAATATAAGATTTATAAATAAGAATACGTCATTTGATTATGAAATAAGTAAAAATTCATTAAAATTTTTTTCTTTAAAAGATAATAATTCTTACCAAGGAATAATTGAATTTAAACCTTTTTACTTAGTTGCTAATTTTAAATATTTAGGCTTGAGTTCAAAAAATTTAATAAATGATGATTCTATTCTCGTTGACATCATTAAAACTGAAATTCTTAGCAATAAAAATTTCAATGCTAAAATTACTTTAAATCTAAAAGATATCACTGATATTAACGAGTTAAATAATTTATTTTTGAAAATCGATATTGAGCAAGGGGAAATTAATTTTTCTGACACCAATTTAATGTGGAAAAAAGATTTAAAGATTTCATTTAAAGAAAGTTTTTTAAGTTACAATGAAAATGAAATTAAATTTATTGGCAAAGCTATTCTTGATTTTAAAGATTTAGATAATTTCTACAAATCTTTCCAGGTGAAAAAAGATAATAGAAATCAATTAAAAAATATAGAATTTGATTTTATATATAGTGTAGATAAAAAAACATTTAGCTTTGATAATATTAAAGTTGATAATGTTGATAACGAAAATCTTCAAAAATATTTGGACAATTTTAATTCATCTCAAAATAGAATTTTTAATAAAATTACATTTAAAAATTTTGTAAGCAATTTTTTTAATGCTTATGCTGGATGAATCATTTTTTTTGGATCAACAGTTTTATCAAAATCTTTTTCGTTAATTAATTTTGTTTTTAAAGCCTCTTCTTTTAATGTAGTTCCATTTTTTAGTGCTGATTTAGCTATTTTAGCAGCATTATCATAACCAATTTGAGGTGCTAAAGCTGTAACTAACATCAAAGAGTTCTCCAAAAGTTTCTTAATTTTAATTTTATCTGCTTTAATTCCTTTTACACAGTATAAAGCAAAATTTTTAGTACTATCGGCTAATAAATCTATAGATTGCAAAATGTTATGAGCAATTAATGGTTTGAAAACATTTAATTCAAAATGCCCATGTGAACCTGCCATTGTAATACCATTGTGATTACCAATAACTTTTACACATACCATCGTTACTGCTTCTGATTGAGTAGGATTTACTTTACCTGGCATAATTGAAGAGCCAGGTTCATTAGCAGGTAATATAATTTCACCATATCCAGCCCTAGGTCCTGATCCTAAAAATCTTATGTCATTAGCTATTTTCATTAAGCTAACTGCTGTGGTATTTAATGTTCCAGAAAAATTTACTATTTCATCATGTGCAGCTAGTGCTGCAAATTTATTTTTTGTTGGTTTGAATGGTAATTTAGTAATTTTTTTAATTTCATTAATTATCTTTTTGTCAAAGCCTTTTTTACTATTAATTCCTGTTCCAACAGCAGTTCCTCCTTGGGCTAAAAAATAAATTTCTGTTAAAGCATTTTTAATCCTACCAATGCAATCCTCCATTTGCGATTGATATCCTGAAAATTCCTGCCCTAAAGATAAGGGGGTAGCATCTTGAAGATGTGTTCTACCAACTTTTATTATATTTTTAAATTGAGAAACTTTTTTCTTTAATTCTTTATTTAATAATTCTAATGATGGTAATAATTTGTTTTTAGTTTCAAGTGCTATTGCGATATGCATTGCAGTTGGAAAAACATCATTTGTAGATTGAGATTTATTTACATGATCATTAGGATGAACAGGTTTTTTTGTTCCTTTTTTTCCTCCAAGAATTTCAATAGCCCTATTAGCTATTACTTCATTCACATTCATATTTGTTTGAGTACCAGACCCTGTTTGCCAAACCTTTAATGGGAAATGTTCATTTAATTTACCACTTATTACTTCGTTTGACGCTTTCACAATTGCATTAGAGATATTTGGTAAAATCTGTTTTTCTTTTCTGTGAACTATGGCTGCTGCTTTTTTAATTATTGCAATAGATTTAATAAGAATCGGTCTTACTAAAAACTCACCGATATCAAAATATTTTTTTGATCTTTGAGTTGATGCACCCCAATATTTATCATCTGGAACACTGATTTTTCCAATGCTGTCGAATTCTTTTCTTAATTTCATGAATAATATTTTTAAAAGTATATACAATAGATATATATTACTTTTATTTAAACTTACAGGAGCAAAATGACAAATTTCGATAAAGTAGGAACTTTTATGAAAACTTTTGGCCAAGAAGTCAAAACAAAACCCTCATTTAGTACAGATAAAATTAACAAACTAAGGCTTGATTTGATTAAAGAAGAACTTACTGAACTAACAGAGGCAATGAATAATAAAGATTTATTGGAGGTTGCTGATGCATTAACAGATATTCTTTATGTTACTTATGGAGCAGGACATGCGTTTGGTATTAATCTTGATAAATGTTTTGAAGAGGTTCAAAATTCAAATATGAGTAAATTAGATGAAAATGGAGAACCAATTTATAATGAACATGGAAAAGTAATGAAAGGTCCTAATTACTTTAAGCCTGATCTTTCTAAGTTTGTTAATTGATTTCTAATTTAAAATCTACAGCTGGAGCACTATGTGTAATGCTACCTACAGAAATTCTATTTACTCCAGTTGCAGCAACTGATTTTATTTTTTTTAAATTAATATTTCCTGATGCCTCAGTTTCGTAATATTTTTTTGCAAGCTTAACTCCTGCTTTTAAATTTTTAATACTCATATTATCAAATAAAACTCTATTAAATTTCAGTCCTATAATTTTTTTTAGCTGTTTAATATTATCAACTTCAACAGTAATTTTTTTTCCTTTCTTATTTTTAATTGCTAATATAACAAGCTCTCTAATATTGGAGCTAGCAATATGGTTGTCTTTGATTAAAAATTCATCACTTAAATTAAATCTATGATTTGTTCCACCACCTAATTTAACTGCATATTTTTGAATAACTCTATAATTTGGAATAGTTTTTCTTGTGCAACAAATTTTACATTTGGTTCCTGCGAGTCTTACAAGCTGATTTGTTTTAGTAGCTATACCTGAAATATGAGATAAGAAATTTAAGGCAACTCTCTCAGCAATTAATATTGAGTTTGCCTTACCTTTTATTGTTGCTATCAAAGAATTCTTTTTTACTAAACATCCATCCTTTTTTTTAATTATAAATTTAAGTTTATTATCTACTTGAGCAAAAGCTTGTTTTGCAAACAATAAACCTGCAACAACAGCTTTTTGATTAGAAATTAATTTTGCTGTGATAATTTTATTTTCTTTTATTAAACCAGAAGTTATATCTCCAGAAGGGTATAGATCTTCTGTAAGAGCAAGTTTAACTCGATCTTTAATAAAATTTTTACTTAATTTAATTTGAGACACAAAAATTATCTACCAATAGCAACCATTTTCTCCACTGATAATCTAGCTTTATCTATAGTTTTTTGGTCCATAGTTATTTCGCCATTTTCATTTTCTAGACAATCAAGAATTTTTGGTAAAGTAATTTTTTTCATATGTGGGCACATATTACATGGCTTGATAAATTCAACATTTGGATTTTCAATTTGAATATTATCACTCATAGAACATTCAGTAACCATCATAACTTTTTTTGGCTGATTATCTTTGACATATTTTATCATACCTGAAGTTGAACCAGCAAAGTCACTAGCTTTTATAACTTCTGGCGGACATTCAGGGTGAGCAATAATTTTTATTCCAGGATTATTTTTTCTTATATCATTTATTTCATTTTCATTAAATTGATCATGAACTATACAAATTCCTTTCCATGAAATAATTTCAACATCTATTTGTGATGCAACATATTTTGCTAAATAATCATCAGGTAAGAAGATTACTTTTTTCACACCTAATGATTTTACAATTTTTACAGCATTAGCTGATGTACAACATACATCTGTTTCAGCTTTTACATCAGCAGATGTGTTAACATATGAAACAACAGGAACTCCAGGATATTTTTCTTTCAGCAATCTTACATCTTCACCTGTTATTGATGAAGATAAAGAACAACCAGCATCCATATCTGGTAATAAAACTTTTTTATTTGGACTCATTAATTTTGCAGTCTCAGCCATAAAATGAACTCCTGCCATTACAATTATATCAGCTGATGTTTTTGAAGCTTCAACTGCAAGTGCTAAAGAGTCAGCTGAAAAATCAGCGATACCATGATAGATTTCTGGCGTTTGATAGTTGTGAGCAAGAATTACTGCATTTTTTTCTTTTTTAAGTTTATTAATTTTGTGAATGTAAGGAGCATGTACTGACCATTCAATCTCAGGCACAACCTTTGATATTTTTTGATAAATAGGATCAGTAGCTTTTTTTACTTCTTGATTAAATTCCATATTAAAATTTATCAATTTGAAACCTAATTGTCATTGATTTAATATGGGTCATATTTGCGGCTATGCTGAAATTGGTAGACAGGCACGGTTGAGGGCCGTGTGGACTTAGTCCATGAGAGTTCGAGTCTCTCTAGCCGCACCATTATTATATTTATAATTTATTAGTTTTTATTGAATATAATAGACAATTTTTTAATATAGGTGTAGGAGTTATTTTGGATGCATCTTAACTTATAAATGAAACTAATTAAATCCGAAGAAATTGATAATTTTTCACTAGAAAAAGTAAAAGATTTATACAACAATCATGTAAGTTCTAGTCAAATAAAATTATTGTCCTCTTTTGAGTTTGGTAATGACTTGGCAAAAACCTCTAAGGGAATTTATATTTATACAAAAAAAGGAAAAAAAATTTACGATTTTACTGGAGGATTTGGAGTTTTAAATCATGGTCACAATCATGACAGAATAATAAATGCAAGAATAAATTTTCAAAATCAAAATAAAGTAGAGGTACATAAAAATTTTTTATGCCCTTATCTAGCAGCTTTAAGCTTCAATATATCACAAATTTTACCAGGTGATTTAAATGTATCTTATTTACCAAACTCAGGAGCTGAAGCAAATGAAGGGGCAATCAAACTTGCCTATAAATATCATAATGGAAAAAGAAAATATATTTTACACTCTAATATCTCTTTTCATGGTAAATTATTAGGAACAGGAAGTATAAGCTCATCACCTGAGGTAAAATTTAAATTTCCAGGATTAACAAATACTGAGCAATTCAATTGGAACGACATCGAAGATTTAAAGAATAAAATTGAAAAATATAAAAATAAAGATGGTGAGTCAGATATTTATGCAATTATAATCGAACCCTTTAGCGCTTCAAGTTTATTAGAATGTTCAGAAAATTTTCTAAGAGAAGTGAGATCAATTTGTTCAGATAATGAAATAATTTTGATATTCGATGAAATTTATACAGGGTGGGGAAAAACTGGTGAATTTTTTTATTTTATGCAATACAAAGATTTAGTTCCAGATATTTTAACTATGTCAAAATCTTTTGGAGGAGGAAAATCTTCAATATCTTGTTACACAACTACTAAAAAAATATTTGAAAAAGCATACGGTGTTTTGACAGACAGCACTATTCATTCAACGACGTATAACGCTTTTGGCGAAGAAAGTGTTACTGCTTTGGAAGCTGTTAATATAGCTGTAGAAGAAAATTATCCTCATAAAGCAAAAACTATAGGTAAAAAAATTTTTGAAAACTTAAGTAAATTAAAAGATAAGTATCCAAAATATATAAAAGAAATAAGAGGCAAAGGTTGTCTTCAAGGTATATTGTTTAATACCGGCCCCGATATACTCAAAAAGATTTTATCTTTCATTCCATCAAAAATGACTAAAGACAATAGATTTATTGATAAACTTGTCGTTTCATCGGTAATAGACTCATTGTACTCAGAACATAATATACTTACTTCTTTAGGTCAGAATGAGGAAATTTGTCTTTGGATATCTCCACCCATTATAGTTAATCAAGAAGAAATTGATTATTTTTTTTCTAGCCTAGATAAAGTATTAGAAAAGGGATTTACTAATATAATTTCATCTTTTGTTAAAAAAAAATTTTTGAGGTCTTAAAATGTTTTTTTTTAAAAAAATCATACAGTTAGTTTATTCACAATATTTATTAAACTTATATGAAAATGATAAAAATCGTGTTAATTCTATTTTAGACAATTTTTTTGAGTCGTTAACTAGATTTAATATATCTTTAAAGATTATTATCTGTTTATTTTTACTATTTCTTTTTATAGTGAATATATTTTTTATTATTATATTTTTTTATCAAATTAGATTGAACCATTTTCCTAAAATTATTAAATTAGCAAGTGGGTTTCCATATTTAAAAAACTTAGATAATTTTTTAAAAGCTAATTTATCATTACATTCAAGTTAATTATGCCTTTTAAGAATTTAAATTCCTTTGATGATAGTAATGATTTTAATATAGAAAATATTATAATTGGATCAGGAGCTGGTGGATCTACAACAGCTTTTGAACTTTTTAAGCAAAAAAAAGAATGTATTATTTTAGAAGATGGACCCAATGTAAATGATCTAGATTTCTCAAATATTGGAAAAAATATCATTAAACTTTATAAAAATAATGGTGCAACGCCCCTAATTTCAAATAACGGAGGTCCAATAATTGGATATGGTCAAGGATCGTGTGTTGGAGGTTCTACTTATGTTAATGCTGGTTATTTTTCTAATACACCTGAATGGATTTTTAATAAATGGTTTAAGGAAAATAAAACAATATTAAAGTTTGATCATTTCAGTAATCTAATTGATGAAATTAAATCTGAAATTAAAGTAAACACAGATCAATTAACTTCTGTGGATAATGACTCAAAAATATTATTTGAAAAATCAAAAAAATTAAATTGGCAAATTGAAAAATGTGAAAGATATTCTTCAGGTATTGTTGGAGAAGAAAAACAGAATATGAATAAAACTTATTTAAGTTACTTAAGTGAAAATGGCGTTAATATTTTACATGATACAAGAGTATTAAAAATAAATACTCAAAATGGTGAGGCCAAATCATTGATTGTTGAAAATAGATTAAATTTAAAAAAATATAAATTTAAATTTAAAAATTTGTTTATATGCTGTGGTCCTATTAATACTCCTTTTTTATTACAAAAAAATAGATTAATTGACAATAATGAAAATAATTTTGAATTTCATATAAATTTTAAGATAATTTTGAAATTTAAAAAACCTATTAACTTTAATAAAAGTTTTAAATACAATCCAGACCATCCTGTAAGTATCTATTTCATGAGAGAATTTGAAAAAGAAGGTGCTCTTCTCTCTGCTGCTAATTCAGAATTACCATATATTCTTGCAACCGCTAGTCATTTTAGTGATGAAATAAAAAAAGATATTATAAAAAATCATGAACATTACGGAATGTATATTTATCAAATTAAATCTAATTCTCATGGTCAAATTAAAAGTTTTTTAAATAATCCATATGTTAGTTATTCATTTGATGAAAAAGACACTTTAGAAATCAAGAAAGCCATTGAGAGAACATCAAAACTTTTTTTTGATGATGATGTAGATTTTATACTATATCCGGTTGAGAATTCTGGACACATCAAAAGTCAGAAAGAGGCAATGAATTTATCTCAAAATTTTCAAAAAAAAAAATTACATTTAGTTTCTGTTCATGGCATGAGTAGCATGAGATATGCACCAAACAAAAATAGTTTAACTGACTTTAATGGAAAATTAAAAGATTTTAAGAATATTTTTATTACGGATGCCAGTATAATTCCTGGAAACACAGGCGAAAGTCCTCAAGCTACTATTATGGCATTTTCAAAATTTATAACTAAAAATTTATCCAATTCTTTATAAATTTTTGTTTTGTGCATACAAACGTTATCTCAAGTCTGTTTTTTTTAATAAAATTTTTAATTTTTTTTATATCATTTGGTTTTTTATGTAATTCAGGTGAAACTAAGCATATTTTAATTTTATTTTTTTTTAAAAAATTTAAATCGTTACTTTTTAGGTAAACTTTTTCAAATAATTCAAGCCAAATAAATTTAATTTTATTATTAAAATTATATACATTTTTAATTGATTCATAATCTGACACTCTAATTGCAAATTTGAAATCTTTTTTTTTATATTGGTTAATTATAGAAGGGTAAGTAGAATCTAAAAAAAAATATTTTTTTATTCGATATTTTTTTAACAATTTTAAAACTTTTGACTCTATATACTCAGATTTAATATTGATGATTAAGGTTCCATGATTGTAATGTTTCAAAAACTTTTCTAATTTTTCTCCATTTTTAAATGGATCATGACTTAATATTAAATCATTTTTAAAATCTCGGACGTCAATCTCAATTCCATAATTTGTTGGAATATATTTGAGTTTTGAAAGATTGTTTACTCTATGAATTATAATTTCCATTTAAAATTGTTATTATTCTTGTTTTATAACAATATATATTTTATTAAAGATTAATTTGATGTAATAAAATGATTTCTTTTAAAGAAAAAAAAAATAATTATATATCTACTACAGTCACTTTATTTATTTTTTTATTTCTTTATATCCGCAATCCAATTTCGTTAGATGGTCAAAAAATATATATTTTTGATATTTTGAAAATATTTCCATCAACTTTTATTGAAATATTTTTTTATGTTTTAATACCAAGTTTAATTTTTTTTGTTTTACAGCACATATTGCTTAAATATTTAAATTTTTTGTGGGCAACTTCAATATCAGTTTTATCGATAGTTTCTTACGCTGCTTATGATTTTAAAAAGTTTTTATTCGATCTTGTTTTTAATTTTGACAACCTCGAATTTCTTTCCAGAAAAAAAATAATACTTTTAGAATATCCAAATATATCATTTTCATTACTTTTATTTTTATCAATTACTCTTCTTTGTCTAAATATAAATAAATTTAAATTTTATCAGATTTCTATATTAACATTTTTATGGTCTTGTTTCTCTTTTTTAAGTTTTAGTGGTTCAATAATTGGTCTAATCTTTTGGATGATATATTCATCAATAAGAGTTTTAAGGCTATCAAATAATTTGATAAAATCGTTTTATGTCTTAGTTTACAATTTAATTTTTTATGTCATTTTTATTTATTTGTTTAAAGATTTTCTTTCGTTAGAAGGTCATACTGTTGAAAATATATATAAGTTTTCTCTAAGTTACTTTATCCTATATTTTTTGATGCCAATAGTTTTGATTTCTTGTCTTTATTTTTTTTATAAAATTGATTTTTATGAATTATTTGTAAAATTTTTACCAATTTATGCATTAATGGTTTCTGATATAATAGTATCATTATATTTTTTAAAGTATGATGTGAATTATCTTGGTTTTGAATATTTTGTCTATCCACATTTTTTTCTTCATTTTTTATATATAATTCCGATTATTTATTACTTAACCAAACCATTAAGTCCTTTTATCTTAAATAAAAAAAATAATTTAAACACAATCAAACAAAGTATTTTTATTTTTTTTAACAGTTGGAGTAAATTTTATCTTTCTCTAATATTAATTTTATTGTTAATTTTTTTGATTGTACCTATGGAATTTTAAAAATGAAAAAATTAGAATTCAATGCTGCATATTATTTTGGTCCAAAAAGGATAAAAATTTTAAAGAAAAAAAAATTTTTAGATAAAAATATTTATTTGATAATAAAAGTGGAGAGTTGCACTATTTGTGGTTCAGATTTAAGAATATTTCGTGAAGGCTCAAAGAGAATAATTGAACCAAGAATTATTGGTCATGAAACTTCAGGTAAAATTTACTTTTCAAAAAGTAAAAAATTTAAAGTTGGTGACAAAGTATCTTTAGGAGCAGATTTTGAGACAAAACAAAATTTTGCTTTTGGTTATGAGTTAAATGGTGGCTTTTCTCAGTTTATTTTTTTGAATAAAAAAGATACGAATTCAGCTCCAATATCAAAATTTTACGGAAAAACATCTTTTGATGAAGCTGCTTTAGCAGAACCATTAGCTTGTTGTATTAATGGTTTTGAAAAAATGAAATTTAGAAAAAAAAAGGTTGTGGCTATTTTTGGAAGTGGTCCAATAGGACTTATGATTGGATTATTGGCTCAAAAATATGAATCAAAAAAAATTATTTTCATTGATATAAATAAAAAAAGACTAAGATTTGCAAAAAAAATTTTAAATTGTGAAACTTTGATAATGAACAAAAAAAAATTAATTAAAGACTTCTACAACTTAAATAATAGTTCTGGTGCTGATTATATTTTTACAGCAAACCCTTCTATTGAGACTCATAAATTAGCATTAGATATAGCCAACAAAGGTTGTGTGATAAATTTATTTGGTGGTGTGAACAAAAAAGCCTCTAAAATTAAAATTGACTCAAACTTTATACATTATAATGAAATTAATTTAATGGGATCTCACGGAAGCTCTCATTTACAGCATAAAAAAGCTTTAAGTATGATAGATAATAAAAAAATTAATTTAAAACCTCTGATTTCTCATAAAATCAAATTAAAAAATATAATAAAAGGTTACAATATTCTTTTCAAAGGAGATGGAATTAAAGTTGCCATAAAACCAAATATATAAATGTATAAAAAAATAAAATTTTCAGCATCTGCTATGTGTTTTGACTGGTTAAATGTCAAACCACAATTGAACGAGATAGAGAATTTAAAATTAGATTATTTACATATCGACATGATTGATGGAAATTTTGTTCCAGATTTTACAATGGGATCTTCAATTATTAATTCTTTGCGTTCATCAACTGATATGAAATTTTATTATCATTTAATGGTTGATGAACCTAAAAGAATTTTTGAAAGTTTAAATATAAAAAAAAATGATATTTTGACTATTCACCAAGAGGCTTCAAAAAATTTACATTCTGACCTTGTTGAAATCAGAAATCTTGGTGCAAAAGTTGGAATAGCACTTTCACCTGGCACACCATTAGATTCATTAGAATATGTAATAGAAGATGCAGATAATATTATTTTAATGACAGTAAACCCTGGATACAAAGGTCAACCTTTAGTTCCACAAACTTTGAATAAAATTTATAAACTTGATGAATTACTAAAAAAAATGGGTATTAGAGAAAAGGTAAGTATATCGGTTGATGGCAATGTTAATCCAAAAACAATACCTGATATGATTTTAAAAGGTGCGGATAATTTAATACTTGGTTCAAGTAGTTTATTTGATAAAAGAAATTCTATAACTAAAAACTTTGAAAATATAAAGAAATCTATTGATAGTGTTATATGAAATTTGATTTAGGTGTTAATACAGGCTTTGCAGTCAATAGATTTTGTGAACCAAGTGAATTATTTGGTTTTATAAACAAAGATCTAAAAATTAAAAATGTGCAATTATCTGCAGATTTACTTAGCCCATATTTTGATAATAAATTATTATCTTCTCAAATAAGAAAATTTAAAAAAGAGATAAAAAAAAATAATATAAATATTTCTAGTATTTTTACAGGTGCTTATACAAGACTAAATCATTTGGCACATACTGATAAAGATATTCAATTATATTGGATAAAATGGTTCAAAAAACTTGTAAATATTTCATCTGAATTAGAATGTCCATCAATAGGAAGTCATTTTGGAATTTTTAGCTATAAAGATAACAATAATGTTTTATTAAGAAAAAAGAGAAGACATGAAAATATAAATAATTGGCATATTGTAGGGGATTTTGCAAAAAAAAAAGGTTTAAAAAATATTCTTTGGGAACCAATGTCGATCTCCAGAGAACAAGGTGAAACGATAAATGAATGCAAAAAATTACAAAAAGATGTAAATTTTAAATCACCTATACCTTTTAAAATTTGTTTGGATGTTGATCATGGAGAATTAACTTCAAAAAATAAAAAAGATTTTGATCCTTACAGTTGGTTGGAAGTATTTGCAAAAGAAGCAAAAGTAATTCATTTAAAACAAAGTTTAAAAGACAAGGGAGGACATTGGCCATTTATAAATAAATACAATAGAGTTGGAAAAATTAAAGCTGACAAAGTTATATCAACTTTATTGAATAATGGCTGTAAGGATGCAGAATTAATTTTAGAACTGAATTTTAGAGAGAGAAATCCAGCTGATAAAGATGCGCTTAAAAACTTAAAAGAATCTGTTAACTATTGGAAAAAACATAAGAAAATAAATTGAACGTTTTAATTACTTTAGCGGGTAAGTCTCTTCGATTTGCTAAGGAAGGTATCAAAAAAGATAAATTTTTGTTATCTACTGGTAAAAACTCTATTGTTTTGGATCACGTTGTTCAGATGTTCAATCCTAATGATTATTTTCATTTTATTATTTCAAAAAAACAATCTAAAAAAAGGGGACTAAAAAGGATCATTTTAAAAACTGTTAAAAAAGGAAAAATTTACATTGTAGATGATCATGATAAGGGACCCGTTTATTCAGTCTTAAAATTAAAAGGTTTAGATGAAAATGAACCAATAATTATTTCCTACTGTGATTTTTTTGTAAAATGGGATTATCAAAGATTTTTAAGAAATATTTACACCATCGATGGATCAATTCCAGTATTCAAAGAATTCCATCCAAGCTCCTTTACAGGCACACTTTATGCCTACGTTAAATCAAATAAAAAAAATAACTTTATCTCAATTCAGGAAAAGAAATCATATACAAAAAATCCAGTCAAAGAATATGCTTCATGTGGAATATATTATTTTAAATCGCTTAAGATATTTAAATTTTTTGCAAAGAAATTATTAAAAAATTCTAAAAAGGAAGCTTATGTTAGTTTAATTTTTAATTTGATGAAAAAATCAAAATTAAAATTAAATATTTTTGAAGTTGAAAAATTTATTTGTTTAGGAACTCCCTTAGATTTTAGAATATATTTATATTGGAAAAGATATTTTGAACAGAATATTAAAATTTCAAATCAAATTATTTTTCCTGGAGCAAATTTAATTCCTATGTCAGGTGAAGGTAAAAGATTCAAAGAATATGGTTATAGAGTGTCAAAACCTTTGATTGAGATTAATAAAAAGCCAATGCTTATTAACGCTTGTATGACATTTCCCAAAACTAAAAATTGGAATTTTGTTATAAATAACAAAGATAATTTAAATAATAGAATAAGCAAAATGATAAACGAAATAGATTATCAGTCAAAGATAATAACAGTTAATAAAATTACACAAGGTCCAGCTGCAAGCTGTTATTTAGCAAAAAAATTAATTAATCAGAATGAACCTTTATTTATTTCATCATGTGACTATTTAACAATATTTAATGAAAAAAAATTTAAACAATTAACCCAAAAAAAAGATATCGATGGAGTGATTTGGACTTACAAGCTAAATGATATAATTGTAAAATCATTTGATAGTTTTGCATACTGTAAAGTTAATAAAAATCACATAGTAAAAAAAATAGTAGAAAAAAAAACAATATCAACCAAACCCTATAATGATCAAATGTTAATAGGTTCTTTTTGGTTTAAAAAAGCTAAATATTTTTTCGAAAATTTTGAAAAAGCGCAAAAGGTAAAAAATTTATTAAATAATGAGTATTACGTTGGTAATAATATAAACTTGTTGTTAAATAAAAAAATGAAATTTATAGTATTTGAAATAGACCAGTGGATAACTTTAAATGATCCTTTTGAACTTAAAGTATATGAGTATTGGAAAACATTGTTTGAAAATAAATGAAATTAGAAAATAAAATTGTAAATTTAATAAGTAATAAAAAACTTATATATAGTTCGAGATCTTTAACTAATCTTCAAAAAAATAAAGTAAGAGTAAAAATTAAGGCAGTAGGTGTTTGTGCATCTGATGTTCCAAGAGCTTTTTATAATGGAGCATATAATTATCCTCTAATTATGGGGCATGAAATTTCAGGCACTGTTTTTCAGAGTAATTCAAATAAATTTAAAAAAAATCAAAAGGTTTCAATTTTTCCAATGATACCATGTCAAAAATGTGAATATTGCAAATTAAAAAAATTTAATGTTTGTAAGTCCTACAGTTATTATGGCTCAAGACAGGACGGAGGTTTTGCAGAATTTATGGATGTAAATCCATGGAATATAGTCAGGCTTCCAAATACTTTGAATTTTAATGATGCATTTGCAATGGAACCATCTGCCGTAGCATTAAACACTGTTAATAAAACATTTAATTTTAATCCAGGAAAAAAAAAAATTTTAGTAGTAGGCTCTGGTTTTATTGGACTGCTAATTACAAAAATAATTGAAATAAAATTTAAAAAATCAGATATTTCTTTAACAGATCGAAATAGGCATAAATTAAATTTATCCTCAAAAAATATTAAAAAATTTCTATATAATAAAAAAACAATTAAGAATTTTACCAATAAATTTGATTATATAATTGATACTACTGGGAATAAAAATGTTTTAAATCAGATTCTCAAATTTTCTAAAAACCATGGGATCATAACGTTAATGGGAAATATAGGATCTGATGTCACTTTTGATAAACAATCTATTAATAGTATTTTAAGAAAGGAATTAAAAATATTAGGAATTTGGAATTCGAATTTTAAAAATTTTCATCAAGATGATTGGAGTGATGTAATAAAATTGATGAAAAAAGGTTTGAGACCTAGTGATTATATTTCACACATAATAAATTTGAAAAGTCTCCCTGCATATTTAAAAAGGTTATATCTAAAAAAGATAAGAAGAAATAATTTTAAGTATTTAAAAGTTTTAGTAAATAATGATTGATTATTCGTTAATCATTCCTTTTTTTAATGAGGAAAAGAATATTCCTTTAGTTATCAAAAGAATAAAAAAGATTTATAAAAAGTCAAAAAACTTAGAATTCATTTTGGTTAACAATGGATCAAATGATAATTCAGAAATAGTTTTTAAAAAAAATTTAAACAAGAAAGATAAAAGAATAAAATATTTTAAAATAAAAAAAAATATTGGCTATGGTTATGGCATTAAACATGGGCTTAAAAAAGCTAAAGGAAAGTATATTGGATGGACTCATTCAGATATGCAAACTGATCCAATCGATATTTTAAAGGCAATAAAAGTGATTAATTTTAAAAGAGATAAAAAAATATTTGTAAAAGGCAAAAGACAAGAAAGATCTTTAAAACAATCTTTTCAAACTAAAGCAATGGAATTATTTACTTATGTAATTCTAGGTTATAATTTAAAAGATATTAATGCTCAGCCCAATATTGTTTCAAGACAATTTTATCAAAAATATTTAAAAAGATTTGCACCTAATGACTTATCTTTTGATCTATTTACATATTATTTCAATGTAAAAGCTAATTATAAAGTAAAAAAAATAAATGTTGTATTTAAAACTAGAAAGTTCGGAGAAACTAAAGGTGGAGGTGAAG